>JARLIE010000306.1 GCA_031291875.1 Minisyncoccota bacterium | reverse complement strand
GATTACTGTGTCTTTATACTAATCTCCATACGAATTGCGAGGTCGAGAACATGCTTCGTTGTTGAGTTGTAGAGTGCCGACCAATGTATAAAATGACTGGCAAAACGATTCATTTTGCTCTAGCGCACGAACAAGGGAGCCTGCGCACACGAAGGACAATGTATAGCATACATACTAGCTGACACTACATGATGGTGGTGCGTTTTTGTCAGCGAAAATTGGCCAGGCGTGGCCATAAAAGTGAAAACAGAAAAAGTCCACAAAACTCCGATCTCCAGAAATACGAGTAGTACTACGTATTTATCCGAGGAGACACACAAACGCTACCCAGTCTGAAAGAATGCAAAAATAACACTATTCGAATGATGCATTGGGATTGAGGATGCATTTAATTTACGATTGAGCACAGTGCGGTAGTTTCAGATTCCTACTCAGTCTGGCTAAAAACCAGGGCGCAGTTGTCGACCCGAGGGTCGCCTTCGTCATTCCGATCCTGCTCGGTCTGTCGGTCAGCCTCGCGGAGCCACGCATCCGCTCAGGAGAGGGTACACATCAACGCAGTTCTTCTCTCTTCACGTCACTGGTACCGTCATTCCGTCGACCCTCTCGCCTCGGCGCGCCCCAACCAGACCGGCGACGCGACGACTGCATCAGACAGGTTCGTGTCGCCAGTCAGGCCGTGCCGATCGCGAGTGAATGTACATGTTCTTTGATTCGCGCTGTGCTGAGTGGCTGAAGGAATAAAACAAGCATGCGCACGAGCTGGCGCGCGATGATTCGGAAGAGCAGGCGCAGAGAATCACAAAAGCGAGGCAGGCGCAATACAGAAAACGACACCAATCAAGGATGGCCAACCCTGCGTGCTTATCTCGTCCCGTCGGACACCAATCGAGGATGGCTGGTCCTGCTGCGTTCAGCAAAATGAATCGTTTTGCCAGTCATTTTATACATTGGTCGGCACTCTACAACTCAACAACGAAGCATGTTCTCGACCTCGCAATTCGTATGGAGATTAGTATAAAGACACAGTAATCAAATGGCGCTGTCGATTGGCGGTGATCTCACCTGATCGTGTCAAAAGAATTGCGATTCGTTTGCCTCCGTGAGCGCTGTCGACTCGTTTTGGCAGAGGTTTTTCGAAGCCAGGCAGGCAGCATGCCATCAACGTGCGTGCACCAGGCGCGCGGGCGGAGCAGAGGATTGAATTTTTAGGTTTTTGTATGAGGTTGTTTCTGCCTTGGGCAATGTGACAGACCAGCAGAAACAGTTACAACGCGAATCATTCGTGCATTCGCGCGCAAACAGCGACAGATCTCGCTGGCCCTTTAGGGGGTCAGCTCCAGAATCGCGTCAACGATATTTTTGTTCTTACGCAGCGCCTTGACGGCCTTGGCGCGCGAGCAGTTGGCCTGGGCGACGATCGTGTTGATCTCATCCGGGTCAAGGCCAGTCTCATCGACCGACTCCGACGAGTCCTCAGCCTCAGCGGCCTGGGCGGCACCAGCCGGGGCAGCCTGAGCAGCGGCAGCGCCGAGCGCCTTGGCAGCCTCCTCCGGGGTGAACTGCGAAGCGGCGGCCTGCTGGGACGCCTG
>JARLIE010000305.1 GCA_031291875.1 Minisyncoccota bacterium | reverse complement strand
TTTCATTGCGGGGAAGCGCGTCGTTTAGTTTGGTGAGATCTGTTTGGTATTGGCGAATCTCAGCCATGGTGTCGATTAGACCCATCAGGATCTTGGTTCGGAAGCCCTCGGAAATGACGCGGACGGTAAAGGACACGCCCGGTACGCTCTTGGACTCCACTTTTTTCGTGCTGCTGTAACTGATCATGTTTCTTCCTTTCGAGGCGCGCGGCCCCGTCGCTGGGCTCCGCGTGATTAAGAAAATCTACTACACTTTTTCTAAATACTGAATTGCTTTTTTGAGCTTGACCACCGAATCGTGAAACATGCCCAAGCCGTTGTTACAAGCCCCACAAAGGCGGCCTCGAAACAGAAGGGTCTGGTGGTCGTGGTCAAACACCAATCGCTTCTTAGATCCACATATTTCGCATCGTTTGGGCAAACGGTCGTACTCTTGCTGCGTCAAACCATATCGTTTGAATAAACTAGTCGTCTTCGTTTTGATTCGACACTTCTTACAGATCGAATCGTAATAAACTGGTTTGCCTTTTCGATGTCTTTTTTGGTTGGGGTAAAAACCAGTGGCGCGTGGTTTGTCGCGCCCACACTTATTGCACCGCATCAAAACTCCTTGTCCTCAAAAGGTATACATATTTCGGACAACGTAGACTGGTCCAACCGGATCGTGTCGCTACGCCAACACGCCGGATCAAACGTACCACCGCAGATGTGAGAACCTTGATACAGGGTTCCGCAGAGGGGACACGTCATAAATATAATCACCACCCATCAAAAAAACTCCAGCACTCCGACACCACGGACGTTTCCATCCGTGAAGCCGAAGTACTGGAGTATTGAGTCGTCACCTTTTTCTTTGTTTAGCCAATCGTCACAATCAATTCGTCCAGCGAACTGATCGAGGTACCGAACGCGCGGCTGGCCGGGATGGTCAGCGAATAGCGCAATGTGGAATCGTCCATCGTGTAGGTCTGGAGTTGGATGTTCTTCAGGTAGAAGTTCACAATCGACCCGGAGAACGTCCCGAGCGTAATATTCGCGTCGACCGGCGTCTTAGTGATCGCCGCCACGCGGATAGCTTCTTGCCCGGCGCTGTCGTCTTCATACAGGGTTGCCTGAAGCGTGATCTGCCGAACGTCTCCCATGGTATCGTCAGGCGTGTAGTGTCCGAACGTATCCCGCACCATGACGTTGCCCGTGTTCACTTTGATCTGGGCGGTTCGAATGCGAGTCAGCGTGCTGCCGTTCATAACGAACGCGCCGGTGAAACCCGCAATGATTCCTCCGTGGGAAACCGGGGCGCTTGGCTCTGTCGGGAACGA
>JARLIE010000304.1 GCA_031291875.1 Minisyncoccota bacterium | reverse complement strand
CGGCGCGCCGATCTGGCGCAAGACGCGCTTGTGCGCATGGTCGGTGTTGTGGCCAATCTGTTGCAGGGGCCGGGCGCGCGGGCCTCGTGAACGAGGCTGCGTGAACAATTCATCGCTCGATCAAACGGCGGAAATTGGAGGAAAGCGGTCATTAACAATCTAACTGCTATGTCGGGTCGATGCTCACGGGGCGAGACGAAAACGATGTTTGGAAGCACGCTCATATGTGACTACGATTTCACGTGCATGAACCGTACCACAAGAAATATGAGTGATTATTATTTCAAAAACTGCGTATTTAACGAATTAGAATTCGAAGGAGGTAATTTTGGAACTGTAATGGTATTTTGCGAATTGCGAAATTGCGATCTGTATTGGTCTACTATGTCGTCGGGGCTTTTTGTTTCGACACGGTTTGTCGGCACCGCGTTTCGAGGCATCATCTTTGCAGGATCGAAATTCATCGAATGCAGTTTTGTGGATTGCAATTTCGGCAAAGACAATCTCGACGGCGATTGCGATTTTGCAGATGCCAAGTTTATCGACTGCGAGTTTCAGAATACCGTAGGCGCTCCAGCGTTAGCCTAATGACGGCGAATGGGGCTGGAGTTGCCATGTCCACTTTCGCCGCGAAAGCCTGAAAGCTGACAAGCGGCGGGAGTATGAAGCTGCCGAACCGATGTCGGAACTGGCGCTATTTCGGTCGCCTCTTCGGTGAGAAAGCCGCGATGACGCCAGCGATCACCACAGCAGGGAAACCGATCAGTGGGATGACCAGCACCGCCAACTGATACTGAGCGTCATGTTCCCCAGTGAACGTCCTGACGAACACCAAAATAGAAAATATCGAAAACCCTATCTCGAAAAAGAGCAAACTACGTCGAGCTTCAACGCCTCGAAATATCAATGCTAAGAAAAAAGCAATTATCATCGGCAAGGCGAAGGCTGCTTCTGCAAATTCCACGCTACTGATCTTAGAACCACTTGAGGTGATAAAGACAGAAAACACGATCGCTATGACGACGACATAGCTCGCTGTTAGGCCCGTAACTGCTCTCATAATCGATTGCCCCCGTCCGCCTTTCAGATCGTGACATGGTTCTCGCAATGGCCGCAAGTGGGGTGTGTCCGGAACGGCACCTTTTCGTCCAGGATGCCCGAAAGCGGCTTTTCGCGCCTGACCTGAACAAACGGCGGCTGTAGGTCTCCGCGCGTCGGCTAGGCTAAGGCAGGAACTGGAGGAAAGCGGAAGTTGTAGACGGCCGGGTTTTTGTGCATCTTGCGCCCCGTAGTCTGGCCTAGGCTGTTGATTGAAAGACTTGTCGACAGGGGAGGGAACAGGAGGATGGAGCATGCTCAAGCACCTTGCACGCTTCGGGGT
>JARLIE010000303.1 GCA_031291875.1 Minisyncoccota bacterium | reverse complement strand
TGCCGGCATTGTTGATGAGCGTGGTCAGGCCGCCGAACCGGCTAACTGCCTCGGCGACGGCGTTCGCCCAATCGCGTTCGATCGTCACATCCAGTTTTACGAAAACCGCGTCGCCTCCGGCCTTTGTCACCTCGGCGACAACCGATCGCCCCAACTCTTCCTGCACATCGCCGGCGACCACCTTGGCGCCTTCGCGTGCGAAAATTCTGACATGCGCGGCGCCTATTCCGCTCGCGCCGCCAGATACCAAAGCCACCTTACCCGCCAGTCGTCTAGACATTCGCTTCGCCTCCCCGCCCGTTGATTCCAACTTTCCGATGAATCGATAAAATCATACTTGCTATACGCTAGCAAGGTTGTTATCGATGGTGACCATACTACGGCGCATCGAGCGAATTGGCGCCTTCGTATTACGGACGCGAAAGACCGTTGCAACGTCGATTTAGAATATCGCGTGCGTCGGACAACGAAAGGGGAGGACATGAAAAAGCTTAACAGACGTTCCAGTTTGCGCGCGCTGCTAGGGGGGGCTTCAGTGCTTATCGTTGCGGCCGCGACTGCTCAGGCGCAGCAGCCCGGTCCGCCCCAAGCGCCGACAGATGCGGGAGCCGGGCAGGCAAACGCCCCGGGACTCGAAGAGGTGGTCGTCACGGCACGCAAACGGTCCGAGAAACTCCAAACGCTGGCTCAGGCAGTAAGCGCTTTGACCAAGGAAGATCTACTGAAGAGATTCGATACCGACGTCACCGATTTCGCCAATGTCAGTCCAAATGTAATCATAGATAATATTCAGCAAGGACCTGGGTCGCCCGCATCGATCTCAATTCGCGGAATTCAGGTTGCAGATGTCGAAAAAAGCTTTGAACCAACGACCGGTGTCGTCGTCGATGGTCTCTATATTGGCGTAAACTCCGGCGCTATATTTAAGGCGATCGACATTAGCCAGGTCGAAATCCTCAGAGGACCTCAAGGCACGCTATTCGGGCGAAACTCGATCGCGGGCGTGATCAACGTGCAGCGTTCAGATCCGACGTTTGAAACGACGGGTAAGGCGGAGGTGGGTTATGGAAACTACAATGCATTTCAGGCTGATGCGGTGGCATCGACGGGAATCACCGATCGAATTGCGGTAAAACTGAACATAGGCGAAGAAGGGTTCGATGGTTACTTTCACAATGTGCTCACTGGTTTACAAAACGGTCGCGAACGTTACTTCCAAGTTGGAACCAAAATTCTCTTTAATGTTACCGATGCACTGACCTTAAAATACGAATATCAGTTTGCGGATGATACATCAGACGCACCGACGGTATTAAATCTTTCCCAGCCCGATCAGCTTTTCTGCTCCGCCTATCACCAGTGCGCCCAGTCGGTATTCCCCTATACCCCGCAATCCGGAGGGCGTTATGACGTCACAACCGAGGGAAATCCCGGAGGCGCATATTTCAGGACCAACACGCATATTTTCTCGGGGCGTTACGACATAAACGATGAGTATTCTCTCGATTATATTTTTGGGGATTATAATACTGACGAACAAGTGCGGCAGGATTTCGATGCGACGTCGCTTTTGCTGTATGAAACCAGCCGGCCTGCCGCCTACGAGCAGACAAGTCACGAACTTCGTCTGGCTTACACGGGTGATTCGCTAAAATACACCGTGGGTCTTTACTCATTTCAGTCAGACTACACGATCCATCTCGATAGTTTCATCGGCTTCGCGGTTCCCGGTCAGGTGCTCGACGTCAAGCAAACAGCGCATCAGACAACTGACTCCAAGTCGGTCTTTGGGGAGGGGGACTACCAGTTTCTCGACGATTTCACGCTGACCGTCGGGGGGCGGTACACCTACGAGACGAAGACCGGAGGTATCGAAGACGCAAACATCCATACGCTGGCGGATCCGGCGAGCAAGACCTGGCAAGAGTTCACGCCGAAGGCCAGCATAAAATACACTTTTACACCGGATCTTTCGATTTATTTTCTCTATTCACGAGGCTACCGGTCGGGCGGATTCAACGGGCGCCCTTCGACTGTAGAGGCTGCAACCTTACCGTATGCTCCAGAGAATGTGGATAATTTCGATCTTGGCTTCAAAAGCGAGTGGCTCGATCACCATTTGAAAATCAATGGCGACATCTTTATCGAAGATTACACAAATCTCCAGGAGGAGGTTCAACAGCCGGTTTCTATCGGCACCGGGCAGCAATCGGTGGTCGCGAACGTGGCGGCGGCGAACATCAAAGGCGTCGAATTCGATGCGTCCTACCTTCCAGCGGAAATTCCCGGCTTAAAGCTCGAGGGAAATCTGGGCCTACTCGACGCGAAATACGTAAATTTCATCGCCGATCTTACAGGCGCGGGAGTCAAGACAGACAACTCTTATCTCAATATGCCACGGGCACCTCACATAACATCGAGTATTTTACTGTCATATGAGTGGGACATGATGAACGGTACTGCTTGGGTGGATGGAGACTGGCATTTCATAGGACGCGAAGACGTCGATTTCTTTAATTTTGCTCCGACTAAGAACGCCGCCCAGAATATTGTCGACGCTTCCGTTAACTATCGTTACGGCAGCACGACCTTCAGCCTCTATGGCAAGAATATTCTGGGTAACGACGCGTACACGATCGCGTTCGATGTCGCCGGCCGCCCGGGCGGGTTGTGGACGTATGCGGCTCCTCGTCCCCCGGCGACCTTCGGCTTCCGGATACAGTACATTTATTAGGAACGAGCATGGGGAAGAGACCAACGACGTGGCGCGGCTAATGAAGCGGCGGTGGCTCGTAACGGGCGCTTCGCGGGGAATCGGGCTTGCGGTGGTGCAGCGCGCCATCGCGGCCGGGGATCAAGTTGCCCTGGTCGCCCGCGGCGCCGAGATCGACGAGATTGCCGCCGAATTCGGGGGCAACGCGATCGCGTTACGGGCCGATGTCGCCCGTGATGAGGATGTG
>JARLIE010000039.1 GCA_031291875.1 Minisyncoccota bacterium | reverse complement strand
CGCATGCTGACTTAGACAACGCGCAGGCGAGTCAGCAACGAGCAAACGAGTCATTCTCTTCTTTGAAGTGCGCACCCGCGTTAGCTCTCGATCTATCGCCCACGCGATCACGTTTGCAACCGCAGCTCAGTCTGCGTTACAGCCGGTCAGCACACACGCCGCAAGCCGACAAGAGAGGGGAGCGACGAGGAATGATTCACACGTCAGTACTCTCTCTTGCTCGTCCTCCAGTACACATCCTCATTGCCGCGGCGGCCCGATGATCTGTTGCCCCGGGGCGCCGCCGGCCCGTCGGTTTAAACCGTTTAAAATTACTCGATTAGAAAGGTATAATCATGAACAATCGATTGGTGGTGTGCTTGTGCTGCATCGCGATTTCATTAGGTCGCGGGCGTAGTTGAACCTTGTGCAAAAGGTTTTGACTCTGACAAACTCGCCCGCCATACTACCGATTCGGAAGCGCGTTCGGGTTCGTGGTCTGACCCAGGCCTTGCATCTTCGCGACGAACGACGGATCCTTCATGTACTCGCGCGTCACCCGACCGGGTTAGCCGACATGACAGATGCCGCGAACGACTTTCTTCTGACCTCGCGCCTTCTCGCCAGCGACTGCCGCGGTGGATACGAACGATCGACACGGACCGGACTCGAAACCAATGTAACGCAGACTGAGCTGCGGTTGCAAACGTGATCGCGTGGGCGATATATTGAGAGCTAACGCGGGTGCGCACGTCAAAGGAGAGAATGATTCATTTGCTCGTTGATAACTCGCATGTGCGTTGCTAGAGTCAACATGCGCGTGGCACTTAGACGCTAAGCGTGCACAGGATTACATTGCGCTCGTTGCGCTGTCCGCCGACGTCGTACATCTTGAAATTGTTCTGTTTGATCTCGAAGTCGTTCTCGACGATTCCGGTCGTGCGCACGCGCGATCGCAGGACGTCCTGCTCCGACGGCAGGTAGTTCGGCTGGCAGACGATCGACGACTGGTCGAGAAAGTACGAGGTCGAGTCGGTCAGCTGGTAGGAGGCGCGATTCTCGTAGGTCACGCGGATGCCGTGGTCGTTCCACAGCGCCTGCAGGGCGGACCCGATCGCCTCGTCGATCTCCTCGTCGCCCTTGAGGTCCGCGCGGTGCGCTGTACTACGCTGCGACGAAGGCCTTCCTGACGAGCTTCACCCAGTCTCTCCAGTACGAGATTGGCCTCGCGATCGACGCGCTCCACCGCGCGGCGCCCACCACGCACGTCAACCTGGCCGTCTGCCTCGTCACGCCGGGACCGACCGCGACCAACTTCGCCGCGATCGCGACGGGCCAATGCGATCGAGCGTTGATCTTTCGCATGCCAGCGCCACCAGCGAGCAAGTGGCGACGCGAATCGCGAGGGAGGTGGTCGAAGGACGGGCGCACATTCAGATCGGATACCTCAACCTGCTGACGATCAAGCTCCTGCCGATGCTGCCGGCGAAGGTGGCCAGCTTCATCTGCGACACGATGTGGCGCAGTTAAAAGTGATTCAGCGAGGGCTAGAGCCGCGCGCGCTTCTGACATCAGCAATTGTCAAGCTTAAGCATTCGAAGCATCTATATCCGTTTGCTGCCGGCAAGCGCCTAAGAAAATGTCATTGCGCGCCTCGATGTATCTGCACAACGACATCAGATGAGAGCTTCTACCATACACCAATCTCTTGCCCTTGACTAGAGCTACACGCAAATATTATGTGTT
>JARLIE010000302.1 GCA_031291875.1 Minisyncoccota bacterium | reverse complement strand
TCGGCCAAACCCGAGCCTCAAGCCATTCGCGGGCTTTGGTTTCGTCAGTGAAGATCGGGTTTTGGAGATTGGCGGACATGGAAAGCTCCTATGCCGCCATTCATACCGAAGCCGAGTGGCTTTGTCAAGGTTATAATCGCCCATTTCTCGGCGCGATCCTTTTCTTTCAGGCGCTTGCGAGACATTTTTCCGCCGCGCTCGGCGGGGGATGGAGCAGGCGCGTTGGGGTCGGTGCTGGCGGGGAGCAATTAGGGAATCAGTAAACTGTCACAGTAATCCCGAAATGGGTAAAAACGGGCGTGTCAACGTAATCCCACAAAGGCAGTGCTGGCAAAAGTGAATGCCCTCTGTTAGCGATATGCGGACGAGGTCTCCCCCTCGCATACGCGCTGTGCAACTGCGGCGTAAGAGCTAATGTCTGGGGAAGGAAGTCGTGCGCGCCATCCACTATGGGGCGACGATGGCGTGATTGGAGGGGAGACTTCGTGTCGACGCGTGGGCTGTCTTTTCGCGCAGTCTACCGAGGAGAGATTCCCCCGGAACTGGGAAGCGAAACCGCCCTTTTGGCGTATCTGGGAATGTCGCCTGCGGAGCTCAAGAAAATCTGGTGGTATCGTGGCAGGATGTACCGGACTTTCGAGATTTCCAAGGGTAAAGGCAAGACAAGAATCATCAGCGCTCCAGATCAAAGACTGAAATTCGTGCAACGAAAGATCGCGGACTTGCTCGGCGCGGTCTACAAACGTCGAAATCCGGTTCATGGATTCGTCAATGATCGCTCCGTCAAGACGAATGCTCTTTCCCATATCAAGAGTAAATTTGTCCTGAATCTTGATATTGAGAAATTTTTTCCGTCGATCACCGAAACACGCGTTCGTGGTGTCTTGCGGGCGCTAGACGTTGACAGTCGCGTGGCGGAAGTAGTAGCCCGGATATGTTGTAACAACGGCCAGTTGCCACAAGGGGCGCCCAGTAGCCCGGTCCTTTCTAATATGATATGCTTTCGGATGGACCGAGAACTTCTTGAGATTGCCAAAGATTCGCACTCTATCTATACACGCTACGCCGACGATATAACCTTCTCCAGCTATCAACCGCTTTCCTCGCTGTTCGACGGTGCTCTGCCCCCACCTGGTCCCGTAGCTCCCAACCTACTCGCACCGAAGCTGAGGAGGGCGTTCGAGACCAATAGCTTCACGATTAATCCGGCAAAGGCGCACTATGCCGACCGGCATTCGCGTCGGACGGTCACTGGTTTGAAAATCAACGAAGCCCTAAACGTCGATCGAAATTTCGTGAGGAACATCCGCGCCGCGCTATACGCGGTCGAGAAGGGTGGTGAGGCTACCGCGGACGCAATCTTCAAGAAGAAATACGGTGGAACCGCGAGTATCGCCGACCACCTGCAAGGCAAGCTCGCCTGGCTAGGAAACATCAAAGGCCGATCCGATCCAATCTTTCGGAGCATTGCGGAGAGGTTCAACCACTGCTTCCCGAAACGGGCGATAAAGCTCGAACCCACCAAGGTCGAAATTCGAGATCGATCGGTCTGGATCGTCGAGCATGGGGATTCGCAAGGGAGCGCGTTTTTCCTCAAAGATGTCGGGCTCGTCACTGCCGCGCATTGCGTAGAAGGCGTGGATGAAGCGGAAGTGTATCACCCGACCAAGCCCTCGAACAAGTTTAAGGTGACGATAGCGAAGCGCTGCGATCCTCGCGATCCCCGCGACCTTGCGATCCTCGATCATAATATCCAGGCCAATGAGTATTATCAGCTAGATCGATCAAATCGTGTTGTCGGAGCTGGCGACGAAGTCACCGCGGTCGGGTATCCGTCTTACGGGCCTGGGGACAAAATTAACATCCGCTTTGGAACCGTGAGTTCTCTACCGATAAAGAGCGCGGTACAGAAGATCGAAGTAACCCAGACGCTCGCTCCAGGCATGTCCGGAGGCCCGATAATTGACAGCGATCACGCGGTTGTGGGGGTCATACATAAAGGAGGGCCGGAGGAGTCGCGCAATTTTGCAATCCATATCAAGGTTCTGAATGAATGGATCAACGAACCGAAATGACCGCTCGAATTCAATGCCAACGGTCGTAGATGTTGTTATCCAGCTTGCGGCATTCTGCCATAATGTCATCCGCCGCCTTACCTAACCGCGGTTGCCGTTGAGCGTTCATCCCTAACGCATGCCGCGGCACTTGGACCGTCGGCCGCAAGTCTCGAGCCCCTCGCCCCCGCACCCGATTCGACAAACGCCCCGGCAATCGCCAAATCACAGCCCGGGCGCGAGGCCGCGCCGAAGGAGTCTCGCTTGTTTGGCATACCGATCGGTTGGATCGTCGCTGGGGTCGACATCGCGTTGATCGTCCACGCCGCGCGCACCGGGCGCTTCACGCCGTGGGGCTTCGTCATCCTGTTCCTGCCCGGCATCGGCGCGCTGGCCTACGTCGTGGTCGAACTGGTCCCCGAGTTGCTAGGCTCGACCAAAGCGCGCCGCGCCGGCAGTAGCCTCGTCGCCGCGCTCGATCCCGAGCGCCGCTATCGCGACGCCAAGGACGAACTGGCGGTCGTCGACACGAGCGCCAACCGTTCGGCGC
>JARLIE010000301.1 GCA_031291875.1 Minisyncoccota bacterium | reverse complement strand
GGCAAGGTGGGCATGAGGTCGAGCAGCCTAGCTTTATCGCGCTTCGTGATCCGAGCGAATCGAAACGCGCGCTCTGACTTTATCCAATTGGGCCCTTCCGGACCTAATATTCCGGTCCTGTTTTTGGGTAAACACGCTCAAACCAACGGGGTTGGAATGAGACGGGGCGGCGAGCTTCGGCAGGGCGCTAATCGGCCTTATCTTGCGCCCGACAACGCCATTTGCCCGGATTAGCTTGAAATATAACGGTCTTCGCCGCATTGGCTTTGTTCTGCCAATTCCGGGCGCAGCGACGGTGCGGCCCCATCGACCGACCGAATTCAACCACCTGACTCAAACGCCAACATCCCAACCCGCACACACAGGCGCTTTGGGCGTTTGCGAACGCCAAGCGTTCCTGATGAACATATAGATACGGCATAAGTTTGATATGAAGCGCTATACTCCGCCTAGATCTACGAATTTAACGGAAATATAGATGGTCTATATTAACAAATTGCATAATTTAATCTACAAGCATCGCCTTCATTACGTAGATATTATGATATGACGACAACACTATATCGATCGATACGTATCGAGAAGCGCATCCGGATCAAGCACTCCGCACGTCGTTGGATTTTGCGCGGCCAGCATGAATACCGACGATTGGATTTCCGCATCTCAGCGTTTAAAAATCAAAGCGTCGCGTTTTTTGACGTTTCGTCGCGTCCGTCAGATTTTAGAACGCGCACGCCTGGTAAGACAACGCCTCGTATCCGCGACCATATTATATATCGTATAGCTTGTTACTATCTCATTATCATCTGAGACGGCCACAATATTTTCAGGTCTGTTGAATTCATACTTTGACTTAGGCCAAAATGAACGATCGTCCCACTCATAACAATCCATGAGCGTCGATTTTGCTCGATCTCGGATGTCGTTGAGGCTAACTGTTTTCGAGCTCCAGCCGATGCGGCCCACCACATCGCCCTCGATACGGCGCAATTCGAAAATCATTGCAACAAACTCCGAAACAAACACACACGACAACACACGCGGAACGCCTATATGTAATCGCGTTTGGTAACAATCCTATGAATCTGCTTTACCAGCAAGATTTTTTTGAAGACCTTCAGGCAAAGTCTGCCAAGGGGCGCCGCTTCGAGCCGCCTGCGCAAAGGCCCGCATCTGGCCGGCGCAAATCGTCGTAAGCCACGCAGAGCGACTACGCGACTACGCTCATGGCAGCCGCGCTTCCGGCGCGCCGTTCCTGCGATGCCCGTCCAAGCCGCACTCACCGCATCGGCTTACATTGCCAGCGCGCTGGAAAAGTTGGAGAATTGGGACAAATATAACAATTGCGATTCGGTCGCACGGAGCAGTCGGCACTATCTCGCACCAAAACCGCGGCGGCGCACGGAGTTCGCCAACGTGATCAGGCCGGGAAATCCCGGCGCTCCAGCAGTCTAGTGAACGGGATCAAGGCGAATATGGCGCTGTCTGCGCACCTCCGTCGACTCGAAGCGGAGTCAATTTTCATTCTCCGAGAAACTGTCGCCGAGCTCCATAACCCGGTGATGCTTTATTCCATTGGAAAAGATTCGAGCGTGATGCTGCATCTCGCGCTCAAGGCATTTTATCCTTCCAAGCCGCCCTTTCCATTGCTCCATGTCGATACGACCTGGAAGTTTCGCGAGATGATCGCATTTCGCGACCAAATGGCGGCGCGGGTGGGCATGGATCTGCTGGTCCATGTCAATGAGGACGGGGTTTCGCGCGGCGTTTCGCCGGTCTCCTCCGGTTCGTCGGTCCATACCCAGGTGATGAAGACCGAGGGATTGCGTCAGGCGCTCGACACGTGGAAATTCGACGCGGCTTTCGGCGGCGCCCGCCGCGAAGAGGAGAAGAGCCGCGCCAAGGAGCGGATCTTTTCCCATCGTAACGCCACCCATGCTTGGGACCCGCGCTGCCAACGGCCGGAATTGTGGAAAATCTTCAACCTTCGCATCGCGCCGGGCGAGTCGATGCGGGTGTTTCCGTTGTCGAACTGGACCGAACTCGATGTGTGGGAATACATCGCGGCGGAAAGGATTCCGGTCGTGCCGCTTTATTTCTCCAAGGTGAGGCCGGTGGTTCGCCGCGGCGGTGCGCTCATCATGGTCGATGACGACAGGCTCCCGCTGCGTGAGGGCGAAGTCGCCGAAAGACTGCGCGTGCGTTTCCGGACGCTGGGCTGCTACCCGCTCACCGGGGCCATTGAGTCCGAAGCGGCCACGCCGGCTGATATCGTCGCGGAAATACGCGCCTCGACCACTTCCGAGCGTCAGGGGCGGCTTATCGATTTCGACGAATCCGGCTCGATGGAGAGAAAGAAACGCGAGGGCTATTTCTGATGAATATCGAAGCCCGGCAACAATCCTCGAGCAATACGGAAGCTCGCGCCGCCGATCGTCCGACCTTGCGTTTTCTGACTTGCGGTTCGGTCGATGACGGCAAATCGACGCTGATTGGCCGCTTGCTCTATGAGTGCGGGGGGATCTTCGACGACCAACTGGCGGCTTTGCAGCGCGACTCGCGCAAATATGGCACGGTCGGCGACGAAATCGATT
>JARLIE010000038.1 GCA_031291875.1 Minisyncoccota bacterium | reverse complement strand
CCGCTCCCTCCGCCAAAATTTCATAAATATCAATACCTTAGTATGGTATTGCCGGACCATCCCCTAATCCTTCCCCTCCTCGACCGTCCTGAGCTTCACCTGGCATGCCTTCGATTGCCGTTCGAATCGGTCGCTTGGAACCCGTAGAACTGATGGCAGCCCTCGATTGGCTTCGCCTTCGTTCCGTGCAAGCCACGCCACTCGTCCGGATCCTAACGAAAGCGCAGAACGGAGGCTGTTGTCGAGAGAGAGAAGCAAGTGGTCGTCTTCTTTGGCTTGGTGTCGGCTGCTCGTAGTCAAAAGCACAAGGCAGCGGTTGGCGCGGGTGAGGCAACGGCGTCGGTACGAACTTGTCGTGTACTGATCGGTGACAGCGCGCCGCTGTATTGAGGAGGCCCCAGTATGTCCATCGCGTCGCGGTCAGCTCGCCGTCGGCGGCGGCGAGGCGCATTACAGGCTGGGTTGTCTCGGGCAAGCTGTCGAAAACCTGCGGGGTCGCGGGGACCATCGAGGAACGGCGACGATGGCTTAATGCGTCTGATCAGTTCCGTGTTTATGACCATGGCACCGTCGAAGCGTGCCGCCTGAATTATCCCGCATATCGATAAAATAGAGCGAAAATAATAGATAATGTGAGGATTGCCGAGGCTCCTGTAGAAATCCAGCCGATCAACCTTGGCTTCAAAATGCCAAGCGCCAAAAAATCTTTTCGATATAATGCATTGTTGCGATCGAAGCTTCTAATAAAGTGCCGTTCGTTTAAGAACAGCCAAAATATTAAGAAAAAAACCAAAAGTGCCCCTAACCATAGCCTCCAGCTATTAGCCAAAATTTGGCCAAACTCTTCAAATTTTTGCGGATTTTTTGCAATATATTGTTGAAATACAAACGCTACAGCGGTAAAAATTAATACGAGCACTGCAATAAGGAGGTTTCTGTATCCAACCGTGTCAGCAATAGCCCAATTTTTCTTGTTTGCTAAGGATGTGTCTTTGGTATCATTTTCTCCAATCCTAGATCGAAGTGAGCATTCGATCGCCTCGTAGTTGAAATTTGACATTTTTCGAGCCAATTCCGCATCTCTAGCGATGCAGATCTGATAAAATGATTTGGCGTAGCCTAAGACTCCCATTGCACGGTGCAAATCTGCAGTATGGGAGGTCCGTTTCATCTTGATGATGTAATGTTGTAGGGAGTAAATTACGTAATTTCGCCATTGCAGATCGTCACCATTGAGATGTTGAAGTATCAGTATGGTATCTACCTGGGGCGAATGGTGCTGATGTACATGACAAAGATCTCGCAAGAAAAAATAAGCTTGATCAGAAGCCCATTTGGAAAAACTGACACCGCGTTTTTTGCCGTATTCCTCTGAGTCGATACCCAATTTTTCATCTGTAAAACGGGGCACGCTAAACTTGACCTCGCCATCGCGGAGCAGTTCAAAATCAACGGCAATATCAGAATGCTTAGCGACATTGGAAGATGCTTTCGTGAAGATCTCCTCGATCTGCGGATAGTTGTCTCGGTTTAGCCGAAGGAAATTTATTTCGTTGACACGAGCATCCGCCTCGTTTTTTCCGAGCTTCAGCCAGCTGGACACCTCCAATTACCGACGTTTTTGCTGACGGAGGCAGTCCTGGGTGAGCGTTGACGCCGAGGCCACGGCAATCGGGGGTGAACGAGGGGTCTATTGGCTCGGCTTGGCGCCGTCCCGGCTGGTTTTCCGCCTTATCCGGTGGCCAAGACGATCCCTTTTCGTTCGAGCCAGATGAAGCGGCGCATGTTGTAGGCGAGATTGGCGAGCCCAATCCGGGTCGCGGCGCGGGCAATGCCGATCGTACGGACAACGAGGTCCATCGCTCCCTTCTGCTGGGCGAAGACATGCTCGACCGCCGAGCGCACCTTCGACTTGCGCCCGTTCGCAATGCGCGTGCGCGGTGGCATTGGCTTGCCCTTCGGCTTTTTCACGTGGATGCGCGACACGAAACCGTTCTTGAGGAGGTGCGCTTCGTTCTTCGCCGACCGGTAGGCGGTATCGGCCCAAACGTCGCTGGCGGTGTTGTCCTTGTCGAGCACGTCCGGCAGCCTGGCGCCGTCATGCGCCGCCGCGTTCGTCACGGTCCAGGCGCGGATCAGACCGTGGCAGCGGTCGATGCCGATGTGATTTTTGTAGCCGAAGCTCGGGATGGCGATGTCGACTGGCGGCTTCGAGCCGTCCTCATAGGGCTTGGCCTTGGTGTATTTGACCGTCCACCGCGCATCGCGATCCTTCTGCGCGAGCTTCGCCGGTTTCCCGGCCCAGCCTTCGGGAATGCCGCCATCCTTGATCGCCTGCTTCTCCTCGCGCGTGTTGCGTTGCTTGGGCGCCGCCACGATCGTGGCGTCGATGATCTGGCCGCCCATCGCGAGATAACCGCACGCCTTTACGGCCGCGTCGAACCGCGAAAACAGCACGGCGACCACCGGTTCGCCGCCAATCTTCGCCCGCGTCAGCGCCTCGCGAAACGTCCAGATCGTGTTGGCGTCGGGCACGGGGCTCGCCAGCCCGAGACCGAGAAAGCGCATGAACGACAACCGGTCCTTGATCAGATATTCGCAACGCTCGTCCGACAGCGAATGCATCGTCTGCAGGATCAGCACCTTGAACATGAAGACGTGGTCGAACGGAGGCCTGCCGCCCTTGCTGCGGTTCGCGCGCGGCACCGCTTGTTCGAGCAGGGGCCGGAATATCTCGAAGTCGATCATCCCGTTCAACCGTTCGAGATCGTCGCCTTTGGCGGAAAGATCTTTCAGGCGCTCATCGATATCAAAGAACCCAGCCTGACCCCGCATCGCCCAGCCCTCAAACCAGCCAAGCCGATTGAATCACGCCGCGACGTTTTCGCAATAGGTTTTTGGAGGTGTCCAGCTTGCGGCTCGCGAAAATGGTCCCGGACGTGACCGAAAACTGATGCGAGCAGGCCTTGCACTTCCAAAGCGCACGGGTCTTGAATTTGTAGGTAGCGCCGCAAGCGCAACGCGGACAAACCGCCTCACCTTTGGTTTCGGCCCAACGGATCATGCGGAAGGCGTCGTGCGCTTCTTCGTCCGAAAGCCGGGCGACCCGAGCTAAGCTCAGGCTCCTTGCGGCTTTGGAGAGAAGGAAGTGTTGCACGAGCTGAGACCCAACGTTTTCCGTTGACCTCAGTGATATAGGTTGATTTCAGTGACGTCAACATAAAACGTTGATGTTGACGAATTTCATTGCGTGCGGTATCAGGCTCATATGATACCGGCACAATGTCGCGCGGCTCGCGCTTGGCTTGATTGGAAACAGGATGCTCTTGCCAGCGCAAGCGGCGTTGGCCTGTCAACAATTCGAGATTTTGAATCCGGGAAGCGTTCGCCAATCGCGGCAAATCTAGCGGCAATGAAAGTTGCGCTGGAGCGCAAAGGGATCGTTTTTGTCGAGGGTGATGCAAAAGGGATCTCCTTTGTTGAGGTCAACGAAAAAGTTTGACCACCTAGACGGATTCCACATTTGCTGCTACTTCTGAATAGCTTTGGAGCCGGTCAACTTAGGTGTGGACCCTAAGCCGACCGGGAAGGCGTTTTAGAACTGCCCTTCCTTTTGGAAGGGAAAGGCAGGTTACCCCTTGTGGAAGGGGGTAACTGGCGGAGGTAACGGGACTTGCACCCGTCGGGCGTGAGCTGGACAACTTGGCCCTACACTGTGCACCCCCAAACTGTTTGAAAGGCTCGCTTGCTATCATGGCTCGCGGGCCTTTCTTATTCTTTGCCCTCCGTGCCCAAGGATTCCACCAGGGTCTCCGCTGCTAATCTCGCCGCTTGGGAGGCAGATTGCTGAGCAATGCCGGGCTTCAATATCCACCCCTCGCCACGAAGGGAGAGGAAATCGGGGCTATGATACAATAGGGCTGAGAGATTATTCTGTGGATCTTTGCCACCTAGCTCAACGCCCAACGTCCGCAAGTAAGAATAAAGTTCTGCGGTTTTAGCCGGGCGCCTCACCGATTCCAAAAACGCACGGCATTCCCGCAAAGCTTCTTGTCTTTCCGGGGATTGACGACGCCCTGCCCGCGACGCATCCGGCTTATACGATTCCACCACGGCCTTTTCTAAATCGAAATTTTTTGACCCCTCAGATGTTTCGGCCTTTTTATCCGACTCATAAAGATGCCTTACCTTCCTCAGTTCGGAAAGTTTAATAAAAACAGGATCGTGACTGAGCTTTTGCTCTAGGTCCGCGATCTCGGAGATGAGAGAGGATAAGAAAGTCATGATAGATATCTACCGCTCCGTTCCGGATTTGTATACCTCCCATCAGAATTAATTTATGAAAAGTGGGGATATCCACCATATAAAGACATGTTTATATGGTAATTATGATGGGAAGTTTCGTGGGTTGCTTTTAGCGGCGCCCCCGGATTGAGCCGGAGGCGCCTTCAATCTACCCCCTGCTTCGCGGCTCAGGCGTCGTTAACTTCGCCGCGTCCCGCGCCAAAGATACGGCCGCCTTATAGATCCGGCCATAACCCGCCTAATGCATACTAAAAGCAGCATCGACTCTATCTCACCATCAGAGATAGCATTGGACGCCGGATCCTCTCCGGTTAGGAGCGATGCAATGTCTAAAGTGCCTG
>JARLIE010000037.1 GCA_031291875.1 Minisyncoccota bacterium | reverse complement strand
TATTATGGTTCGGAAAACGCTCGTGCCGCGTGATCGAGCTTGCTCGACTATTTGGTCGAGTTTGGCGTCTGTGGTGGCCCCACTTCGCCACTTTTCGTACAGCTCCTCGAACTGGTGGCCCGCAAAACGGGCCTGCGCTTCCTTCAATAAAATCACGTCGGAGCTCGCCACTCGCTCTTTGGCTTCCCAGGCCTTACGCACTCTGAAGTAGTCGATGGGGTTCGCGGAATTAGCGTGGCCGCGCGCCCCGTACAGCACGTGGCGGAACTCCGATTCTGCCGCCTGAAACAACCGCGCCGTCGGACTCAAATAGATGAATTCCAACTTCGGAAGCGCCTGGAACAATCCCAGATAAGCGCGCAAGTGCGTGCCAAAGGCTTCGAGGGTTATCGCTCCCGCATCCACATACGTAAAGGTGACCGTGGGGAGAGCGGCCTCACGGTCCACGAACATCGGAAAGCGGTCCACAAAATAGCGGGGCGTTATCTCGGCGGACCTTCTGGCCCTATACTGCTTCACCGGCAGAGTTTCTCTGCTCACGCCACATTCCTTTTCGAAGATCGCGACCTTCTCCGCCTCCGTTTCGAGGTAGCGGTATTTCGGGTGCCCGAGGATGAAGTCGAGAGCTACCAACCGGGTCTTGACGTACTCCAGTTCGTGCTTCTTGCGCGTGCGCAGATTCTCGCGCTCGATGGCTTGGTATACCTTTCGGGCGAAAAGATGGTATACGCGTCCACCCGACCGGTACGCGTGATAGCTGGCGTGCTGGCGATCCAGAAGCTTGTGAATGAACGCGTGCGACACCGATCCCGATTCCGTCTCGGCGAAGTATTTGAACTGGCGGTTTGTGAAATACCCCGAGTGCGTTGCCACAAGGAAAAGGAACTCGCTCTCGCGCCTTGTGTACCCGAGAAGTTGCAGCCCTTCGCGTTGGAACGCGGTCATGGTCATACGGAAAGAACCTCTCGAACCATACCGGTGTCGTGCAACGCGCGGCGGATGCGGTTGCTGTCCCCGGCTCTGGCATAGATCTTGAAACCTGCCGCCGCTTTGCCCCGAATGCCTTCTTCCCGGTAATTTCGGGAGAGGAGCTCGAGATTCTGTCTCTCGACCTCG
>JARLIE010000300.1 GCA_031291875.1 Minisyncoccota bacterium | reverse complement strand
TCCGCGCGCTCGGTTTTGAGATACCGGCGTACGCGCACCTGCCGCTCATTCTGATGCCGGATAAAAGCAAGATGTCGAAGCGCAAACACGAGACTTCCGTCAAACGTTATCGCGAAATGGGAATTTTGCCGCAGGCGATCCTCAATTACCTCGCACTCTTGGGTTGGACACCGCCTTCCGGCAAGGAGATGCTCTCCGTTGCGGACATGATCGCCGAGTTTGATCTTGCCGACCTACACAAAAGCGGCGCCGTATTCGACATCGAAAAACTCCGCTGGTTCAACAGAGAATACCTCCTCAAGATGCGCGACGATGATTTCGCAGCGATGGCGCTCGAACGATTACGAACGGCTCTCGAGAAGCATTCTATCGTTTGGGACGAATCTATTGGTCTCAAACTTCTACCGCTCCTGCGTGAGCGCATCTCCCTATGGGATGACATCGACGCGCAGGTAGGGGAAGGGGAGTACGATTACTTCTTTGTCGATCCCCAATCGGAACCAGCAAGTATTCCGCAAAAAAATGGCGATCCTGTCAAGGCGATTGAATACCTCACGGCAATCCTTGAAATTCTGCAGGCGCGCTCCGATACCGAGTGCAGCGATCCTGAAAAAATAAAAGCGGCGATTTGGCCGTACGCGGAAGCAGAGGGTCGCGGCAACGTGCTTTGGCCGCTTCGGTATTCGCTTTCTGGCCGCGCCAAAAGTCCGGACCCGTTTCTGATCGCTTCAATCGTTGGTAAAGAATCGGCAATTCGTCGGGTCTCAAATGCCATCGGCTTGCTTAAACGCACGACGCAATAATTCCACTCCCGTATGAACTACCGCGCACCTAGGATGTGGCGTACTCTTACGCGTATGCGTTTTTCTATGCTCGCCGTCGTACTCGGTGCGTTCGTCGTGAGTTGCGGTATCGTCTATGCTGACACAACCGGTGCCACCTCGAGCGCTTCGAGCAACCTCCAATCGCAAATCGATCAGAACCAACAGCAGATCAACCAGCTCAATGGCGAGATTGCGCAGTATCAACAGCAACTTAACCTCACACAGCAACAAGGCCAAACGCTGCAAAACACGATCGGACAGCTCAATCTTTCCATCAAGAAGACCAACACCTCCATCCAAATCACCAATAAGCAGATCAATACGACCCAGCTGCAAATACAGCAATTGAGCGACAGTATCTCAGGCGACGAAGCCTCAATCGCAAATTTGCAAAAAGGATTAGGGGAGTCGATTCGCATTCTCAACGAAACAGACACCGCGCCGCTTTCGGTGCAGCTTCTTACCTCCGACGGTATTCAACAAGCATGGCAAGACATCGACGATGTCGAGACGATCCAAGGCGCCATCAACACCACCATCTCGCAGCTCGCGACCGAAAAGCAAACACTCAACGATCACAAGAGCGCACAGCTCGTGAAAAATCAGCAATTGCAGCAGCAACAGCAACAGCTCACCGTCCAACAAGGTTCACTTTCGGCAACGAAGGAGACGCAAAGCCAGCTGCTCGCGCAGACCAAATCGCAGGAAGCCGCGTACCAGGCGATTATCGCGCAGAAGAAGGCGCAGGAGTCCCAATTCGAGCAACAGCTCAACAACCTCAAGGCGCAATACAACCAGACTGTTAACCAGAACCAAATTCTCGGTTTTGCGCCCGGCACGCTTTCTTGGCCAATCGGCGGAAAGATCAGGATCACCCAGTATTTCGGCAATACCAATTTTGCCGACGCACACCAGGCGCTCTACAGCGGCCACGGGCACGATGGTCTCGATATTTCCGCGCCGATTGGAACTCCCGTTATGGCCGCCCTCGACGGCGTCATTCTCGCGACCGGCAACACCGATGCAACCCCGAGCTGCGTCGGCGGCTCGTTCGGCAAATGGGTGATGATCCAGCACAACAACGGCATCAACACGATGTACGCGCACCTTTCAAAAATAAGTGTCACGCAAGGCCAGCAAGTTTCGACGGGAGAGGTGATCGGCTACAGCGGCGAAACGGGTTACGCGACCGGTCCACACCTGCACTTTGGCGTCTACGTCTCGTCTGTGACCAAGATCATTCCGCTTGGCCAAGCAACAGGCGGCCACGGCGCCTGCTCGACGGCCGTGATGCCGGTGCCACCAGTGTCAGGCTACCTGAACCCGCTCAACTATCTGCCCGCGCTCTAACGCGGCTTGCGCCATTGCACGGGCGCTGTCGTTTCGATCTCAAACTTCGTTGCGTTGCGAAGCGCACGCAGTTGTTTTTTGGAAGCGATAGGGAAATGTCGAGACTGATCCAAGGCGTCGACAAGCCATTGCAAATCTTCTTCGGCGGTAAGCCAGCGCTCGGGCGCAAATTTTGAAACATCAAACGGCGCAGAATACGAATAGAGCGTTTTCTTACCGCTCGGCAAAAAATATTCGTGAAAGTACGACATGGCGAGCTCGCGCACGTCTTTATAAATCGGATCTCGATACCGAAGCACCGCGTGATTTGTTTTTGAAATCGCGCCCCAACGTCCGTTCAATTTAAAAAGCGCCACGACATGATCTTCGTCTATCGGTGTCGTCTTCAGATCGAGTAGGAGTGGCTTTTGACCGTGGTATGCAAGCGCAGCAGCCGCAAATAAAGCGCCTTCGAAACAATGGGCGATCTCGCTTCGCAGAACTCGGCGAGGCGACATATAGGTATCGCAAGAAGTCTCGAAGTTGATGGGCAGCGTATCGAGGTAATCCTGAATGCGGCGCGGATCACGCAACTTTGCAAAAATCCTGCGCTCGGCAGGGGAAAGCAGGGCTTTTATCTTGTCGGCGTACACAAGCGCAGTATAAGGCATTCCAAGGGCCATACAGGCCAATCCCGCCAAGGCCGCGGCCCCAGAACGATCCCAATGTAGCCCTAGCCGTACTTCGCAAAAGATATATTGTGCGAAGTGCTGTCATAGGTACCAAAGGTACCCATAACCCCTATTCCCTCGAATTATCTATACTCGTATGAAATTGACCCAGATGTTTTTTTGTTGAACTGAGCGCTATACATACAGCCATTCTTTTGGACTTTGGTACTTTTGTCTCCAAATTCGTCAGAGGAAAATGGTATTTTTTGGAATCAGAGAATTTGGTGCCAAAAGTACCAATCCCCTCACTCTCTCCCCTTGAATAGCAAGAAATTAAATTCGCTGGCTATTCCTTATACTGTATATATGTCTCCACAGAAGAAAACAGCCTTCACCGTCCGCGAGCATGATCGAGATCTGCCGATCTTTCAAACATACTCCGGATGGTGGAATGACCGCAATGCCTTACTTGGCATCCTTTCTGATTTGAAGGAAGGTATTACTCTGAAAAGAGCATTGCTGCGTACTGGCATCACCAAGAAGCAGTGGTTACATTTTATCACGGTGCATCCTCATTTTAATTCCTTCCAACGTGACTGTAAGAGAATCTTGCGAGGTGAACATCATTCTTATGTCGCGGGATTTTCTCCGGTTTATAAAACGCCGTCACAAATCCCCACATATACTTACACGAAGGCAGAGACTAAAATTAGTGAATTCGTAGACAACCCAACTAGCGAGGAAAAGTTAGTCGATCGGCAAGATATTGCGGTAATAATCGAAACCGCAAAAGTTCCTCCAAAACCTGTTAAGTTGCCGGCAGAACCACCGAAAATTCCACCAATTCCCTCACCAAAGGGTGACTTCTATTTTGATTCGAGAATGGCACGTAGGTGGCTCAAAGAGTGCGAAGGCCAGAGAAATAGGGGCGAAATAAATTGGGATCAGTATTTGATTTGTCACAAAATGTACCAGAGACATATTCGAGAACTCACTTACGCATTATGGCTCACGCAGCGTTCGTACTGAGAAACGCCCATTATTGGAGAGAATCGACGCGGCAGCTAATAAGCGCGGGAGTGCCGACGGCATTTTCTCCCGTGACCGTTACTGTGTCCCCGATGACTGCGCTAACGAAGTTGTTCTCACCATTTACGACACATATCCATCCCGATCCATCATCGACAGCATCTGCGTCCCCGCCAAAGATGATGACCTGTTGGCTTATGCCCAAAGCCTGATTAAAATCGACCGTACTGAGTCGCACGACGCCTGTCGTAGTTTTTCTGACAAGACCAGTTCCACCTCCCTGAGACGATGAATTCGCCTGTGTCTGATTCGTAGTTTCTTGAGAGCTGCTGGCTTGTGCTGCAGTGAGCTGCGGTGCTGTACTCTGTACTGCATCGGTATTCGCCACATTCGGTGACGACGGAGACGAGTTGGTTGCTCCCGCAAAGAATGCGCCCATGAGAATCACCAGCAGTACAATACCAGCCCATTTAAATACTCTCGAAATACTGTTCGCCATACGAATAAAGCTTAGTTGCTAATCCGATGGCAGGTAAACAAAAAGCCCGCCACCAGGAGGCCTTGCGGCCCTATACAGGTTTCCCCATATAACGCGTTCAACGCCCTGAATGACGGGTTGTCTATGTTGAACGCGATTCCTCAGCCATGCCTCTATTTCTAGTGGTTTAGGCTGTCGCCCTCTCGGGCCAATATTGGATGTGTGAGCACATGATACCGCCCGGTGGTCATCATGCCAATACTCGCCTGTACCCGCGGACCGTAGTAACGGGCTTTTCTGTACAAAAAATATATACTGTGTTTAAGCCATGAAAACGCGCACAAATCCCATCGGTAAAATTCACAACGCCGATGCTCGAGATCTAGATCGAGTAATGAAAGGGCACCGTGTTGATGTGACCATCACCTCCCCTCCCTACTTTGATCTAAAAGATTACGGGCACAAGAAACAAATCGGTTTCGGGCAAAAATATCCTGCCTATCTCGCTGACCTCAAAGATGTTTTCAAGAAAACCCACGATATAACCAAAGACACAGGTACACTTTGGGTAATAATCGATACGTTCCGCCGAAAAGGAGAGATATATACACTTCCCTTCGACTTTGCCAGAGAACTAAAGGGGACTGGGTGGATATTGCAAGAAATTATTATTTGGAGGAAAGAAAGAACTGTTCCGTGGTCAAAAAAAGGACAGATGAGAGGACTGATTGAGTATATTCTTGTTTTCAAGAAGTCTGAAAACTTTAAATATCGCATCGACAGAATTCGAGATTACAGTGATTTAAAGCAGTGGTGGGTTAAGTATCCCGAACGTTATAACCCCAAGGGCAAGACTCCGACTGAGATATGGAGCTTTGACATACCTACCCAAGGATCCTGGGGGAATGGATATGTTGACCATTTTTGTCCTCTCCCGGAAGGTCTGGTTAAACAAATAATAGACCTCACAACCGATGAGGGTGACGTTGTGTTCGATCCTTTTGCGGGTTCAGGCACTGTTCCTGCGCAAGCGGTATTTACTAAAAGAAAATATGCTGGCTTCGAATTGAATGCTCGATACATAAAAATGTTTAAGAAACACATAAAGAAGAACACAAAGAGACGATTAAAAGAATATGCGAATTCAAAAATCAATTCGAAACAGGTTAACTTTCAAAAACAAATATTGAATTTACGAGCCCTAAAGTTTGCGGATGTACTAAAGAAGAACTTAGATAAAATCTTCCCGGAATACATTACGAACGTTTACGTTCGAGATAAGAATAAAAAGCCGTCCGTTTTGAATAAATTAATTACAATTGAATATACTTTGTTGCTCAAGAATAAAAAATCATTTGCTGCTTTGAAGAAAGAGATCGCGAAGATGGTGGCTAACCCTCCCCTCTCAAAATTTGGTATCCAATCTGAATTTATCTTTATCTTTGATGTCAAAGAATTCCAAAAAAAGATCTATACAAGGAATTTATATGGCTACAACGCAAATAAGACGAATAAACTCACCGCTACCGTTCAAAAAAATGAAATCACAAAGTACCCCTTTTTGAGCAAAATTCGTAACGAAGTTACTGAAAAGTAACTCTACAGAGGATTAACTCGCCTGTATTTCATGGTAAGTCGGGTAATACCGCGCGTATTCAACGTAGTTCTTGATTTCGTCTGAAGTTAATTCGAAAGGAATATTATGGATGGTGCCCGACTTTGGGACTTTCTTATCCAGAAAGAGCTTCTCTCGCATTGTTAAGGCAGGTACGTTTATTGCGCGTGGTTCTGAATCATAATTTACGTGTTCAACACGTTTCAACGAGTCTTTGATTGTCTGAGTTCGATCCTTTTGGTCAACAATCCCTCCATAGGTAAGCATTCTTTGACCATCTTGGTAAACATAATTAAATAGTTGTAAGAAATCATCGTTCGTCCTTCCTATTAGAGCATCAGCGATTTTTGCACTCATCGAACGAACTAGTAGATTTGGCAGTTCTTTTCTTGTTACATCTTCATTACGCACAGTGCCACAATATGGGCTAAGTTCCTTAGAATATTTTTCCCTTTCTCTTTCGATTTCTTCTGGACTTTGCGGAGTGGAATTATCTCTTGAGGGTGGGTTTGCATTGACAGTGATCATAAAAACAGAGCCGTTTGCGAGTGTGTTAACTAATGATGCTATGTGTGACATCACTTCTGCATTTAGATGACATTCAAAATCAAGCCAAACAATATATTTGTCTCTATTGTTGATCTTGGGCATAAAATCCATTACGTCCTCTATTTCGAGTTTAATGAATTTATAGGGCTTATTGAAAGACATTCGTTTCGCTTTGCTCTCCTCCTTTTCTACGCATGTCATCGTTCGGATAGATAGAAGACGATGAAATAATATAAAATCCACGTAGTGATGCGAACCAAATCCTACATAATGATATCTCGAAATATCGTGTCCAGCGTTTCTTAAATGCTGTAAAACATCGACAAATATATGTCGTTCAATATGTTTAGCCGGGCGCAGCTGATAATTTAACGCCATGACTACTCTTGGTGGTTCAAGAAGTAATAAAAAGTTCTACGGCCAATCTCTTCATTTGGCATATCTTCGTCTTCTTCAAATTTCCTAACTTTCGAAATGTCTTTCGTCGCAACTTCGTATGCAATTTCTTCTTTATTTCCCTTTATGTTTTTAGGTAACTTAACCGAAAATAGAGAACTTGGACCAACAGTCGCTACCGATACCTCCTTTGCTCCATCCAAAGCAGCTTCCACACCTTTTTTGTCTTTCTTCTGCTTGTAAAACTGCTTTACCAAGTACCTAACGATCGGCTTCGCTATGGTAATCATGTGTCCCAATGCGTATTGATATATTTCTGAATCATAATCAACCGCGTTTTTCGTTGTTGTCCAAGGCAACAGGCTCACGTCGTTGCTTTCAAAATAAACAAAGCCAATGAATTTGCCTGTACTTGCATGGAACTTTCTAAGATCATTTGTACCCCACCCAGTTTGGTAACTTTTATCTCCTTCGAGGATCATTCTTCCGTTACAGAAGACATACCAACCGTCTGAAGCTCTTTCGTCATTTGAAGAAAGCCCCGCTATTATTCGAATTTTGACTTCTCCTTTGGTAAAGACTTTAGAAGATATCCCAACACGTTTTGAGGAAGCTATTGTCGGCATATGGCTTTTGACTGAAGTTCCATTTACTTCAATCCGCAAGCCATTGTGAAGGAAAACGCCGTGTGTCATTGCGATCTTATCGATCAAGAGTCTTTGAAACGCTGGGCTTGAGAAATTTCGCGCAATATCTGGATTGATTTTCCGAACCACAATATTTGTACCTGTAGATTTTCCAGTGTTCTTTTGCGTGCTTCCTTTTATAGCCCAATTTTCTTCATCGCCCATCCACTCATCGACGTCCATGTTTACGGTCGTCCTCTCCTCCTTCGTTTTCGACTCGAATTTGATCTCTCTCCCAATCTTAAAAAGGGCTCTTTTCATGCCTATCCCGTATACGCTCAAACCAGAAGTATTTCTTTTTTTGTTGGTTGCACCAAAACGAAACACCTCCTCTTTGACTGTGATCTCGTCTATCCCCTTAGCATTATCAACGATGGAGAACTCTTGAGGCGATAAGTTAACGGAGACTAGGAACTTAGCGAGTCTCTTAGTTGGCTTCTTACTAAGACCTGCTGAGGCTTTAAATTTGGCAAGCTGAACAGCGCTGTCTACTGAATTATCAATCAAATCCAGAATGCAGTCGATTAGTGAAATATCTCTGGTTAGCAATTCAATGAAGAGCCTTTTCCGAGGATCTGTCTCGATTTTTATATCTCTTTTAGAGGAATCTGGCATACTTGACGTATATCAGCTCTTATTTCACTGTACGAGCTTGTCTTCATACTAACACTTACCAAATGAAACGTAAGTCTTCAACTGACCACTGTAATCGCCTTTAGTTCTTCAACAGAAATATAAGGATATTTCGCGTGTATTGCTCTGTGACAGTTTGAACACAACAAAGCTATGTCTTCTACCGCGGTTTTGTGCCCTTGGCCCATATCGCGAACAGAAAGTCGATGATGCCCTTCAATGTATGTTTCCGTGCGCTTCCCATATTTTTCTTTGAACGAGAATTTGCAAACCTCGCAACGCAATTCTCCGTATTTCTTTAGCGCAATTTGTTTTGCCATGTGAATGATTTTTGGATTGCGCTCTCGAACATAGTGATAGCGGAGTAACCTACGCCCTTCTTCAACTTTCTCGATAGACTCCGCCTCGGAAAAGTCGGTATATTCCGTTAGCAGGTTTTGCTTGTCGTCTTCGCTATCTAAAGAATCGGGGTCAGATTTGGATTCCCTGATAAGGTCTATGCGCTCCCTCCCTAAAGGAGTGATGCTCCATACACCTTTCTCTGTACCGAGAAGTTCATGTTTTTGTTTTAGGGCCTCTCTGGCCCACCTTGTCTTGTTGTGCCATATTGGCTCCTTCGAACTTTTGTGGCTGCCATATTCTCCAGGGCTCTTCCTAAGGAGCGAGAACATTATCTTTTCCACTACAGGATAAATTTCTTGAACCGTCGATCTTCCACCTAATTTTATTAGTGCCTTCAAGACCGGTATCTCGTACTGAGCGTTAGGTATTGCCATGTCGATATTTAAAACTTTATGTCGGGTAGAAAATTGTATGCATTTTCCGCCGCATTCTGTTGTGCCGGCTGTATCTGCTCATCCCAACACGCCTTAATGTCAAAACGAGGAGGCCAAACGAAAATGCAATTACGCAGGTACGATCCAGCGAAATAGACTATAAAATAAGCCGCAAACATAGCTAAGAAGAGAAGCCAAGCGAATTGCTTCTCTGTGAGCTTGAGCCCCCTTTTGCTCATATTCTGAAAGCATCCTCCTAGCTTCTTCTGATGTCAACCGGCAGTATATCTATGGAATCTCTATCATTTCGTGAACAAATTTACAGTCTACCGATTCCCGTGGTATGCCTAAGCAAGTACATGAACATTGGAGGATGATGCTGTGGGAGAAAAACTGAACTATCAGAGCCCTTTCAAAGGGCGTTTTGCCGAAGCAATTACTGAAATGATGTTTCGGGGTTCCGGCGTTGATATTCGTAGGACGGGATACGAGTGGATTCGTCCGCTCCTACCGACCCGTGACGTGAATTTCAATGCCGGACTAAAAAATCAACTAAGCGGCATGCCGGACTTCTATCTGCTTCTTCCAAAGGAAGGTGAAGCACCGAAGCTCGAAAGAGAGTTTGTAGAGGTGAAGTTCTGCTGGGATGGCTGGTTGCCACGAAATTGGGAAATTGTTGAGGAAGTAAGGAACAGTCCCTGGCAGCCAACTCTCATCGTCATACAATATTTGCATCATGCGCCGCACGTTAAGGGTTCAAGGATGCTTGTATATCACTCGCCCTACAAGATGTCACATGGTCATATTGAAGGCGCGGAATCAGTGCTGGACCAGGAACGCTGGCATATCGATCCGGATGTCTATGCGCGATGCGAAGAAATGATCGACTTATTCCAATCGATCGAAAAAATCCTCGGACCACCTTCGCAATGAAGGTGGTTTTTCTTAAATTCGGTGAGCCATGATCTTTGTCCACACACTCCCCTTTCGCATTTATTGTAGGGATGCTAGCTTCGCACAACCTCGAGTGTGCGAAGTTAATAATGGAGGTTTTTCCCACGATTTATTAGAGGCTAAAAATGGTATTATTTGCGAAGCCTTATCGGCTATTTTATGACAATCGATCCGCAAAATCCCAATCTCGCCTTCATCGATGGACAAAATCTACATTTGGGCACTAAGGAGAAAGGTTGGGCCGTAAATCACGCACGTTTACGCACCTACCTAAAAGATAAATACAAAGTTGGAGAAGCCTATTACTTCTTGGGCTATATCTCAGAGGGTGAACAAGATCTCTACGATAATCTTCAAAAAGCAGGATTTATTCTTTCCTTTCGTGAGCATTCCGCAGCGCTTAAGGGTAAAAAGAAAGGAAATGTTGATTGTGACATCATTTTTAATGTGATGAGAAAGCTCGTTGAGGGTGAGTTGACGGGAAAGATTTATATCGTCTCAGGAGATGGCGACTATAAAAAGATGGTTGATTTCCTAATCAAGAAAGAGAAGTTCGGGAAAATGCTTTTCCCTAATTCCGAGTTTGCCTCCTCTCTGTATAAAAAGATGGGGAGTGAATTTTTTGCCAATCTTGGAGACGCAGATGTACGGAAAAAGATTGAATATAAGCACGCATAAATTGAAAAAGGGCCCTTAGGCACTAACACCTTTTGGGCCCTCTTTCGTATTGATTCGTGTGTGAGTATATCAAATTGCGCAAATTACACAAGGTTATCCACATCGAAATCTTGGCTTATTTCCTCAATGGTTAGCTTGATTTGCTAGGGTTCATTGCAAATTCAGATTACCCCAAATATAGAGCCGGGGTACCCCAACCCCACTTTTAGAGTACATTTCCCCGCCTGTCACTGAACCATGATCGCCCTTGTTTTAAGGCCGAAATACCCTAGGGCCGGAACAATGTTCTGCTGTTGCTGATATTCGATTAAGGCCGCTTTCGTGACGGAGCCAAAGTAGGTGCTGGTACCAGTTTGTAAGAGCGTTTGAGCGGCGGGGCCTGCATTGTCGTGTATGAGCAATGTTTGCAAAAGCGTAACGTCTGGGCCGCTCATACCTTCCTGAAGATCACGAGTAAATGCTGTGGAAGTTGCCATTGAAATGACGGATGCCGTAGAAGACGCGTTTGCCAAAGTTTTAATGAGCGCATGCGTTTTAGGACCAAAGTAGCCAGTTGCAAGCTCAATATTACTTGCGATCTGGAAGGCTTTTAGTGCCGCTTTTAGAATCTCACTCCGGTAACCATAGATCCATTGCGTCACGGTAATGCAATCTACGTACACTCACTTGCGAAGCATGAAAACACAAAAGCCGCTCTTTAAAGCGGCTTTTGTGTACTTGGCACTAGAAATTAGTTACCACTTGCCTCGCTTCCTGAATTTACTCCGTCACCAGTTCCGGCGGGAGCTTTGCAAGCAACTGCTGCTGTGCGGTATGTCGCCCATGCGCTGTTGCGTGAAGTCTGCCACGTCTGGCGCGCACTCTTCATTGAGGAAGAGAACGTCGACCATGCGGTCTTTACAGCAGCTTTTACTGCACTGAGTGTTGTCAGTGTGTATGCCTGCTGAAGTGCGGTCGCACGTGCGCTATATGCAGAGTTCTCTGCTGTAGTGAGCGTGCTCATCGCGGTGCCGATCGAGTGCTCGCGCGCATTCACAGCAGCTCCTACACAAGCAATCTTCGTCGTAACCGTTGAAGACGTACTTGTCGTCACAGCCGGGGTCGTGGTCGATTGTGCGAAAGCCGGCACTGCGGCAGCCAATCCTGTGATCAAGACCGTGGTAGCTAATACTTTTTTATACATAGAACCTATAAACAGTTACTATTAATAAACAACCTGTCCCCCCATAATACGTCATACTAAGCCGATTTGTTTCGCCTTATATTGTGGACGAAATAAGTGGAGTCGGACCCCATTTTTCAACGGTATAGGGCCTATTTTATTAGTTGATAATGAAGCGTGGTTACACCCGATGCAAAGCTGTTTTCTTCAAGAAGCTTTAATTTTGTATTGTTGATGTCTTTAAAGAGGAACTTTCCATCACCCAGGATTACTGGATTAATTGAAAGCTGAAATTCATCCGCCAGCCCAATCTTGATGAGAAGATTTGCAACCGTCGGGCTCCCGAATACGGTGATGTTTTTGCCTGGCTGCTCTTTTAGTTTTAGAATTTCCGCTTCAATATTTTCACTGATTACCCTTGCATTATTCCAATCCGGTATCAGATCAGGCTCTGAAACAACTATTTTCTCCACATTTTCAATCCAGCGCGCATGCTCTAGATCGTGTTTTGAGGCGTCTGGATTCAAGGGAACTGTTTTCCAGTATTTCATCAGTTCATACGTAACACGACCATACAAAGCAGTGCTTGTATCCGCCACGATTGTCTCGGCCCACGCTTGCAAGTCTTTATCATAGGAAATCCAATTCAAATTACCGCTAGGTATCGCCGCTATTCCATCGAGTGATAAATGACTAAATACAATTAGTTTTCTCATATCTATGATATTACCAAATCTCCAAATGAAATGGCGTCGGCTCGCGAGCCGATGCAAGCGTGAGCCGGATCAGTGATTTCTTTGTCTCTGCTCTAGCGTCATGGTAGCGTTCTAGCAGAACGACCTAAGGAGGTGGTCATGAGGAAGTTCTTCGACGAATACACGGCTGAACTTTTCGCACTCCCCAGCGACATCAACATCTATATCTGGTTTTTCTTAATTCTCACAGGAGAACATTCCCGTTGGGGAAAAATCATTGCAGCAATCCTATCAATCGCGATACTTCCGGCACTTCGAGTCTGGTATCTCGGACGCCACAATTCTCGATAAGAAACACTCTCTTTTGTAGACCTCAAATAGCCCTAAGATGCGGGCTATTTTGTTTTTTGGATATCGCTTACTCAACCAGTGAGATTTACTCCAATTATGCCAATCACGACTATTCCAATAAAAAAGAGTCTCCAGAAACTGGTGGATTCCCCGAAGAACCAAATGCCGATTATTGCAATCGCAACGGCGGAAGTTCCCGTCCAGAAGGCATAAACACTGCCAGCGGGAAGATTTTTAAGTGCAATTGAAAGCAATGGTATATCCAGAAAAACCATAAGATAACCAATAAGGTTCCATGGCCACGCCTGTAGCCCGGAAGATTGCTTGAGAACGACGAACCAAGCCGTTTCAATAACCGTGGCGACCACAACGAGAATCCATGCGATCGCGGGATTATAGAGGAACGCGAACATGCCTGAGTTGAAGCACACATGTTCTAATACTGCTATACTTTCCGCATGACCATTGATGCATTCATTTTTTACCTGCTATGCATCGACAGTATCGCCGCGAACATGGTCGCGATGTTCGGGCAAAAGTGGTACTTCAAGCATTTCAGGCTCGTGTCGCGTGTGTTCCCTCCTGCGCCCGGCTGGGCACTCTATTACCTAGTCCTGGTCCTCTGGATCGGATGGCTTTCGCTTCGAGCGGGTCTGCTCTAATTGCGACCGAGCTATTTCTTTTTGGATTTCTTTGGTTTCTTGACTTCTTTTCTGCGCGAGCTGTTTCCCTTTGCCATACAAAATGTGGAATAAACGATAATACAGAGTGTAGCACCTACGAACGTCGACAATATACGCGATGCTCGCAATACGTTATGCTGCACGCACATTCTGTATGCTCGAATTCAAAGTACTCAAACGCTCCAAAAAATCCCGCGCTCGCCTTGGCGTCATTTCGACACCCCACGGCGATATCGAAACACCGGCGTTCGTGCCGGTCGCGACGCGCGCGACCGTGCGCACGCTCGATAGTGAGGAGGTCGCCGAGGTCGGCTCGCAAGTTCTTATCTGCAACACCTATCACCTCTACGTCGCACCCGGAGAGAAAATTATGAAAAAAGCGGGCGGCATCCATGGATTTATGAACTGGGACAAGCCGCTCATGACCGATTCCGGGGGCTTCCAGGTATTTAGCCTCGGTTTCGGCAAAGATCACGGCATGGGAAAAGCATTGAAGGACGAGCAGGAGAAAAATCTCGTCGAAGGCAGTCAGCCTCACGCCCTCAAGATCACCGAAGAGGGGGTGTATTTCCGCTCCCCTCTAGACGGCACACCGCTTTTCCTTGGGCCCAAAGAATCGATCCGTATTCAGCAATCGCTCGGCGCAGATATTATGTTTGCATTCGATGAATGCCCTTCTCCGCTTGCGAATATCGAATACATGCGCACGTCAGTAGAAAGAACCCATCGCTGGGCAGCGCTCTGCCTCAAAGCGCGTACCTCGAAGCAGGCATTGTATGGAATCGTGCAAGGCGGCGCTTTTAGCGAATTGCGAGCGCACAGTGCAGCGCAGATAGGCGCACTGCCCTTTGATGGATTTGGCATCGGAGGAGAATTTGGCTACGACAAACGCTCACTCAAGAAAGTTGTGGGCGAAGTTACCGATCTTTTGCCGGCCGACAAGCCACGACACCTCCTTGGCGTCGGGCACCCGGAGGATTTTCCCTACATCGCGAGCGCGGGCGCGGATACCTTTGATTGCATCGCGCCTACGCACTACGCGCGCCGCGGTGTCGCATTCACCTCGAGCGGCCGCATCGACATTCGCAATCGTCGCTTTCTTACGGACCAAAAGCCGCTCGACAAGACCTGCACGTGCGATATTTGCAAAACCTATTCGCGCAGCTATATCAGTCACCTCATGCGCGCGCACGAGCTTAGCGGCATGAAGCTCATGTCGTATCACAACCTACACTTCCTCAACGCGCAGGCGCACGAACTACGCCGCCGCATCAAGAACGGCGATCTTTGATCACGAACACTGTTCCATAGAGCTACACACGACTGGTATAATCCTTGGCAATGAGAGGCTCACACAGCCGCATACTCATCATTCTTGCATGCACAGCGAGCTTCTTCGCCTGTGCCACCGTCGCCTCTGCTGCGACGATCTATGCCAACTCCTCGACCGGCTCCGACACGACTGGCGCCGGCACGAGCGGTAACCCGTATCAAACATTCACCAAAGCATACGCAGCGGCAAGTTCTGGCGACACAATCAACCTGACCGGCACCTTTGACTGGTCGAATGCTTCGGAAACGACGACCGTTACGACCGGCTTTACAATCAATAAGAACATCACGATTACGGGCCAGAGCGCGACCTCCACAATTGTCCAAGCCTCATCGACCCCCGGCACGGCAAATCGTCGAGTATTTTCGATGGCCAGCTCCAATTTAACGGTCACGTTCGAAAACCTGACCATCCAGTACGGCAATGTTGCGAGCAATGGCGGAGGCGTATCGATCGGTGCGAGCAACAGTGGTGACAACATCACCTTCCAAAACTGCATCTTAAATGACAATTACGCCACCAACGGCTATGGCGGCGCATACTACGATTTCTATACAGGTGGTTCTAATACGTTTACGATGAACAACTGTACCGTCCAAGGAAACTCCGCAGAAGGTTCCTCCAACGAGTTCGGTGGCGGTTTGCAACTCTCCCAAGGACTATCGACAATCACCAATTCCACGTTCGTCGGCAACAGCGCGAAGACGACCGGCTCTGCGATCAGTGGCTACTACGGCTCAATGATCGTCACCAACTCGACCTTTACCGGCAACTCGCAATCCGACGCGTTCAATGATTTCTACAATAGCGGGAGCGATACGGTAATTCTCACCAACAACACGATCGCGTATAACACCGCGAGCAGCACCAACGATGCCGGCGGCGTCCAGACCGAGTCCGGAGCGGCACCGCTGTATCTTGAGAACAACTTGATCTTCGGCAATACAAACCCGAACGGCTCGGCCGACTGGGATGTGGGTGGCGCGACAGTCGTCAGTTCCTACAACATCGTCGGTTCGCAGATCAACGGAACCAACTTCACCAATGGGACGAACCACAACATCGTCGGCACGACGACGACGGTAAACCTCTCGAATACGCTTGCGAATAACAGCGCGACCAATCAGACTCAAACGCTCGCGCTCTCGTCAGGATCCGCCGCGATCGGCGCAGGAACGTTCACCTCCAACAACGGTGTCAGTGTGCCGTTTACCGATCAGCGCGGGCTGTACCGTAATAATCCGCCAGGTATCGGAGCGTATGAATACAATGCGCAGCTCTCGGAAAGCGCTCCGACGGTTTCCGCCAGCAATGTTACCTTTTCGAGCGTTACGCAATCGTCAATGACGGCGAGCTGGACCAACGGCAACGGCGGCCTGCAATTGGTGTTGGTCGCCGCGACCTCCAGCCCTTCGGCCGCCGCCGTACCAGTAAACAATACGACCTATACAGCGAATGCCACCTTTGGTTCCGGGACGCAGATCGGCTCAAGCGGCTGGTACGCCGTATACAAGGGCACCGGAACAAGCGTGAGCATTGCGGGGCTTTCCGCAAGTACAACCTATGACGTTCAGGTAGTGGAGCTTAACGGCAACCCTGGCAGCGAACAATATCTCTCTGCGACATCGACAGGCAACCCGGCTGCGACATCGACAATTTCCTACACGACCCCGACGATTCCCGCCAAAAGCGTTTCGTTCGGTTCGATATCGGGTGGCTCGGCGACCATTACCTGGACCAATGGCAACGGTGCGGACAGCGACGTCTTTATAGCGGCGACCACGAGCACCTCCACCGCGCCTGCAGTGAACAACACCTCCTACACGCCCAGCACGGTATTTGGCTCGGGAACCCAGATCGGCACCACCGGATGGTACACCGTAGCCAACGGTAGTGGCACCAGCGTCACTGTTTCCAATTTGCAGTATGGGCAGCCATACGTTGTCGATGTCGTCGAATACAACGGCACCTCTGGGTACCAGCAATATCTGACGAGCGCAACGAGCACCAACCCCATCTTGCGTGGTGTGTACACCGGAACCACCATCTATTCAAATTCCTCGACCGGTAATGATTCGACGGGTAATGGCTCGAGCGGTAATCCCTATGCGACCTTCACAAAGGCATACAACGCAGCCGTCGACGGCGATACGATAAATCTCACGGGCACGTTCAATTGGGCGAGTGCCGGCGAAACGGGAGACGCCGTAACGAGTGGCTTCACTCTCGGCAAATACCTCACTATTACGGGCCAGAGTCCGACCTCCACGATCATTGAAGCGAGTGCCACGAGCAACAGCGCAAATGAACGCGTATTCACCATTGCAAACGCGTTCACGGTAGCGATCAAGAATCTTACAATGCAATACGGAAATCTCAGCTCCGTGAATGGCGGTTGTATGGATATAACCGGCAGTGCACAGGTGACGCTTTCGCATATCGATATGTTTAGCTGCCTCTCCGGCGCTGCCAACGGCGCGGGCCTCTACGTTTCTGCTGGTACAACCACTATCCAGAACTCGTCGTTTCGCAACAACGTTACCAGCGCAACCGGCGGCGCGATTGCACTCGGCGGCTCTACCCCCGCGGTGCTCATTTCCAATTCCACCTTTTCTGGCAACAATGCGCAATCTACCGGCGCCGGCGCTGCTATCGGTATCACTACCGGCAAGGCCTGGCTCACCAACGATACGATCAGCGGCAACTACGGCGCCCTGGCGAGCCTCTACCTCAGTTCCGGCTCGTTGTACTTGCGTAATACTCTCGTCGCCGGCAACTTCGCAACGAGTAGTACCAATGTTGATGTAGAGCGCACGGGCGGCACGTTCACGAGCGAAGGAAATAATATTCTGGGAATCTTCGTTCCGGGTGCCGGTATCGCCACCACCACCTCCGACTGGACCAACACCTCCGGGAGCGGCACGTTCGTGATGTATGGAACGAGTACGACAGGTACTTTGAACCTTGGTTCCTTGACTCAAGACAGCAACACCGGCACGTACGTAATTCCCCTGCAGGCAGGATCAATCGGCATCGATCAAGGAACCTCGACCTCATACAGCGTAAACGGCGCTACGATCACCGTTCCGACCTCCGACCAACGTACCTTGGGGCGCACCAATGCCCCGGACATCGGCGCCTATGAATACAACGGCGGGGGCGATACCACGCCGCCCACCGTTTTCCTCACCGATCCGATCGCGAGCGAAGCGACTTCGAGCACGATGACCTTTTCCGCAACCGCCTCTGACAATGTCGCTGTTGCGGGAGTCACGTTCTATCTCAACGGCGTGAAAATAGGCAGCGAAATAACGAGCACACCCTATACGGAAACATACGATACGACTGCCACGTCGACGGGTACCTATTCGGCGCTCGCGGTTGCGCGCGACACTTCGAACAACTACGCGACCTCGAGCGCGGTCTCATTCGTCATCGATAATACGGGACCAAGCGTTTCGTTGACCACGCCCGTTTCGAATGAGTCGACCTCATCTGTCGTGACACTTTCGGCGAGCGCGAGCGACTCATATGTATCGGTTGCCGGCGTCACGTTCTACGTCGATGGCGCAAAACAAGGCAGCGAAGACACGAGTGCTCCGTATTCCCTGAGCTGGGATTCGACGGCTACCTCTTCCGGAAGCCATTTCGCCTTCGCCGTCGCGCGCAACAGCCTCAATAACTATTCGACCTCAAGTAGTGTCGTCTTTACGGTCGCAAATGTGGGAGCAACGCCGACCCTGGTTGCAGCTTCACCCTCCTCGAGCGGCGCGACGATCACTTGGCAAACGGTGACGGCGGCCTCGTCGAGAGTTTCGTTCGGTCTTTCTTCGACCTATTCAACTTCCACAGCGCAAACAGATACCGCTCCGCGCGTGACGAGCCACAGCGTAACGCTCGCAGGATTGCCTTCTTGCACCCAGTTCCATTACGCCGTGTACGGACAAACTGCCGGTTCCGACTCGGCGACTAGTTCTGATCAAACATTCAAAACGACCGGCTGTACCGGCGGCGCGTCGATTTCAGCGACCGCAGAGAATGCCATTGCAACCTCAACGGGAGGTTCGCTTACTCAGGACAACCTTTCACTGACCGTACCTGCAAATTTCTCGGGGACCACTTCGGCGGCTACATTCCAAGCGAACGAGCTCGATGCCACGAGCTTCTTTGCGGGCGCAGGCACACCCTCAGGATTCACCAAGGCATCGACGCCCGTTTTCAATATTAAAGCGCTCACGGACGCAACGACCACGCTTTCGACCTTTTCATCGCCGATCACCGTTACGCTCTCTTACACCTCCTCTCAAATAAGCGGCCTTGATGCCTCGACGCTTTGGATTTATCGCTACGACAGCCCGTCATGGTCGCCACTTTCAAGCTGTATCGTTAATACGACCGCACAGACCGTCTCGTGCACCACGACCAACTTTTCTGACTTCGCTCTTTTTGGCGATCAAGCAACTTCAGGCGGTGGTTCGCCAGCACCAACATCCACCAGCAACGGTCCTATCTTTACTGGTACGGCGGCGAGTCTCCCCAACTACCTCGCGCCCCAAGCTCAAGTCGATTATCCCAACGGAACGGTCGTATACGCTTCGAGTATGGGTACCGCAAGCGTCGGGCGGACGTCGTTCATGTTTACGAAGAACCTGCACCCACGCCAAAGCGATCCCGAGGTCATCCTCCTTCAAAAATACTTAAACAGTCATGGGTTTACCGTTGCTACCTCCGGCCCTGGCTCTCCGGGCCACGAGACGCAGTACTTTGGTACGCGTACCGCACTCGCACTGAGTAAGTTCCAAGACGCGCATGCGCAGGAGATACTTGCGCCCGTCAAACTAAAGAAAGGCACGGGCATATTCGGCGCTTCGACTCGAGCGTATATCAATTCGATCTACTCTAGTTAAAAAACACCCCGGATAATCCGGGGTGTTACTTGATGGCTAGCCAAAAATTGGGGTTCGCAGAAGATTGAATGCGAATCCAATGGTAGGGCAAATTCTCCCAAGGCGTAATAACTGGGCGCAAATTATCGAGCACGAGATCCTCTTCTTTCGTTTCGACCACCAATACGAGATGGTGTTCACCGGTTGGAATAGCGACTTCCGCGAGACGTAATGCTCCCGCGGGCAGTCCAAGTTTCAAGAGTTCATGCCGTTTGGTGACAGCATAATCGTGACACTGACCTGCTTGAGGCCATACGTGCCACTTTTCCACGATAGCACTTGTCGTGCTTGTCGTGCTCGGATCAAAGAGTATTTCGCGGTTCACCTCCACATTGACGGCGTTCAGTGTGCTCTCAACCTTTGAGAAGCTCACAGTATTTTCTACGCTAGATTTGCAATCGTCCTTGTACTTCAAGCAAAACACGGTGTTTGCCATCGGCGCAAGAACATTCTCACCCAAGGGAACCTTCGAAGCGTATGCTGGGGTGGCTACCACAGCGATGAGTGCCAATGTTGTCATAGTAGCTACAAAGGCCATCGCGAGTCCTGCCATCCATAGCATTAACCATAGACACACCGGAGGTAATTCAGCGAGAAAAACATCTAGTTCTCTCTCGCTCACCGAAAAGCGTCTTAACGTCATGAGAACCTCCCTATTGACTCATGGAACTATACGACAACCTGTCTTCTTAGTAAATGCTACCGGCAATACTAGAGAGCCGGGTTAAAACCCAGCCCAGTTGCTACTATCGCGCACGAGCTTCGTGAGAGCGGTCAATATCGACACGTGTGCTCGAGAGATACCAGACGAATCCGATGATCAAAATGGCAAGGATGCCGCTGACCATGCCGTCTCCCCACCCAAGTCCACCTACACTGTGCGCCTTACCCGTCCAATCGGCGAACGATGCCCCAAGCGGGCGGGTGAAAATGTACGCGAGCCAGAATGCGAGCACGGCGTTTGCGCTTTGGTGTCGGTGATGCTCAGTGAGCCAACCCTTGGTGGCATAGTGAAGAACACCGATCAGCGCAATGATACCGGCAAACAAGAGACCCGATGCCAAGAAGCCGAGATTGAACGTGAAAGCGGTCATGTCGCCCGCGGCAGTGCCGAGCGCGAAGGAGGCACATACAGTTGCCCAGTAAAAGAATTCGCGACGCGGTGACGTAATGCTGTGTATCGAAAGTGTTTTCTCGACCATCCACCAAAGTACGAAGATCAGAACGAGAGCCAGCGCGAAAAAGATTGTGGAGTACAGATATGGGATCCCGAGCACGATATGCACGACATCAGCCGCCATGGTGCCGAAGATGGCGACCATCGTGACGGCAAACCAATAAAGCCATGCGTTGTATTTTTTTGCCAAAAACTGAGCAACAATGGCGATTACAAATCCCAGCGCACCGATCCCTACGGCAACATATGGATTAATCGAAAAGACGAGGTAGTCGGAGGTACTTTCGCCGAGCGCAGTTGTCAGAATTTTAACGATCCAGAAAAAAACCGTTATTTGCGGAACTTTTCGCATACCCTCGTCCGTACTACTTATGGCAACAGCCCGACATAGTGCAGAAGAACAAAGAAAATGCCGCAGGCGATCAGCCAGAACCCGAGTCCTATTGGTGAGCTCCACGAGTACCAATTTTTCATACCTACAGTGTAGCACTTACTTCCCTTTTGGACTGTAGGTACGTCTCAACGAGAGGTATTACGCACGCGCGCGTGATCCGATTCGACGGAGTACAAACGTACCAAAAACGTGATAGACGATATCGGTCGAAAAGTGTGCAACGATTGCGGCTTCGATGCCATACGTCCAGAAAAGCCAGCCGCACAGAAGGCCTATCGGTGCATTGAGAAACATCGTTCGGATCATCATCAGCCTCGGGATACTCCCAAGCATTTGCTTGAGCGCAGGTAGATGACCTGCCCCGAAAAGAATCGTCATCACGACGTTTACCACCCAAAGAATTGGCGTACTCAGGGGCGTGACCAGTGACAGGAGCCATGCGAGCGCTGAAAACCCAAACAAGCGCAAAAGCAATTCCTCATTAACACCGCCGTAGAGAGAGGCCAGGAGATTTTCAAGTACCGACGTTTTGAGCGCTACCTCACGTAAGGCCTGTGGCCAGTACGGTTCAAAAAACAGATCAGCGATAAGCAGGGAGGCACCGGCAACACTACCGAGAACCAGCGCAATCACGGGCCCTGCTGATCCTGGGATATTCGCTCCCGCGAGTAGTGATTCAAGGTAGGGGGCACCAAGGCCGATTGCGTGAGCTGCCAAAAGGCCAAGCCCAATTGCAATTCCAAATAGAATCGCGTTTTGTACGAGCGACAAGAGGAACACGACTTGGATGGAAAACTTGAGCGGTTTGCCTTGGGCAAGACGTAAGCCATAGGGCACCACTGCGGCAGCGCCGATAAGGGCTGCAAGAAAGAGGATCCCAAACTCGGGCCAAAAGAGTGTGCTCATACCGGTAGGCGAAGTATAGCAAGGACACACACGAGAAACAGCAAATTGACCCCCGATCAGCTCTCGAATGCAGCCATTGATTCGAAACCCTGCTTCCTACAGTTGCAGAGCTCCGTGTGCTACTCTGAAGGCGTGGACAGAGACAATGTAGAGAGCTATTCATTTCTGGCGCTTTTTGTCTGCGTCGGCGTCCTTGTCTTTTTCGTCTTCGCGCCCTTCCTACAAATTCTTGTACTCGCTGCCGTCTTTGCCGCGCTTTTCCATAGGCCCTACGAAGCTCTGGCGCGCCGGTTGCACGGCTGGAACAACCTTGCAGCGCTGATCGTGGTCGCACTCGTACTTATATTCTGCATCGTGCCGTTATTTTTCCTCGGTCTGCAGATATTTCGCGAGGCACAGAACTTCTACGTAGGTGCGCAAGGAAACGGCGTGCAGTACCTGCAGACGATCCAGACATTCATCGAAAACCCTATACGTTATGTATTTCCCGAATTTTCATTCGATCTGAGTGCCTCTATCGGAAATGTATTTGCGTTCATTTCGGGCAACCTTGCCTCAATCGTATACCAGACGTTCTATGTCACCCTTGAAACGTTTCTCATGCTGCTCGCATTCTTTTTCTTTTTGCGCGATGGCAATGCACTCCTTGCACAAGTGGAAGAAACGAGTCCGTTCGGAAAAGAGAAAACACGCGCGATATTACATGACAGCTACCTTACGATTCGATCCATCGTGAGAGGAACCCTGGTCGTGGCGCTTGTTCGCTGGCTTCTTATCAGCGTCGGCTTTTACTTTTTCCAGATCCCCAATGCAATCCTTCTCGGTTCGATCGGCGGCATCATCGGCGCGATTCCGGGCCTTGGTACCCCATTTGCCTTTATTCCGGCGATCATATACCTCTATCTTCAAGGTAATGTGCTTGGCGCAGTCACCCTTACTCTTTTCGGTCTTTTTGTGATCGCAATTGTCGACAACGTACTCACGCCTTACTTCTTCGGCAAAGGCCTCCCCGTCCCATCTATCTTTGTGCTTTTTTCGATCTTGGGAGGCGTCATCTTTTTCGGACCTCTTGGGTTTATTTTGGGGCCGTTGGTCCTATCAATATTCGTATCGGTCGTGCATATCTACAGCCTCATGGCGACTCCTTCCGTTTCGAGAAAGTGATCGGCACTGCCCTTCGCGTTAGCTAGCTCGCTGTCACTTAGCTGCTCTTTTTTGCTGCAGTGCGCTTCTTCGCCGCTCGAGGAGCTACGGCTTTCTTGACCTTGCTGGCCTCACCGCGGACCTCGCTCACCACCTTGTCCCAGTTGGCCTTTAATTCTTTCGCTGCTTGTGCGATTTGTTTCTTGTCGAGACCACGCGCCCCCGAATAGGCCTTCGCCGCGCTATCGACAATAGCTGAAAGGGTCTTCTTATCGACGTTCTTCACTTTTTTGGTTTGCTTCAATACATCGCTCTTCAGCTCACGCGCCCACTTCGTAGCGATCTTGCGATGCTTTCCCGCATCCTTGCTTGCGTAGAAGTAATACCCGGCCGCAAGTCCTGCGATAGCAACCGCCGCGAGTGCAGGATGCCTTTCGATTTTTTTGTCCTTTGTTTCAGTTTTTGTTTTCATCATAGCGTAGAATAAAAATGTGGTAAAAATAATCCTTCAATCTTTCATCCCCATCAATTCGCTGAAGGTACCTTTGAAGAAGCGCACGAGATAGCGCATGCGGAATCCTTTGGTCGAGACGCTCTCGCGCAACTCTGCAAGATCTTTACTAACAAGCTCCGCTTCGTGGTTCATCAGCTCCGCGAACCGTTGCACGTGCCCGAGGATTGCCCATATTCGATACAAAATAAGAGCAACGCCGATTCCCATCACCGCAGTGACGATGGTCGTGACCACAAAGAAAATGTCCATCTTGGCAAATTCGTCCATACCGAAAGTATAGCAAACGATTTATCGTGCCAGATCAGGTTTGTCGTCAACCTCTTTTCCTTTCCGTGTAGAATTACCGAAATACACCTGCTCGCGTCGGCGTCCCACATACATCACACCATCGAGCAGAAAGAGAAATTTACCGAGCCAACGAAACGGAAATGGATACATCGCATTCAGTTCTATCGTGTCGAAACCTGCACGTTCTGCGGTGAATCGAATTGTTCGCGGCGTAAATGCATTTATATGGTCCGAATGTGTATGTGCAGTAACATGCTTTTTCAAACCAGGAATATATCGCAGCCACGGGAAAGGCGGGATGGTTGGCACCCAAACAAAGACAAGTCCCCCTGGCTTTAAAAGTGATCGCAGCTGTAGCAAAAAAAGATGCGGCGAGTCAACATGCTCGGGCACTGCGCAGCACCATACCGCTTCTACTTTTGGAAGATCATCAAGGCTATCCACTCCCACATTGCGAAGGTAGGCCTTGAGTCCAATACTCTTTGCAAAATCAACATAGTCGGAAACAATATCGATTCCGTATGAGTTCGGATTTGTCAGCAAATTCATTCCATAAGAGCAGCCGACGTCGCAGAATGCCATTTTAGAAATACCATATTGCTCGTCAGTCGCACGAAAGAGATATCGAGGGCTGTTTTTAAACCATTTGTCGTATATTTCCTTGTTGCGCTCCTGAGAGAAGCAGCCGCGGGAAATAACTCTATTCTCTAAGTCATCCATTCAAAAAATACTACCACAGCCCATTTCCTTTGCCACTGACTACATATGGCACCGGGATTTGAGACTAGTGGAGCCTCAGGGGTGTCCACGCTGTGCTCGGGTAGATTCTCGATGCTGAGCGAGGCTTGCCGGACGAGAACGCGGTGCACGAGCTCGCGACTGTCGCCGAGAAGATTAGAGCGCTCGACGAAACGCGGCGTCGCCTCATGGATGGGTACGCGATGGGACGCACCAATACGAAAAGGTACGTCGAGAGGAGCCGCGCCATCGACCGCAAGCTGAAAGAACTCAACCGGATAAAAGTTGAAATCTCGAATGCGACGCAAGACCGAAACGGGGCGTCGATTACGAGAATCAAACAGTACTGCGCCAACGCCCGGGCGCGACTTGAAGCGATTACCGATGTGGAGACAAAGCGGAAATTCCTACACGATCATCTTGAGCAGATACTCTTCGACCGCGACAAACTCACGCTCATGGGATCGATTCCTGCCGACGGAAAATCGGATGCTCTACCGTTTCGAATACACGGTGAGATCGACCGGAAAAAACTTCGATCCGAAGCGGGCAAGAAAGGATACGCGAAGCATGTTCACATCAGAGACGAGCATGGGAGGATGGTGAAAACATTGGTTGGGGCGAAGTGATCACTCCGTCGTTACCGTCTCCATTCTTGTATCAGAAGATAAATAACTCCGAGTGCTACGATAACATCTAAGAATGCGGAAGCCACATCATACGTGATTCTCAAATGCGAGGAGGATGTGAAAAATAAACCGCCGTAGTCATTTATCAGCAATACAGCAATGCCAAAACACCCAACGGCAACGGACAGAAGCTGATGTCTGCCTCCATGTTTAGACCAACGATAAAATCCGATGAATATGAAGTACAAAAATGCTAGGTAAAATATGATGTGCAACATAAAGCGTTAGTTACATTATAAATCAATGTTTGGCTACTGAGGGCGTTGAGACTGATTGAGGTACGAATGGGTTAAAGAGTCCGACGAAAGCGCTGTACCCTGCTTGCGGATTACTTGAGATCTGCTGTGATGAACTCGTATTCTGTCCACCACCTGAACCTATCTGAACGTGTGTTGATACATTAGTGTTTATCTGAGGGTGATACGCACTAATGGTGGCCTGCGTGAAATAGTTCGCATTCGGATTCCCATAATATGTTGAGATGGTTGGTGTTGATGGACCCGTTGGGATGTTTGCGAACTGGTCTATTGCATCTAAAATCTTTTGACCGTATTCCTCTCCGGCACCTATCAAGGAAATAGCGCCTGCGCCGAAATAAAGTATTTTTGGACCTAAGCTGCTCGGGATTCTGTTCGGTAAGCTGGTAATATCACTTATTACGGGATTTAAATATGATACCGCTTGTTCCTGATAGTATTGGAATGACTGCGAGGAAAGCGCTTGCGTGATTGCATTCCATTCTGAGGGAGCATTTTGAATCATCACTTCGCCTTCGTTGCTAGCTTCTTCGGCAGCCTCCACCCACTGCTTTCCACTAGGATCGTTCTTCGAGATCGGATTATCTTCCGCATATGAGTACGCGTTTAACGCTTGTGGGTCCTGCAAATTTTGTTGTCGCGGGTCGCCCAAGAACATTGGGTCTTCTGAGGTGAATTGCCCCTGCGCTGGATTGTAGTAGCGGGCATTGCTGTAGACCAATCCGCTCGAGTCGTTGAAGAGTCCCTCGAACTGACGCGAGCTGATATTTTGTCCGCTATTTACAACGTTCGCACCATAGGGGTAGTAACTGAGAACTTGCTGAGCTGTCCCCGACGCGTCGGACAGGACGTCGATGTTGCCGAGGTTATCAGAATGAACGTAGTAAGTAGAGGCGGTTCCAGTGGCGACGCCATTAACGAGCGGCTGGAATATTTCCGCAAGGAGCTGATCGGGTTGTCCGCCCTGGCTCGGCAGCCAAACATAGTCGGTAGTGGTCGCGGTTGTACTTGTACCGACGCCGGCCGTAGTAACGATAGAATAGTACTTGTTCGGATAAAGCGTCGTCGTACTTCCCATTATTTGAAACATGCGATTCCCGAATTGATCATATCCATACAAGGTAGTGGTGGCGCCATTTGTTCCAATTGCGACGAGCCTGTTGAGATAATCATATGCGTAGGTGGTTGTGGTAGCGCCAGTTACGAGCTCAGTGAGATTACCATTTTTGTCGTACGAATACGTCGTCGTAGCAGTTACTCCTGGACTCGATGATGCCGCAGGGATTGAGAAGTAATTTGCCAGCCAGTCTGTCGGTGCAGAGGTCGTCCAGTTGAGTGCCAGCGGACCCGCCGGCGAGATCGGTCCCATAGAATCTGCGTAAACGATATTCCCCAGCGATTGCTGTCGAATATTCGTTCTTAGGCCTGCCGATGCGCTGTTGCTGGCAGATGGCACTGCTGCAAGAACTGCCCACGCGTTATTGCTCGCAGTAGTTGTGGTCGCTTGGAAATACGTAACAGCACCGCTATCGCTCAATGGATTACCAGCACCTGAAGCATCGGGGATACCGCTTTGTTTTACGCCCGTGTATGTCGCCGCAACAGCATATCCTATGCAGTTCCCGCTTGCTGTTATAACAACATTATGAGTCCCTATTGCCGGAGAGAAGCCGTAGAACGTTTGCATTCCCCCATTAATCGGACTTGAGTTACTCGTATAGTAACCAAGATTTGAGAGGCTCACTCCGTTATAAGTAACACTAGTGATCGAAGCGCTATTACAGACACTTGGTGAAGCTTCCTCAATGCTGACCAAAATGAGACCATTTCCAGTGTTGTTGGTCGTATGCGCGAATGTGAGCGAGGATACGTACGAACCGGCACCTCCTAAGGTGCTGTTGTCGAACACGATAGTTGGTGCAGATGCGCCGGTTGTTAGAACCGTTTGCGTAACTGCATCAGGATTCGCATAGTTTGACCCGGTATTCCCTGTGTAGGAATAAGTTCCGTTTGGACCCGTCAGAAGATTACCCAAAAGATCGTAAGCAAAGGTTTGGTCGTACGAATTACTATTACTAAGCGTGGTTGAGGCTGAGAGCAATCGGTTGAGTTGATCGTACGTGTACGTTACCTGCTGTCCATATCCGTTGGCCGAATTATCTACGCGACTCGTAATATTACCAACCGGATCGTAGGTATAGTTCAGATCCTGTAGCGCAGTAGATCCTGTTGTTGTCGAGCTAGTAGCCGTCACAAAGGGATACGGAACACCTACACCAGAATTATAAAGTTGCGTAATTTCGCCTGGCGTGAGTAATCGATTCCAAATACCGACCTCGTCAATATCTCCATTAAGGAAGCCGCCCCATGCCCCATTGTAATAATCGGATCCTAACGAAAGAGCTTTCGATCCGGTATCGAGAGTACCAGCTGAACTTACATTGGTGCCAACCGCAGTCCCGTTCACGTATAGTTGAGTCGAAGCAATACCACCCGATACTGAAACCGTACAAACAATGTTGTACCAGATACCCGTACTGAAATTCGATATCGGATAAGACGATTGTGCGTTCGTCGTCACAGCCCCTCGATTACAACTGAGGTTGGTGCCATCTGTCAAAAGGGCAAGAATATGGCCCGGGTATACATCCCACTCCCCTATAATCTCGCCCGAGGATAGTGAATTGAATTTCACCCAAGCAGATACCGTGCCTGTAGCAAATGAACCAAAACTGGAAAAAGTCGTCGTTATTTCACTCGAAGAACCGTTGAATCCTGCGCCCTGGTTAATGATGCCATTTCCATTTGAGTACGTGATGTTGCTGTCGGAACCATTGTTGCCACCAGCAGCATCGTTACTATTCCCGTCCAGTTTCCAATACGAAACAACGCTATTATTCAAGGTCGAGGTAGCATAGGTGGTGGTAACTGTTGTCGTAGATCCTGCGCCAAGGGTACGAATTCTCGTAAGGCGATACAGAACATTGGGATCATACGAGTAGGTGGTCGAGGCACCTGATCCGAAAATTACCTGACCAACTTGATTTATGGGAGAATAACTAAACATCGAGGCAATGGTGGATGTTGCTCCACCGAATCCTCTCGAAGTGCTCGCAATGAGGCCGGCGGTGTCGTACAAATAACCCACAAATGCGCCAGTTGTTTTGTTCAAAACACTGGTGAGATTTCCCTGTCGATCATATCCATAATTAAAGACATAGGTCGCAGTAATGCTAGATGTCGCGATAGTCGTGGTTGCGATAATTATTCTGCCGAACGGATCGTACCCATACAATATTCTTGCGACTGTACTAGAAGCTATACAAAGTTGTCCTTTGCCGTACGAACATCCGGCATAAGAATTCGATATCTGTACACCTGAACCAGTTAACGATTCTGTAGCAAGTTGGTTTAACGCCGAATAGGTATCGGTAATTGCATGGCCGTCCGGATCAACGGTTGATTTCAAGTTTCCTTGCGGATCATAGGTATACGACCATGTTCCATACGTTGAGTCGGCTGGGGCGTGAAGATCCTGGGCAGTAAGTCGATCCCCTAAACCGTCATAGGTAAATGCTCGAACATTTCCGACAGCATCCGTTGTTGTCGCTAGATTATTAACTGCATCATACATGTAAGTCGTCGTCGCATTTCCGACGGCAAGATGTTCCACTACCTGTATCAAATTGCCGAAGTCATCGTTAAAGTAATCTTTTACATGTCCATCCGGATCGGTAGTCGTTGTCTCCCAGCCAGCATACGTGTTTGTTGTCGTGCCGACGATATTCGATGCAACTGTCGTTCGTCCCAACGGATCGTACACATAATTCGTGTACAAAGAAGAATTAAGTGGAGACGCGATGTATGCAAATGCGTCTGAGTAACTTTGTGTCGAGGTTGAAAGTGCAACCGAATTTACCGTGAAGGTTCCACTTGATGTATATGTACAGATTGAATTACTGCCACTCGTGGTCAAGCTGCCACCGCACGTAAAATTACTCGCCTGTGCGGTTGGATAAGCAACGACAACTACCCCTGAGCCTCCACTGCCGCCGCTAATACCAGGACTACCGCAGCTTGTTGCGCCATTTCCGCCAGCGCCACCCCCGCCTCCTCCCGTGTTTGCTGTGCCATTGCTGGGCGCAACTGCAGGGGTTGATCCTGCACCGCCTCCGCCTGATCCGCCCGTTCCACCACTACTATTACCTCCACCTCCACCGCCACCGCCGGCATAGGTCACTAGTGAACCGGAGATACTACTGCTTGTTCCACCACCTCCATTGCCGCCAACGTTTGAATTCGGTGCATTTGAGCCCGCAGCCCCCGCTCCGCCACCCCCACCTGCAGCATAATTTGCTCCTCCGCTGCCGTTGCCCCCTGAATTACCTTGACTGGAAGTTGCGGAGCCTCCGCTGCCACCCCAGGACCCACCGCCACCTGAACCTCCAACAGCACCATTATCGTGGTTATTTGCAGCCCCACCACCACCCCCTAGCGCAAGAATCGTATAGAATCCACTATTGCCGCCATTTGAGCCGTCACCTCCGGAAGTACCTCCTGCTCCTCCACTCCCAACCATTATTGAGTAAGTTCCTGTAGGGCTAACGACTCTACAAGTACCGTACTGTAGTAGCACTAGAGTAGCTATATCACCTCAAAGCAAGTGGTCACTTCCCTACTTTGCAAGGTCGAGTTTCTCGTCGATACGAATTTGCGAGACAAATTCGGGCACGTGACTCACGAGAATCATCGCGCCTTCATATGAATCGAGTGCTTTTGCAATGACCGGCAGGTGTCGGAAGTTCATATGGTTGGTCGGTTCGTCGAGAATGAGGAGTCCCGGCTTCATAAGGACGAGTCGCGCAAACGCTACCAGCCCCTTTTGTCCTTCCGAAAGATGTCCGATCTTGGTACGTAGCAATTCCGCGTCGATGAGGAATCCGGCGGCGGTTGAACGAAGCTCTTCTTCCCGCGCATTTTTCATAACAGAAGCGAGCTCTTCGTACACTGAACGCTCAAAATCCATGTTTGAAAAGTCCTGGCGGTAGTAGCCGATCACAATCCCCTTTGCTACTTCCGCGCCTTCCGCCGAGCCATTTGCGATCGACTCAAGCAAGGTTGATTTGCCGATTCCGTTGGGACCAACCAGCTGCAAGTGCTGATTTTTCTTCAACACGAGCGTCTTTTTGTGAACCTTCGGCTTGTGATCCTTCAGTGTGGTGTACGAGGTGATCTTCAGGATCTCGCCGGAGAGCTCTTTCTGAGCAGGAATCGTAAACGGACGGATGGTCTTGTCCTCGCGTCGCACGTCAACGAGCGACTCTTCCATTTCCGCCGCTTTCTCACGCATCTTTTTGGCAACCAAACGCATCTTGCCGCCCTTTTGCGCGAAGAAGTTCATCTTCTCCTTGTTGGCGATGATGCTTTTCTCGAGCTGCGCGTTTTTCATATTCTCCCGCTCGACGCGAGCGGTAATATCGCGAAGCACGTCGGAATAATTGCCGACATACTGCTCAACTTTGTGCGTGTGCACGTCGAGATACAACACGCCCTGCGTAAAGGAGTTGAGAAACGCCGCGTCGTGGGAAATGACGATGCAGGTTTTGTCGTAGTTGATAAGGAACTTTGTGAGGTGTTCGATGCCGGCTTTGTCGAGGTTGTTGGTCGGCTCGTCGAGCAGCAAAAGATCCGGTTCCTGGATCAAGGCCGAGGCGAGCAACAGACGCGCCTGCTGACCACCTGAGGAGCTGCCGACAAGACGATCGTGTGGGGCATGCAGATTAACCACCTCGAGCACGTCGTCGATACGAGGATCGATATCGTAAACTTTTTTGGAGAACATCTTTTCGAAAAATTCCCGAACCGTGAGCTGCATCTCAGCGCGCGGAATCACCTGCCGCGCCGTCGCAATGGTGAGGCCCGAGGCGATCATGATCTCGCCGGATTCCGGCTGTTCCGCACCAATAATGAGCTTAAAAATGGTGCTTTTACCGGCACCGTTTTGACCCATGAGAGTAACCTTCATACCGCGGCGCACCGAAAAATCTACCTCATCGAGGATGATTTTGCGTCCGCCGAATTCGTGCGAGACGCCTTGAAAGCGGATAATGGTTTCGTCCTTGGACATACGAGAGGACTGTATCCTACTTGCTCGCTCTATGGAAGCTATTTTGAGAGCGCGAGATTGAACCTTCTCCCAACGCTTTGCCAAAGCACAAAAAAGAGCGCACCGGTACATGTGCCGAGCACGATCCCGCCGAGAATATCAGTTGGATAGTGCACGCCGGAAATCACCCGAGCCAGACCCACCAAAAGCCCTGCTGCAAAGAAAAGGTAGCCGAGCGGCTTATGCACGAAGTACATACCGGTCGCGAGCGCGAAGAGAAATATCGTGTGTCCTGACGGAAACGAATACGTTGTATCGGTCAGAAGGTGGGATACATGCAGCGCAAGAAACGGTCGTTCGCGCTGATAGAAGAGATGAATGAACGGCTCGACACCAAAACGCGCGAGCAGCGCTCCGAACGCCGAGCCGCAATATGCGTATGCCTTTTTCATGTCTCCCATAAAGGCGGCTCGAAGAATGAGGTAGGCAAGAAGTGCAAGGAGGATATACAAAACGTATTCGCCAAAAAAGACGATAAGCGCGTCGAGCCATCCGCTTTGGCCGGCTAGACTATGAAGCGCATAAAAAACATCAAGATCGAGCGAGTACATAGAGACACGCAGCGCGCTGATCTAGCGCGAGGAGGAGAGGAACGCTAAGCCGGTCGACATCCCGCACAGTCCGACATCCCGCACCGCGATATCAGAAAGCCCGGTTTGGGTCGTGAGATCGACAATGACCTCCAAGAAGACGAGCGCAAGAAGTGCGGCCGCATAGCGACGATAGGTGTCGGTGAAAAGTAGGAGCGCGCAGCTCGCGAGCACGATACCGTGGAGCACCACGAGACTTACGGCAAGCGTTCCGTCCCCGAGAAACGGCGGCGCGAACGTCACCCATTCTTGCGGCCAAAAAATCTCATTCAACCCAAACCAGGAAACGACAAACCCGAGCGCGTAGCTCAATATGTTTTCTGGGTTGGTGACGATGCGCAAAGCAGTTTGCATGACTATTGGAGCATGTACCCCTGTGCATCTACGGCGACCAACGAGTCGTCAGTGGTGATCGAGTCTTCTGTTGCGCTATCATCGCCCGTCGCCGGCTCGATGAAGTATACGGACTGACCAGCCGTTACGATAACGCTTTGTCCGGAATAATTTTCCGCTTTGTTAGTTAGCGTGATCTTGTAGGTGTTGTTGCCGAGGTCGGTCTGCGTGTAGCCAAAGGCGCCCATCGCCTTTTTCGTGTCGGATGCGAGCGTCGGGAAGATTTCGTGCGCCTTACTGTAATTTTTGTATTGCGTGAACAAAACTCCTGTGCTGCTCATCAGCGGCACGGTGCTTGAAGACACTGACGCTGTCGTGCTCGCCTGTGTCTGGGTTTGAGTCTGGGTCGAGGTAGTTGCCGACGTGCTCGAGGTCGAGCCAAAGCTACTCAAAAGCAGCGAAGCGATCCCGACCAACACAATAATGCCGATAATTACCACAACGATTCCTTTCTTATTCATATACCGATGATGTTTTTCTTTACCGCTATAAATAATTAGTCTATGCGCGAGTAGTACGCGACAGCTTCATCTTTCTTTCAGCACCTGCGTGCATCAATCATAGCACTTCCCCATACGGACGGATCTGTACCGATCTGACAAGGATGCAACGCTCTTGTAAAAGAAAACACCCTCAAGCGAGGGCGTTTTCTTACACAACGTGAGTGCTCTATGCACCTGCTGCGAGCCGTTTACCGTCTGATGACGCGTACGCCCCAGATCAGGATACAGGCACCGATGAGCGCGACGACGAAGCTGTAGAGGTTGAAGCCGTCTACGCCTCCTACGCCGAGGAGGCTCATGATGAATCCACCGATAACCGAGCCGACAATCCCGATGATGATGTTCCAGAGCAATCCCTCCTTACTGTCCATGATCATCGAAGCGATCCAGCCTACGAGGCCGCCAAATATTATCCAGAGAATGATACCCATATGATTATTTAGTTGTGAAGGTTTGTTTATCGCCGCGCACCACTCCCGCTGAGTTTTGCGCTACGACTACATAGTAGTACTTAGTGCTCGGCTGAAGCGACGAGATTTGCGCTTGCGCCGAAGCGGTAGTCGGCGTCGAACCCGTAGATTGTCGCGCCGTCGAATGCGTAAGCACTGAGCCCAAGAGCGAGTCGGTGCTGTACTCAAACCAATAGGTGGTTTGCGTGCCGCTAGGATTCACCGTGCCATTGAGTGTCGCGGTGGTTGTTCCGACAGCGCTTGCGAGCTGCGTCGTGACGACCGGTGCTGCCGAAGCGGCAGGGCCGGTAGTCATAAAGCTCTGTGTCGTGCCGTTTACCGTTCCATATTGGTTCTGAGCGTCGACACGGAAGTAGTAGGTTGTGTGCGAGTTGAGTCCCGAGATCGTCGCGGAACCAGCGACCGCAGTAGCTGAATTACCGGCCGATTGGAAGCCACTCACCTGTCCGAAGGTGGTGTCCGTCCCGTATTCGAACCAGTAGGTCGTCTGTGACGAACGAGGATTGATGCTCGCCGTGAGGGTTGCACCGGTAGCGTTGACGTTTTCGGCGACATTGCTGCTTACCGTCGGAACGCTGCCGTGTACTGCCGGCGTGTTGTTGGTACTAAAGCTGTAGGTTGTGCCGTTTATAGAGCCGTATTGATTTTCGGCATCGAGGCGGTAGTAGTACTGCGTATTAGTGGCAAGCCCCGTAATGTACCCCGGTGACGGGATCGGGCTCCAACCAGAACCGATTGATTCCACCGATGTTTTGCTGCCGAGATTCGATGTTGTTCCGAATTCGTACCAGTACGCTGTCTGCGTACCGTTCGGGGTCACCGTGCCGGTAACAACGGCAGTTGAATTTGTAGGGGCGACCGTAGAATCCGTAACAACGGTCGGTGCGCTCGGTTGTGTTTGGGTTTGGCCGGTATCTCCAGAAGTTCCGGTCGTACCGGCAGTAGAAGTCGCCGTGGTACTTGCGGTTGAGACAACGCCCTGATTGGCGTAGTAGAACCAGCCGGCAATTGCGATGACGACCACGATAACGACGGCGAATATAGTAGTTGTTTTCAAGGTAATGTTTTGATTAGAAAGTAAATAGTCCTGCTGCGCAGTAGCAACTGCGCAAACATTTCGGATGATTTTTTAAAGTACGACGTTTAGGCGTTACACATTCGGAGCCGTTATGACCCCTCCGAAGCAAACTCTGTTTCCTAAGCGTACGTCTAGATACTTTCCACTGCGGATAGTTTCCGCGGTCGACTCATGGATATAAACGAGTCTAATGCACGCTTTGATGAGATACTCTTGCGACCTGCACAGTATAGCACCTTATTTGACAAAATTAGAGATGGATTGTTTTATGACACGCTTTGTTCACTTACACTACTCTATTCTCGAAATGGGTCCCAGGAGCAATGCTTTGGGTTATATACTTTAGGCATGTACCCTGAGAAAAAGGTTTCCCTAGGACTTGTGGCATTGATCGTCGGCGTGATTCTCATTCTAGCCATACTCTTCCTGCACTTGAGCTCAAGCTCGAATGTTTCTTCACCAGTAAATCAAGCGACCTCCTCGTCGCCGGATGCCTCAAGCTCGATAACACAGGCACTTCAGTTCGCGCAATGGCTGGCAAAGGAATATCCTGCCCAAGGCCAATAAGGTTGGTGCGTTTTAAAAAGATGGAGGCCCCACTTAGCAAGCTAAGTGGGGCCAATGTGATGTTCACCTGGGTTCAGCGGGCAAATCTAATTCCTCAGAGAGGTTAGTTCGCCTACAGGCAAACATCGAGCCGGCGCGCGCCCGATCAATGATCGATGGCGGCCATGCTCGCGACCTGGCCGGTGCCGGTGTCAGCGCCGATATTGGCGGCGGCATCGAGGGTCGACTTCAGGGTCATGCCGATCAAATTAAAGAGCTTGGAACTCGCCGTCACGGGGCTTCACTCCAGTTGGGCTTGTGCATCGAAACCTCCTTTTTTGGTTGATGCAAAAAAGAGAATATACGAAAATCGTATCTTGTCAATAATAAAATTGTGTCGCGAAATGCGACTTTCGGGTCGACTATTCTCTGTCCTTCTTCTGAAAATTCATGCTCGAGAAAATGCTAATCACCGAGGCGCCAACAAAAAAGACAACGAGCGAGAGTGTAGTGTCGGCACTCACTTGTCCTATCCTCAGAAACAGGTAACCGATCACAATATTCAAGAGCGCCCAGAGCACATTGAGCATCGGAGACGACAGCCCTCTCCCGGGTGGTTTTGCAAACGGTGTCGGAAATTTGTTTCCGGCAACTCCCTGCACGAAATGCGGGACCGCATTAGCCAAAAAAGCTCCTGCGAAAAATCCCGCAACGTACAGGTACCAAACCATAAACACCGATTGTATTTCTAATGAGAAACCGATTCTTATTCAGAATCCGGCGTGTTCCCCCAATCCTCCATAAACTTCTTGTTCCACTCCACCATCATAGGAGCATCTGCTGGAGTCGCCTTGACGTCTGCTGCCATTTGCGGGTGAGCAGCTTCAAGATGGTGCATGGCATTTCCCATCAACTCCTCGGGAGTGTTGCCACTAAGTTTTTCTTCGCAAGGTCCTCCCATCTGGGCACAGGTCATCGTTTTCATGGTGATTATTGTGGTTACAGGTAATGGTGTAATTGTACCATAGAGCAAATATCGGGAGTTATACTAACAGTACCTCTGCATCGCCGAAACAATGGCGATTGCAGAGGAGATCTTCCCTTGATTTGGCTCGTATGAAATTGATTTCTGCTTTTAGCAGATAGTCTCTTTCATACGAGCCCTATCTGTTTTTTGCCGGTGTTCGTACGTGTTTCTACCGGAAGGTATCCTCTGCCGTGCTCAGCGCTATGCTACGATGAAGTGACTTGCGGAACGGTTCTCACCCCTGCCGAGAACCCATTGCCGCACACCCGGAGTCACTTCCGGGTTTCTTTTTTAAATCCAAAAGTAAAAGGCCGGAGAGTTCCGGCCTTTTTTTTGGGGGGGGGTTAGAAAGATCAGATGCGGCAGGCGGTGCTCGACGAGCTCGAGAAGAAATCCGTATTGTTCGCGACCAGCACCATCCCGGCGGATATGCCGCAGATGAGCAAGAGCACAACGATCACGAGGCGACCGAGATGGTCACGCGAACCGGCTTGATTTGCTTGAATTTCGGCTTGAAATTCGTTCATGTAACTATCCTCCAGTTGAGCTTCGGGGATGATAACATGTTTATTGTTATATGTCAACGATTCCTTCATCGCGCCTCCACGGTAATTCGTTACCCTAGAGCGAGAGTTCCGGGTATTCGTTCATAGTTCCCTATCCTGGAATTCAGCACATGACTCAAAGTCCCGTGGCTACTTGCCCGGGACTTCTTTTTTTGGGGCCGGTTGGTATGCTGCAGTAAATGCAACACAATAGGAGGGACTCTCGATGTTTCGATTTTTTTGCGCGCTTTTGTTCTCGTCGATGCTCCTTTCAACGCCAACCCATGCGATGCAAATCCGTATCTCCGACGACAGAGGCGGCCGGATCGGCACCTACATGGGTAAGTACGAGATGCTGCGCGACAGCGGCGAGCAGATCGTGATCGATGGAAAGTGCCTTTCGGCCTGCACACTGGTCACCGCCTTTATTCCAAAAGGACGTGTCTGCGTGACGTCGCGCGCAGTGCTCGGCTTCCATGCGGCATGGGATTACGGCAACGACGGAAGGCCCGTAACCTCACCCGGGGCTACCGAGCTCCTAATGAGCTCGTATCCAAGACCGATCCAAGCCTGGATCAAGAAGCGTGGCGGCCTCACGCCGAAAATGATCCGTCTCTCGGGTCGAGCGCTGGAGCGCTTGTATCCACGGTGTCAATAATTCGATTACTTTTGGCCCGCAGTATATGCGGGCCAACTCTTTTATCCCAGTGCGATACCGACGCCGTCGAGCTGCTTTTTAAACTCCTCAAGCACATCGGATCGTATCCCCACCACATCGCTTGGATCGAAGCACATGACCGAAAGCATGAGCGTTGTAGCTTCCTTGGTCATGGTCGTGATAAAGCAACCGTTGATCTTCGCGATTTTCGGAACTGTCTTCGCCGCAGTGAGAAAGAGCTTGCGGGCTTGGTCGATATCCGACCCGCTTTGCACCGCGACGGAGAGCTCAATCAGCATGCGCGCGGAATTGCGGGAAAAATTGATGTTGGTTTGTGAGGCGACGATGCTGTTGGGCACGACCACTCTCCTGCCGTCGTGTGCGCGCAAAGTGGTGTAACCCAAATCGATACTCTCGACCGCGCCGATTTCCGGTCCTGCCGGCGTCGCCACTTCGATCTTGTCCCCTATTCGAAACGGGCGGTAAAGGATTACTGAAATTCCGGCAATGAGGTTGCTGAGCGTGCTTTGCGTCGCAAGACCAATCACGACAGAAAAGAGCCCGACGCTTGCGAGCCACGCCGTTCCCAAGTCGTGCAGTGGCGGAACGATATAGGCATACAGCGTAAATCCGAGAATGTAGACGAACACGCGCCCGAGTTGGCCCAAAAACCGAATTGAAGTCGAGTCGGTGCCCGCCGCTTCGGCTCGATCTAAGGAGCGGTGGATCAATAGATTAAGCCCGCTGCCGACGAGCCATGCGAGCACGATGACAACCAGTGCAAAAAAGAGCGCCCCGAGCAGCGTTGTTGGATCAAAAAATGACGGGTATACCCCAGCTGTCGTAGTACTCATGAAGGCTCATCTTGTTCTGCGCGCGTGAAATTTGGATGAAGCACCTGCTCGTTGGGTTACTTCCAAGGAATTTCGTACTGCTCGAATTCGGGAAGTAGTTTGCGGCCATAGAGGATGCGCGCGATAACCTCGGCGTTGCACAGCGCGCCTGTAAGCGCATTGTGCGGGCGCGGCTCTTCAGGAATCCCGCAATAATTCAAAACTTTATCGAGATTGAGTGATGAGTGATGCTTATTGGGATCTATCGGTGGCTGGAGGCCGCGGTGAATCATGTGCTCGAAGCACAGCGAGTGGATGTCGATGATGCGGTGTGCAAAGGGCCACGCGGTGTGTCCCGCGCGGATCGCGGCTGCGCGAAGAAAATAGAGATCGGTGAACACGTTCTGGCCCGCCAACGTTGTATCGCCCATATCTTCCGCAAAAGTAATGAACGAGTGCACGAGGTCGGCTTCGCTCTGCTTCGCTGGATCCATAACCTGCTCCCGGGTAAAGCCGTTCACCACGAGCGCCGCAGGTTCGACTTTGGCGCCATCCCACATACGGCACTCCTCGTAGAGGCGTCTTGTCGGACGTTCAAAATCGACCGCTCCCACGCTCACAATGGAGTGTTCATTCGGTTCAAGACCGGTCATTTCGCAATCAACGACAAGCATAGGGGTAGTTTACTCTGGAAAGATGTCGAGCGAAACCGCCCTCGCTTCCCAGGCATCCAAGAATTTGCGCATATACGGGAAGTTTTTGGTTGCTTCGCGCTTTACGTTTACCGCGAAACTCCGGGTTATTTGCTGTCGTTTGAAAAGCGGCAAGACGCGTTCCTCGTACATTTCGAAAACGGGTTCCAGTTTGTCGATCGCAACGGCAAAAAGCGCCTCGGGTGTTTTGCGTTCTTCAAATTCCTGCGATCTCTCGAGCGCAAGTTGCTGCATGGACTCCGGCAATCGCTGGGAAACCCGCACGGCCGCCCGCTGCTCTTCTGCGACGTGTTCGCGATTCTTTTTGTGGAACGGAATATCGCCGGTTTCGATCTCGCCGAGTTCGTGAAAAAGAATGAGCTCGTTGATGCGAGCGCGATCGAGCTTGCCCTGCGGATCTTCCAGCGGAAGAAAATAGAGCGCGAGGACCTGCATCGCGAAGAGGTGCTCGGCGACCGATTCAGAATGCTCGTCGGGACGCTTGCTCATATAGCGGAGCGTTTGCTTCAGCGCATACAAAACGCGCAGTCGCTCCATTTCTGCAAGCACTTCCTCGTGTGTACTCTCGAGGGTCATCATGACGAGTATTGTATACCACGTGCCTCGCGCCTGCCCACACGATAGGCCCGGCGTACGGGCGGTTACAGACCTTTACAACTTTTTGCGGGTGTATACCCGGCCTTTTGCGCAGCCGCTTCGCTTGTAAACCAAAGCTGCTTGTCGGCTGGTATCTTGTCCGCACCGGCACACCACGGGAGGTAGTAGACAGACCCGCTGCGGGAGGCTACGACATAGCCGCCGGGGGCTACGGCAAGGATCTGGGCCGTTTGTGGAGCCTCTTCTATCGCAATCGGTGGCTTGATGGTCTCGAGCATGGAAATCCGTCCCAAACCGTACGCACAAATGGCTACTGAAAATAGGACTAGGAATAAGCCCCATTCCCCTATACCCCCTTCTACCAGTAGCTTGCAGCGCAGCAAAAAACCCTGTATAGTGACCCCGTTCACCAAAACAGTATACCACTATGGCGCATACAAAAGCAGGCGGAACATCACATAACCTTCGAGATTCCAACCCGAAATACCTCGGCGTTAAGCGCGCTGACGGTCAAAAAGTCGGTGTCGGTGAGATCATCGTCCGCCAACGCGGTACCAAGATTCTCCCGGGCCGCAAAATCGGCGTGGGCAAGGACCACACGCTTTTTGCACTCGCAGAAGGCGTCGTTCGCTTCCGCACGACCCGCAAGACAGACTACGACGGTCGCTCCTCGACTCGCCGCATCGTCGACGTCGTCTAATTAATTTCCCTCTATCGAAACTATCAGCCGGGCCTTTGTCCCGGCTGTTTTAATTTCAACAGCGTGATCGCCGATTTCCTTGATCGGCTTTTCGAGCATGATTGCCTCTTCAGGCAAATCTATCTGCCGCTGGCTGAGTATCGCTTTTTTGATATCGGTGATGCCGAGCGATTTAAATAGCCCTCCCTTCTGCGTCGCCTTAGCCGAGAGCTCAATACGCGCGTTCTCAAGGCTCTGTACCTTGTGTATCAGTGCCTGCTGCTCCTTTGCTCGCTGCTCGTTTTGTTGTTGCGTCGCGGCTTCGTGCGCCTTTATCTTTTCAGGAGTGGCTTGTACTGCGAGTCCTCGCGGGATCAAATTATTGAGCGCGTAACCGTCGGTTATCTCTTTGATTTCGCCTCGTCGGCCGACACCTCCCACATCCTTGATCATGAGGACTTTCATAGATTGACTATTGAACGATTTGCGGCGTACCGGTTGCACTGGGATCACCGCCAAGAAGCTGCGCGGTTTTTTGCATTTGAAGATCGGCGGTCGTTGTGGTGCTTAAGCTCACCTTCACGTCCGGGACAATGCCGGAAGTCGGGATCGGAGAGCCGCTTGGTGTGAGCCAGCGGGCGACCGTAAGTTTTAAGTTAGTGTCTGCTGTGATCGGAATAAGCTCCTGTACCGAACCTTTGCCGTACGTGTCGGTGCCGACCAACTGCGCAACCCCATAGTACCGCAGGGCGCTGGAGAGAATTTCGGCAGCGGAAGCCGTGCCTCCGTCGACGAGCACCACCATTTTCAGATTGTTATTGAAGATATTGTACCCGTACGACTTGTGCACGATGTTGGGTTGATGACCGTCGTAATCTTCGGTCACGATCGTGTCACCCGAGGGCAGGAAGTAGCTGCCGATATCGACAGCGGCGTCCAAGTACCCACCCGGATTTTCGCGCAGGTCGATGACCAACTTCGTATCACCGCTTTCGACGAACTGACGAAGCGCATTGCGGAAGAGATCCGGCGAATTTGAGGTGAATTCGGCCAGCGAGATGACGAAGATGCCGTCCGGGCGCTTTATCGTCTGCACTTCCGGGACATTGATCGGCGCGCGTGTAATGACGAATTTTTTAGGCGAATCCCAGCCGGTGCGCATAATTGTGAGCGTCACATTTGCTCCGGCAGGACCACGAATGGCGGAAACGGCAGTATTGACGTCCATTTGTGCAGTGCTCGAGCCGTCGATATCGAGAATTTGATCCCCTGCCTTAAGACCCGCTTTGGAAGCCGGCGTGCCGGTGAGCGGTGAGAGCACAACGAGCTGGCCGCTTTTGACATCGATTTCCGTTCCGATGCCGTCGAAGGTGCCGCTCATGTCGGAGGAGAACTGCTTGTTCTCCGTCGGTGGGAGGAAGTAGCTGTACGGGTCGTTCAGCGAGGCAGCGAGACCTGAGATCATACCCCAAACCTTCTTTTGCTGGAGATCCGGCGACGAGGTCGCTACGGGAGAAGATGAAGCGACCGAAACGGGCACATAATCCTGCTGAATGATATTCCAGGCGCTCCACACCGGAGAAAAGTCGACGCCTTGCGGCGCTCCGCTGTCTGCAAGCGCGGCATTAGCGCTGTGTTCACCCACCAAAAAACCGACGCTGAGTCCCATAAGCAGCATCGCTATCGCGCCAAGTATCGGGGCTGAAATCGGAGAACGACTTCCTTTCATGGGCGGTATTATCTCATACGTTTTGCTCTCTCCAAAGAGAGCCGAAACTGTCAGGAATGGTTGGAATAAAACTTTTTGCTGGCGAGGACTAGCGACTCACTATACTCGAACTAGCTCTCACCATACTTGAAGCTCGCCCCGCAGACGCAAAAAGTTTTATTCCAACCATTCCTGAAAAAGCTTTCCACCAACCGTCTCGCGAATATTTGACATGCTATACTTTTCGTATGCAATCCCGCTACGAACACGGCGGCCTAGTTTGGATTGACCTTGAATCGCCGACGCGCGATGAAGTGGTCGCGTTGGCCGAAGAGTTTCGTCTCGAACCGCTCGTTGCGGAAGAACTTTTGATACCCTCCACCAAATCTCGCGCTGAATTTTATGGCGATTACGCGTACGTCGTGTTGCACTTCCCCGCGCTGCACCATTCGCACTCCGCCCCGGAACAGGAAGTTGATTTTGTAATCGGGCGGCAGTTCCTCATTACCACACGATACGACGTCGTCGACCCGCTGCACAAATTCTCGAAAGTATTCGAGGTTAATTCCCTACTCGATGAAAGCAATATCGGCGAACATGCCGGCTTTATGTTCTTCTATATGCTTCGCAAGCTGTATCGCTCGATCGATCACGAGGTGGAGTATGTAAAGCATGATCTCCACGTTATCGAAGAGCATATCTTCTCCGGCCACGAGGTTCAGATGGTGACCGGGATTTCCAAAACGGCGCGAGATCTCCTCAACTTACGCCAGACCATCGAGCCACACCGCGAGACACTGCATTCGTTCGACGAAGGCGCTGCCGCGTTCTTTGGGCCCGATTTCGCGCCCTACCTTCGACAGCTCTCCAACGAGTACTACCGCGTCCACAATCACATCATGCGCCACACGGAATTCCTCCACGAGCTTCGCGAAACCAACAACTCGCTCCTCACTACGAAGCAGAACGAGACCATGAAGCGCTTCACGATCCTCGCCTTCACGACCTTCCCGCTTACGCTTTTTGCCGCGCTCTTTAGTATGGACACGAAATACCAGCCGATCATCGGCTTGCCGTACGACTGGTGGATCATTGTCGGCGGCATGGTCGCCGCGGTCTTCGTTATGTTTTGGTACTTTAAACGCCAAGAATGGTTGTAAGCTACTCCTATGTCACTGCTAGGCAAACTCACGGGCAAAGAACCCGCGCCGGTACACGGGCGCGAACCGCTTTTTCTTTTCAATACGCTCGGTAAAGAGAAGCAAGAATTCACGCTCCCCGGCAACGCGCACTCCGTGCGCATGTACAACTGTGGACCAACGGTCTACGGCATGCAGCACATCGGCAACCTTTCGATGTTCGTCTTTACGGATGTCCTACGCCGCACGCTCGAATACAACGAATTCAAAGTTAAACAGGTCATCAATATCACCGACTTCGGCCACCTCACCTCCGATGCCGACGAGGGCGAAGACAAAATGACGAAGGGCCTCAAGCGGGAGAATATGAGCGTCACTATGGAAAACATGGCACTGCTCGCTGAAAAATACACAGCGATATTCCTCAGTGACCTAAAGTCGCTCAATGTACCGATCGATCGTATCGAATTTCCACGGGCAAGTGCGTACCTCAAGGCCGAAATCGCGCTCGTACAAACTCTGGTCGAAAAGGGCTATGCGTACGAAGGCAAGAGCGCCGTCTACTACGACACTTCCCGCTTCGCGGCCTACGGCGAGCTCGGCGGCATCGACATCGAAGGACTGAAGGCTGGCGCGCGCGTCGAGGTAGTGGGTGAAAAACACAATCCGACCGACTTCGTCCTCTGGAAAAAAGACGACAAGCTTGGCTGGGACTCTCCGTGGGGCATGGGATTTCCGGGCTGGCATATCGAGTGCTCTGCCATGATCAACTCGACGCTCGGCAAGCAGATTGATATTCACACGGGCGGTATTGAGCATATTCCGGTGCACCACAACAATGAAATCGCGCAGTCTGAAGCTGCGACCGGCAAGCATCCCCTTTCGCGATTCTGGCTGCATCGCTCGCACGTGCAGATCGAAGGCGCGAAGATCGCAAAATCCGACGGCAATGTCGTGTACCTCTCAGAAATTGTCGAACGCGGGTTTCATCCACTTTCACTGCGCTATCTTTTTCTCGGCGCGCACTACCGCACCAATTCGAATTTCTCTTGGGAAGCACTCGAGGCGTCCCAAAACGCGCTCACGAAACTTCTTGCCCTACGACTCTCGCTCGACGTCGTTCCGGGCGAAGTCCCAGCCCGTTGGCGCGCGAAATTTCACGAGCGTATCAATGATGATCTTGATACGCCGGGCGCGCTCGCCGTCATGTGGGAAATAGTTAAAGACGAATCGCTTGCTCCGGATGAACTCCTGGCGGCGCTGATGGATTTCAACCTGGTACTCGGACTTGAGCTCGCCGAACCAAGCACAGAGCTTAAAAAACTTGCCGCGTCGCACCTCAAAACAGAACTCTCGCCTGCCGAATTACCAAGCGATATTCGAGAAGTCGTAGAAGCGCGCAATGCGGCCCGCGACAAGCGCGACTGGAACAGCGCCGATCGGCTGCGAGCTGAACTCTCCGAGAAAGGATACGAACTCGAAGACGCCTCCTCCGGTACGAAAGTTTTTAAGCGGTCACAAAGTTGACCAACCGGTTCGGCACAACAATGGTACGGGTGATCGTTTTCCCTTCCAGTCGTGCCGCGACTTTTTCTCGTGCTGCTGCTTCAACCGCATCTTTAGGCGAATCGCTCGCAATCGTGATTTCGCCGCGCATTTTCCCGTCGATCTGAATCGCGATAACCCCCTCTTCGCTCACCAAAAGCTTCGGATCAAACGAAGGCCAGCTTTCGGCATGGATCGAGGTTTCGCGTCCGCTCTCGTGCCAGAGCTCTTCAGCCATGTGCGGCGCAAAGGGCGCAAGTAATTTCAGTAACGTCTCCCACTGCGCTTTGCCGATCTGCTTCTCCTTCTCGATGGTATTCAGAAAGATCATCATTTGGCTAATGGCCGTATTAAACTTCAGCTGCTTCGCGTCCTCGCCGACCTTCTTGATCGTGCGGTGCAGTTCGCGATCGATGATCGAATAGCTCTTGTCGTCGAGCTTGTCTGATTCCACCACCAATTCTTGGGCACGCCACAGCCGCTCCAAAAAGCGCCGCACGCCGACGACGCCATCCGGATTCCAGGGATAGCTCGCAACCTCGTTGTACGGACCGATAAACGCCAGGTACATGCGCACAGTGTCCGCGCCGAGCCGACGAACCACATCGTCCGGGTCAATCACATTGCCTTTGGATTTGCTCATTTTCTGGCCGTCCGGGCCCAGAATAATGCCTCGGTTCATGCGCCTGAGGTACGGTTCACTATCGGCAACCAATCCCTGATCGAAGAGCGCTTTGTGCCAGAAGCGGCTATAGAGCAAGTGCATCGTCGTGTGCTCCGCACCTCCCGAATATAAATCGATCGGCATCCACAAAGCTTGCCTATCTTTTGCGGCAAATTCCTTCTCGTTCTTCGGATCGGCGTAACGCAAGAAATACCAGGAAGAGTCGATGAACGTATCGAACGTGTCGGTCTCGCGCTGCGCATCACCGCCACACTGAGGGCACTTCACCTGTACAAACGACTCAACTTTGGCGAGCGGCGATTTGCCTTTTCCGTCGGGCAAATAATCGTCTGTTTCAGGCAACAATACCGGCAGCTGGTTGTCGGGTACAGCAACACTGCCGCAGCTTGGGCAGTGGATTATAGGAATCGGTACGCCCCAATAGCGCTGGCGCGAAACGATCCAATCGCGAAGTTTGTAGGTGGTTTTGCGGCGACCGAAGACTTCGGTGATTTTCTTTTTGCCTTCTTCAATCGATAGGTCATCGTATTCTCCCGAATGCATGAGTTTACGATCATCTGAAACCACCTCCCTGATGGGCAAACCAAATTTTTCGGCGAACGCTCTGTCTCGTTCATCATGCGCGGGCACCGCCATGATTGCGCCAGTGCCGTACCCCGCGAGAACGTAATCAGCGACGTACAATGGAATTTTTTCGCCCGTTGCGGGATTGACCGCAACAACCCCCTCGAGCTTTACGCCAGTTTTCTCTTTCGTCTCTTGCTGTCGTTCGAGTTCTGTTTTCTTGGACGTCTGTTCGACGTAGACAGCGACCTCCTCGTTATTTTTCAAAATGGCTTTGTGTTGCAGCGTGAGCGTGACCCATGGGTGCTCAGGCGCGAGCACAAGATAGGTTGCGCCAAAGAGCGTATCCGGACGAGTCGTGAAGACAGTGATATGCGCTCGCTTGCCATCGGCATCCGTCCGGGCATTTACTTTTTCCTCTCCAAAATCAAGAGAAAAATCAATCTCTGCACCCTCGCTTTTGCCGATCCAGTTGCGCTGTGATTCTTTGATCGGCTCGGGCCAGTCGAGTTTTTCGAGATCGTCGACGAGGCGATCGGCATACTCAGTAATCTTGATGTTCCATTGCAGCATTTCCTTTTGTACGACTTCGTGGCCACAGCGTTCGCATTTGCCATCAACGACCTGCTCGTTAGCGAGCACGGTTTTGTCGTTTGGGCACCAGTTGACCATCGTCTCCTTGCGATACGCGAGATTCGCCTTGAAGAGCTGCAAGAAAAGCCATTGCGTCCAGCGATAGTAATCGGGATGGCACGTCACAACCTCACGCGACCAGTCGAACGAGGCGCCCATTGAGCGGAGCTGCTCGCGCATGTAGGCCATATTCGATTCGGTCCACTCGCGGGGATTGACCTTGTTTTTGATTGCGGCGTTTTCGGCCGGCAAACCGAACGCGTCGAAACCGATTGGATAGAGCACATTCTTCCCTTCCATTTTGAGGGTGCGAGCGAGAATATCCGGCACCGCAAAGGAGTACCAGTGGCCGACATGGAGATTGCCCGAGGGGTAGGGAAATTCGACCAAAAGATAGAAATTTTCTTTCTTGGCCGCCGCAGAGGAAGTGTCAGAAACAGAATCTTTGGTTTCGTAGATCTTCGATTTTGACCAGGCTTCCTGCCATTTTTTCTCAATTTTCGTGTGGTCGTAAGTCTTCATCTAGCAAACAATAGCACAGCGCCGGGGGGGGCGAAAATACCCCGCCGCCCTAAAAATACCCCG
>JARLIE010000299.1 GCA_031291875.1 Minisyncoccota bacterium | reverse complement strand
AGTGAGTTGACGTGCACCATCGTGTTTTCGTCGTGTTTTTCGTCGTTTGCGTTTTTTGGCGTCTGTGTTTTTCGTTGCTTGTGTTTTTCGCCCCGCGTTTTCGGTTCTCGACGCCGAAAACACGATGATTGCTTTTTTCGTCCATGTTTTCGGCCGCGCCGAAAACGAGAACGATAAACACACGCCGATTATCACCAAGTTTGGCACTGTGGATACCATCGGCCCACTCATTCAATCTGAAGACTACAAATTCGTCATCATCTTCGCGTGCCACTTCACTCGCTTCGCCATCACGGTACCAGCCTACCGCGTTGATGCAGAAGCCGTCGCGAGAGCCTTGGTAAATGCCGTCATCATCCGCTATGGATGCCCGCGCGTACTACTCTCGGACAATGGTACCGAGTATAAGAATGCACTACTGAATCCGATCTCGAAAATGACTCAAATCGAGCGCATCTTCATCTCCGCATACCACCCGCAAAGTAATGGCATCGTCGAGCGATTCAACGGCACCATCAAGCAGATCCTCAACATCCTCACCGTACGGACACAGAAGCAAACACGATGGGCGGAAATCCTCCCACTTGCAGTCTATGCCTACAATACCAGTGTTGTCGATTCCACGCAGATGACTCCATTTGAAGCAGTCTTCGGTCGCACAGCTCAGCCTCCATTCTGGCCAGCACCGGTCGAAACCGAAATCGCAGGAGATGACCCACAGCAAGAATACGCAGCGCGCCTCAGATTCGACCTCGACCTCGCCTGGCAGATCATCCAGACACTTGCGGATGAGAAGAAGCTCGAGCTACTCGATGAGAACGCACGGAAAGCCGTCGTCCACGTGTATCAACCGGGAAGTCAAGTGTACCTCAAGAACTCGAAGGGCGGCCGAATCGGACATCGTCCCGATGGAGGACAATGGCTGGGTCCATATCTCATCCTCCGCCGACTCGGCCCTGTTACCTATGAACTCCGCCTTGTGGACAAGGATGGAAAACTCTCAGGTAAGACCACTCGTGTTCACGTCAGTCGACTCAAGTCGATACCAGACTCAACACCGCGACCGCCGACACCTCAAGACACCCACCGTGTGACAGGCTCGGGGCGCGTGTCCGAGGACTGTCAGGAGGTCGTGCGTGGGAGGCGAAGCGTGGGTAGGCGTGTATGTCTCAGCGAGCGAAGAGCGAGCGATCGAAGAGTGCGAACAGGGCGAAGCGCGAGCGAACGGCTCTTTTGGCGAGCGCGTCTTGACTGCGTCCTTGAGCAGTGACTGATTCCAGCAGAGTCACATGCACAGCAAGCAAGGACATGATACGATAATAGGACAGACATAGTCCTGTTACATT
>JARLIE010000006.1 GCA_031291875.1 Minisyncoccota bacterium | reverse complement strand
ATACGGGCAATATTATTCCCAGCCCCGCTGCCACCGCAGCCGGTTGCTCGAGCATCGAGTTTGTACGATCGCCGAATTCGTACGCGGTGGGAAGGAACAATATCGATTTCGGCGTCCGTCAACCCGGCGCATACAGATTCGACGCGGCACTCTCCAAGAATTTCGGCATTCCCGAGGCCTCCAGGGTTTTCCTCGGGAACGGGGCGAACGTGCAAATTCGCGCCGATCTCATCAATGCATTCAATCACGCGACCTGGGACGAAAGCTACAATGTCGATCCAACCAGCATTGACTTCGGAACCATTGGGAAAGGATCCAGTGGGCCAACCAACGCACCGCGGTATATTCAACTGTCAGCCAAGCTGAGCTGGTAGCGCGAGAGGCCGGGCTCCTGTTATAACGGGTCCGGCCTTCTCCACTTCATCCGCGCTTTTTGTCCGCATTCCGGCGGGCGCCAGACTGCGGACAGAAGTTTGATCGGTCTGTTACCGGAAGCTATGCTAGCTCATACTTCATCAGGCTCCTCCGTACAGGAAAATATACCTCATGGTCAGCTCAGCCCGGTGTCGATTCGCGACTTTTCATCTTAGTATCTTCACACTCTTCTTCGCGGTATCCATTGGCGCGCAATCGCCTCAGTCATCTACGCGGTATCTTGTCGTGGATCTCGAAAAGACAACGGGGCCGGTTGATCGTTTCTTCGACTTATCAGTCGGCTCCGACTATCCTGGCACGCTGATTCGCGATGATAGTCAGGCGCAGCTCAAGCTTGCCGTGGATGAACTAGGTTTTCGCTACATACGATTTCACGCGATCTTTCACGACGCGCTGGGGACAGTGCGAATTCAAGACGGAAAGACGGTATACAACTGGTCGAAGATCGACCGGTTATACGACGATCTGCTTGCCAGGCACATCCGGCCGTTTGTCGAACTCGGCTTCACGCCGAAGGCCCTCGCAACGTCCGAAAACAACATCTTCTATTGGCACGGAAACACCTCTCACCCGAGACCTGAAGGGTGGCGCGACCTTGTCGATGCGTTTGTCCGGCATATCGAGCAACGGTATGGAAAAGACGAAGTGCGGACCTGGTTTTTCGAAGTGTGGAATGAGCCCAATCTTTCAGGCTTCTGGGAAGGCGGCGATCGGAAGGCCTACTTCGAGCTCTACGATCTAACAGCGAAAACGATCAAATCCGTCGACCCGGCGTTGCGGGTCGGAGGACCGAGCACTGCCGGAGCAGCGTGGGTGCCGGAATTCCTCGCTCACGTCAAGCAGAGCGGCGCTGCTGTCGATTTCGTCACTACGCACACGTATGGCGTCCAAGGTGGCTTCCTCGATGAAAATGGCAAAGCCGATACTAAGCTGGACCCTTCCCCCAATGCGATCGTCGGGGACATAAGGCATGTTCGCGAGCAGATTTCCGCTTCGCCATTTCCGGACCTCCCACTGTATTTCACCGAGTGGAGCACAAGTTATACGCCGCGTGACTCGGTGCACGATTCCTACATCGGCGCACCTTACATCCTGACCAAGCTCATCGAAAGTCGCGGGCTGGTGCAGGGTATGAGTTACTGGACGTATACCGATCTATTTGAAGAACCCGGACCTCCGACCGCGGCTTTTCAAGGAGGATTCGGGCTCCTCAACCCACAGGGAATTCGCAAGCCGGCCTATTTTGCATACAAGTATCTTCACGCTCTCGAAGGAGAAAGCATTGCCACAAGCGATTCACAAGCAATGTTATCGACAAAAGACGGAAACCTCGCTGCAGTGATCTGGGATTTCGAGCAGCCGGATCAGCAGGTAAGTAATCGATCCTTCTTCACCAAGATCATTCCTGCGCATCCGGCACCAAAGGTGCATTTGCAGTTTGTCCATTTGCGTCCCAACACTGCTTGTCGCCTGGAGGTGTATCGGACCGGTTATCACGCAAATGATGCCTATACAGCGTACCTTGAGATGGGCTCTCCCAAAGACTTGCAGCCTCCACAGATTGAGCAACTCGCCAAGCTTACCCGAGATGCAGCAGAAACGGACAAGATCATTGAGAGCGGAGCCGATGGCACGGCGGAGGTAACACTACCAATGAACAGCAATGACATTGTGCTAGTGAGGCTCAGGCGCACTGACGGCGGCAATTGAACGATCGGCACTGGTCTTTTGTGTGAAAGGGTTTATGGAAAACGTAGGTCATCCAGCAAATCGTCAAGAAGAAAGAAGGCATTTGTCCTTCAGCCACTTTGCATCCCTCTTTATTATCGGCCTCTTGAGTTTCTCGTGCGCAGCACAGGACATCCCGGCTCATCCCAAGTGGCCAGGCCCTGGGCAACTCTTTGTCGGTACGTGTTATCAGCCGATCGACCGCACTCCCGAAGAAATCGACGGCGATATCGCCATCATGAAGCAGGCGGGTTTTAATGTCGCGCGCATCGGAGATCTTTCCTGGGATTCGTTCGAGCCCGCGCAAGGCAAGTTCGATTT
>JARLIE010000298.1 GCA_031291875.1 Minisyncoccota bacterium | reverse complement strand
GCCCCCAATTGGCGGAGGTAGGGTTGCCCTTGCGCAGGTCGGCGACCAATGTAAGCTTTATAGCAGGCGCGGACAAAGAAAAATTTGCTACGTTTGATGAACAATCTTTGCGTGATCTGAACAGTCGCGATCTGGATCAAAACGTGTCTGACGCAGAACTTCGAGTTTTTGCTTACGATAGAGATATGGGTGCTGGGAAGTGCGACGACAACACTCTCGATATTAAACGAATTTCTTTCTCCGTTCCAATTGGCCTAAGAAAGCGTCTTAGAAGGAAAGTTCTTGCGGCGATCGACGTTGACGCTATTGAAGCGAAGGTTCGGTATTTTAGGAATAAAGATAGTCAAGTAACTTCAATGTTGCTGGAAGAAATTATCGAAATGGAAGACGTTGAAGCGCCCGCTTGACGCCCGACGTCGGCGCCTATTACGTCAATTCTGAAGCCATTTTACTTCAGGGGTTTCTATGTCTTTGTCAAATAAAGTCGGATATGTTGACGAGGGAATCATAATATCCCTATACGAGAAAGCTATGACGTCCCTAGTGCGTTTGGCTCATTACCGCGCTATAGACGATTCCACCTTCGAGAATGAACTGTTCGCGTTCGATGAGGCGCTTGCACATGGAGACGTTGTTGATCTTTCTATTTCTGTGCGCCAGATGATAGAAATGTGCGACGTCGAGCCGTTTGCTAAATCTATATCTGTTCCGTGCAAGGCCGGATCTGGAAACGTTTATAATATTGTAAGCAGGATTATCCACGCTACGTTTATTCGTATATTTAATGACAAACTGAACCTGGCAATGTTTTGTAGCGAAGATCGCATTGACGCTGCCGCTAGATACATAAAACAGTCTTTTGCCCAGAGAAAAGTAGATCCTGTCATATTCATAAAAACTAAAACGGACGGGTACACGGTAATTATATTGAAAGACTATCTGAAATGCATCGATAAAGTTCTGTACACGATTGTTCAAAATTGTGCGGAAAATAAAATATTCTTGGAGCGATCTATACGCGATCCGACACGGTGATGTTCTAATCCACCCGAGCGCTGGGGGCGTTCAAAAAACAATTTCTGTCCAACGCTCGCTGTGGTTTTGACTGACGCGAACAATAATTTGTGGGAAGTGTTATGCGCAACAGATTATGGACGTTGTTTTTCCTGCTTTCGGTAACGCCAACTCTCGCAAAATCTGACGTTCAGACCATTGAGCCTAAAGACATCATACTAACGGGGGCAAACGCTCCCGATTGGTATGGAACTAAGGCTATCGTTGTTTCGTCGGCAGCGCATTATGATGGCAATCAATACGTTTTCATGAACTCATTCACAACATCCCAAGTGCATGTTTTATTCGTCAACGCGCAAAGAAATCAAATCGATAAAAAATCCGCATCTTATCTTGAGACGCAATGCGGATCGGCGGATGCAGCGCAGTTACCGAAGTGTCAGGTAAAAGTGACCTTCAAGCTTACCGCCTGCACTCAGACGGCTGGCCCGTTGAGGTTGCAAGACGTCAAGGACGATGCCGATTTGCCGCGAGCGACGGAGACGACGACGTGTTTGGGTGAAGGCTTTCATGTCGAACGGATCAAGCGTTGATTTGATCCGTTCAAACAGACCCGCACACGACAAGTTGCTCCGGGCATTCCGCAAGCCATTGGCGCGCCGCATCCACGCTATAAATCGTCCAGCTTTCCGCCTCGTCCGGGTCGTCGCTCTTATGGTGTAACGCGTAGCTCGTCCCGACGCAGTAGAGCTTTTGTGTATCCCAAAATTCGTCAATGTCGTAACGGCGGGTAGCAATCAATCGCATCGGTCATCCCCAAATCAGTTCAGCCAAGGCAAAGCTATGACGTCAGCTAAGTTATTGTCAACACAAGATTTTTTGTCGTGACAAGGGTGCCGCCGCACACGTGCATGTCACGACAAAAGGAAGCGTCTCAAACGAAACTGACGTTCGGCTGCTCGAAAAACCTGGCCGTCAATCCGCGTGCGCGTTGGTGCCCGACATGCTTCGCGAGCTGTCCAAAGCCAACGATGCGAAGCAACTCCTTGACGTGCTCGCGATCATAAATTGATCGCGATGCAACGTGCGCGGCGAGCTGCGCTAACAGGTGGTCCGGCACTTCCTCGGACAGCTCGAAAACGTCGAACGTGTTTCGCGCCTGGCGGAATTGTGCCAGCGCCGGCAGGAGCGCGACGGGTATATCGTGCGACAATTCCGGCGCGCCTTTCGGCCTGGCGCGAGCGTGAATGGGAGAAGCCATTTTTGAAATTCCTACTGGTTCGATCTGCCAAGTTGCAACAGCTTCAACACGATCATGCTCACCCCGTCCGGCTCAGCCGATTTCACCTCAAAAAGATTTCCGCCGCATAGCCGCTCAACCTGATCGCCGAGCCGGACAGCCCAGGGCAGCGCGGCGCGCGGGAAGCTGGCGATGGGCTCCCGGCTCTCGGCTAGTCCGTCCTGCCCGCTCGACGTGCCGTTGTTCAGTTTGAAGACCATTTTCGCGCGCCACGAAAACACGCCCTGAACCTCGACGGCGTTCGACGGGTCCGCCCTCGCTTGACAGTTGGGGCGTCGGTCGCACGGAATGAGTTTTAACGGTTCGCCGAACGTCGAGGCGATTTCCTCTGCGACGTTCTGCATATCGGGCAGCCAGCCATT
>JARLIE010000297.1 GCA_031291875.1 Minisyncoccota bacterium | reverse complement strand
GCTCGCCGCCCAATTGCCAATCGCTACATCCGCATCGACCAGATGGGGCGCGCGCAAGCAATCCAATACAGCGACCTCAACTACAGCCCGCGCGAGGGCGAAGTGCGCACGTATCTCACTGACTGGGCCAACTACCGCTATACAGTTAACCGCGACGCTATCGCCAAGAAATATCCGCTCAACTACTACTTTTTGTCGCAGGCGTTGGCGTCGCGCCTCATGGCCGACGACAACCAGAATCACTTGGTTTCACAGGTCACGGCAGGCCAGATCGAATCGAGCGATGTTGCCGTCCAGAACGTGACTATCACATCGATGTCAGAAGAGACGGTACAGGGCACCCGCATTGCCCGGGGAACGGCCCTGATGAACGTGGACCGGTTCTATTCTGCACAGAATTCCCGCGAGCCCCGCACAGAGCATTGGATGCTTAGCATCACCTACTATCTCAATCCCAAACAGGTTAGCGACCAGTCAAGAATTTATCCCCAATACGAGTTCATCAATCCCCTTGGTTTGACCATCACCGAGTTCCACGAAAACCGAGTCTCTGTCGACCCCATTGCGCCCGGAACCGTCGCTGCCGCGGAAAAGGGAACGGTGCGATGAGACTTGCTATGTCAACCCAGGCGCGCAAAACTCCCTCCGAGCGGGCTTGCCAGGCGGAACCAATGAGCCGTCCTTGTGCGGGTGAGTGCGCGTTGCGGCAGTCCTTTGGGGCAGCGCTATTCCGCGAGCGAGAGCTCAACGTTTTTGTCTGGGAAGACGGCGCGAATTTCGATGTGTCCGCCGAGGGCGCTGACGTAGTTGCGCAGTGTTCCGAGTTTGACTTCGGCGCGTTTCTCGAGTCGAGAAACTTCGCTTTGTTCGATCTTCATGGCGAGCGCGAGTTTTCCCTGAGTCATCTTGCGATCCTTACGCAGTTCATCGAGTGTCATGCGTTTGAGAATGGCGTCGGCGCGCTTTTTTGCGCGGGCGCGGCTGGCCTTGGTCATCAGCTCGTCAGCGATGCTGTCGTAGGAGAGCGTCTTGTTTGCCATAGTGTCCTTTCTCGCGTGTTGGATGCAGGGGCAGGTTTGCGCCTACTTCTTCAGCGTGCGCAGGTGGTCGCGGTAAAGTTCATCGGCTTCGCGAATCAACTTCTCATAAAAGCCGCGCCGAGCATGTTTGTCGCCACCGATGAGCAGGATGGCGGAACGTCTGGGATCGAAGGCAAAGAATGCGCGAAGCGCCATATGTTTGTCGTGTGCGGTGCGCAGTTCCTTCATGTTGGGAAACGCCGATCCCTTGACAGTATCGACATAAGGCCGACCGAGCATCGGGCCTCTTTCCTTGAGAAGGTTCACAGCCGTATCGAACGATTGCCGTTCTTCCCGAGAAAGGGTCTGCATCCATTCTCGAAACTCAACCGTTGCACGAATTTCGTAAGCCACGCATACATAATGCGCTGGAACTCATATGATGTCAAGCTCATATTCGTCGTTGTGGCCGCAAGCAAGGGGCAGGAGGAAAATCAGTGAGCTACGAACTGATATTGCCGTTCTTTCCCGAGGAGTTGCGCGAGCTATTGCTCGATCCGTCAATCTCCGATTTGATGATTAACGGGACGACGGGTGTGTTTGCGGATCGGAACGGCATTGTCGAGCAAATACGACTCAAGCAGCCGTATTCGAACGAGCGTTT
>JARLIE010000296.1 GCA_031291875.1 Minisyncoccota bacterium | reverse complement strand
GTTGTGCAACCCGACTTTGTGCGGAAACGAGGCCCAGGGAAACGCTTCGACCTTCAAGATATCGTGCAGAAACTCGACGAGTTCGAAGGTCTTGCTCCGCACCGCCGTCACATCGGGGGTTTGTTCGATCGCGTCGAATTTCGAGCGGACATGGTGGACGCAGCTGCCGGAGGGGCACACGACATAATCATAATCACGAAAATTCGCGACGAAAAGCCGCTCCGTTGCCGCCGCCTCGGCCTGACAGCCGCTATTGGCCATCGGCTGGCCGCAGCAGGTCTGATCAAAGGGATAATCGACATCGAGATCGAACCGCTCGAGAAGCTCAAGCGTCGCGATCCCCACCCGAGGGAAGAAGGCATCGATGTAACACGGCACGAACAGACCGACTCGCATGGCATTCCCCGTTAAATCCCACCAGTTCATATCACGGGCCAAGCGTTCGCGGCCTCCCGCTTTCGGGCGAACCATTTCAATGCTTCGGGACCTGCCGCATTGGCTATCCCGCGAAGCATCGGGCTACTTTTCGATTTAGTCCCAAGCCTCAATAACCACGCAGTCAACCCTACGGTAGAACTACGCGAGAAAGTGTCCTCTATTAGCGCGGCTCGTCGCTCTTAAGCAACTTGCGGGATTCGATATCCTAGACTGGTCGCCGCGACACCATCCGTTCGTAAAATAGAAGCCGAGGCGTATGCACCTTCAGAATGCGCCATAGTTCCTCTTCGCGCCTTGCGGAAATCTCCGAGTTCCCGTATACGCGCTTCGGTAACATCCCTATGATTTTCTGCGAAATATTGGCTACTGCCGTCCGCGGAGGCAATCGAGAGTGCCCATGTTTAAAACCGCGTCCATATTTAACACCGCGTCCAAAATTGAAGCCGCGAAAGCTGAAATTGTTGCAAAATGGGGCGCGTGGACCGCTGAACAGATTGATCTCGGCCACGGCGTGTTCACGGGTGGATATGACGAGGACCCGAGCAATCGAGCACGCTTGCGCACCGCCGTCCAAGTATTTTCCGATCAACTTGGAGGATCTTTAAAAGGAAAAAGAATCCTCGACATGGGTTGTTTGGAAGGGAAATTCAGCGTCGAGTTCGCGCGACATGGCGCGACGGTCGTAAGCGTCGATGCTCGTGAAGCCAACATCGAAAAAGCGCGATTTGCGGCGCAGGTTCTCAAGCTGCCAATAACGTTTTTACAGGTTGACGTATCGGATATTCAGCCGGACTCCCTGGGAAAATTCGATGGCGTTTTTTGCGCCGGCCTCTTTTACCATCTCAACGTAAACCATGCTTTCAAACTGTTGTCGCTTATCAAGGCCCTAACCGCGCAAGTGGCGATTATCGAAACCTGTTACGCATTAAATTTCGATGAGAGAGCCGTTGTGAACGGCGTTACGTATTACGGCGAATCCTACGTCGAATTTACGGAAAGCGAATTTAACCCGGAAACTGTCGAGGGCGCCGCCTGGTCGTCTACGAGGGACAAGAACGTATTTTTCTTTACCGAGCGGTCGCTTGTGCGAGCGATACAAAACGCCGGCTTCTCGTCTGTTTATAAAGCATTGGTGCCAAATGGACGAAGCGTGGAAAATCGCGATTTTTTCGTTGCGCGAATCGGTCAGACACTGCCAGTTTTGACCGGACACGACTTTTTCCGCGACATGCCCGAACAACCCGTTCGAGAACTTTCAAGCTTGCCGACAACAAACCCTGGGAAAGGGCGCTCGCTCCACAATCCAGAGTCTGAACGGATCTGAGAAAATATTTTAGGCGCTATGGGGCGATGAAGACGTGGAATGCCAGGCTCTTGCTTCTCACAATTTCAGGGCGGGCCATCTGCCTTCTCAAAGCAGCGGTCAATGCGATCAGAATTTTTGACGAAACCAGAAGCGCAAGCCGATCGGCACTAAGGTAGAAAATTATGCCATACGACAATGGCCCCAATCTCTTCCCCCGCTTCGATGGGCGCAAGCCGACGGTCGTCATCGTGGGCTGCGGATTCGGCGGGCTCGAGGCGGCCCATCGTCTCGTCAAATACGACGTCGAATTGGTGCTGATCGACCGGACCAACCAT
>JARLIE010000295.1 GCA_031291875.1 Minisyncoccota bacterium | reverse complement strand
GATTGGGGCGTTGATGCGGTCGCATTCGACCCTGATCCGCTTCGTGGCGGGAAAATCGTGATCCAGGCAAAGCGATATACTAGGGCCAAGACTCATAAAATCCACCAAACGATAGTGGCCGCGAGATGGATCGATGCGAGGAAGTTGCGCGCGAGCCTGTCGTATCGTGTGGCGATGCGCCGGAAGTCCTTCAGCCTGCAAAAGGCGTTTTCAATACGGTGTCTTTCCCTGTACGCCTTCTTGCTGAAACTGAACGGCTGCTTCCGGTTCGATCGGTTCGGAATAACGCAATTGGTGCCACGCCCGCGCAGCCATCGTCTCAGTTCCGCGCTGTCGTAAGCTTTGTCTCCGAGTAGCTTTTTCGCGACCTTACCCGAACTGATGAGCGGCCGGGCCATCGGGCAATCATGTGCCGAGCCGTCTGTCAGTTTGAGGGAAAGAAGACGTCCTTTGGCATCAGCGACAGCATGTATTTTCGTATTGCGCCCGCCACGCGAGCGTCCGATCGCCTGATTTTGCTCCCCCCTTTTCCACCCGCCGCCGAGCGATGCGCCTTGATGTGCGTGGAGTCGATCATTTGTGTCTCGGTCGAGCGGCCCCGACGCGACAATTCCTGGAACATCCTTTCCCACACTCCGCGTTTCGCCCAGCGCACGAAGCGATTGTAGATCGTTGTCGAGGGGCCGTACTCAGCCGGACAATCGCACCACCGGCAGCCGCTCTTCAATATATGGAGGATGCCACTTATCACTCGTCGATCATCCACCCGGGCCTTGCCTCGTACGTCGGTTGGCAACAGCGGTGCGATCTTCGCCCATTGTTCGTCGGTCAGCCAAAACAGATTGCGGCTCACGGCCCCTCCAGCATGATCGGACGGCAGAGAATCGCGGAGGAACTGATTCGGCAAGCCGATTATTGGGTTTTGACCCTAGTACCCACTTTCACTGAAGCGCGAGTCAGGGGGCGATCGAAAATCGCGAATCATGTCAGCCACTTGTCAGCTTTGCCGCTTACGTCGTTCCAGCGATTCTGGGTACTAGGGCAGAATGTGTTTCGTCGCGCGATCTCGCTCGACCTCATGATCATCCAGATGAACTACGCGATACATGCCTCAGTTCACCATTGGCCTTCATTTCGCACTCAACGCGTTGCGATACCGCAAACCGTCCAAAGTGAAGGTCCGAGGGGCCGATGCCCGGCTCTTGATCGTATTGCGAAAGAGCG
>JARLIE010000294.1 GCA_031291875.1 Minisyncoccota bacterium | reverse complement strand
CCATTGCCGCTGGTGCCGCTTCCTCGACTGAGGCACAGGATCCGACGTCGAAGAAGCTGATCGTCGAATTCTTGAATGATGTCTGTTGTGCGATGTTGATCATGCTCAAGCGACCTCTCCTCGAAGCGGACTTCTCCATGGCGCTGAAGCAACTCCAGGCGGCAGGTCAAGGTCTCGATATTCAGCGCATACTCATCAAGGCGCAGGAGATTCGTGCGATTCGAAGAGCGCATAGCGGCGTCGTACAGAAGGAGCCACCACCACCGCCATTGACGGCGAAAGAGCATCGCGATTTTACCCAGCCGCAACCGAGACCGGGCGAGGAGATGAAAGCGAGCCTCCACGGCCTGCACATTGCGATGTTGAACGCCGTGCCGGCTGAGCGAGTGCCGCCACCGACTCGTCCATCACCCGCGCTGAGTGATGACGTCTCACTAGGTCCTGCTTCCTCCTCCACCACTTCTCTCAGCGCCACTGTCGGTCTCGCCCTCGCCGGTGCGGCCGATTCTGCGAATCAACTCGCCGGCAATGTCGCGAAGCTCGTCTCGACTTCTGCCGCCGCTGCAAAGCCGCTCGTACGCGATGCAGTCTCGAAGGCGAAGGATGCCGGCACGAAGGCGAAAGATGCCGTGGAGCATGCGGTCCAATCTGCCGCGACACTCGCCGCGAATGCGATCACGACACCGAATGAGGCGCGGAGTATTCAGATGCAGGTCGACGCTGCGACTGCTACAACTGAGGCGGAGATCGAGCGAGCGTCTTCGGAGGACTCGCAATCACCCGATCAAGAGCAGCAGGAGCAAGAGCATGGAGCGAGATGATGAAGATCGCGCGCTGTTTTTGCGATGCCATGCGCATTTTGCGACGCATCTCGTGCATACAAACGCACCAAATTCGAAGTTCGATGTCGTTGGAAGGGCTGCAGGGCAGGCCGAAAAGCTTTGCATGCCGATCGTGCGTCACTGGCAAACAGGCAAGCTTTGCAGATCTACCACGTCTTGCGTCGTTTGCGTCGTTTGCGTGGATGCAGATGACCTCCACCGATTCCCAGCGTTGGAGATCATTGGTACCAAGCCGAGTCAATGAGTGTGAGGGCTTGAGCAATCTGAATCCTCGTTGAAGGCGAAAAAAAGTGAAACAAGTCGGAAGACAGAGCACTTTTTGTACGATTTTTGTTGACAAAATGCTCTGGATTCAATCTCATCTCCAAGTTATTGCGTCCGTAGTTCAATGGTTCGAATGGGACGTTGCCAACGTCTTGATCCGGGTTCGATTCCCGGCGGACGCATTCGAACATTCTTCTTTTGTAAATTTTGGGTTTAACCTTTTGCGCTTTCTTTTCTCTTTTTTTTCGCATTCTTTTGCCTCTTATCATCACTGTTCAACCTCCCTCTATCGCCGATCTCTTTGTTTTGCCAACCATCCGCAAAAGTCCCTTATCAAACAGCATTAATAGTCCGTGTATGCACCCTTTCGCTCAATAACTTGCTTGATGCGATGCGGCATGCTGCGTGCGAGCTTGCTGCATTGTTCTGGTGTAGTTACGGCCCATGT
>JARLIE010000293.1 GCA_031291875.1 Minisyncoccota bacterium | reverse complement strand
CAGCCGCCTGAATCGGGATCAAACTCTCGCTTAAAATCTAGAGATTTCGACTCCCGCGTGGCGGTCTTCGCGCGCTGTATTAGCTTCTCGCGATCAAGACTCATGTCCCGCAGCATACACCGCCCGCGGCCTCCCGCGACAGGTCGCGACATGCCAGGGCTGGCCGTGCTCCGTCGCTGCGGCGCGGACAGGCGGAAAACCGGCAATATGCTATAATACAGATATGGTAAGTAAGACACTCAAGGACATTTTGGATCGCATCGATGCTTGGCCGGCAGAGCGCCAAGAAGACGCGGCGCGCGTTCTCATCGACATGGAAGAACAGGATTCCAAACCCGTTTCGATCTCAGAGAGCCAAGTCGATCAGGTCGAGCGGCGACGTAGCGCTTCGCACCGGAAATTCATCACGATCGAACAAGCGAGGGAGCATTTCTCCATCCGTCGCGCATGAAGGTTGTCATCGACGATGCCTCGCTCGGCGATCTCGCAGCGACCTATGTCTGGATTGCAAACGACAGTCCCGACGCCGCAGCGGCAATGCTCGAACGAATTTTCCAGGCTATCGAGCGCTTGGGTCGAATGCCCAACATCGGGCATACTGGCCGAGCGAAGGACACGCTTGAGTGGGTCGTGAGCGGAAGTTCGTATGTCATCGTCTACGAAATTGATCGCACGAGCGACACGCTTATCGTCATCGGCATTTTTGCCGGCTCGCAGGAATTGCGCCGGCCGTAGTCGTGCTTCCGGCGCGTCGTCCTTCGCGCTACTCTCGGTTGCGGCGACGCAACCATGAGGAGGCGATTCTGAATCATACCGTCGCCACTAGGGAATTCGGACTCGTCGCGTGCACAATTTTCTTGCGTTCTTAATAACCTATTTGTTTCAAACAACTTACGAGACAATGTGATTCCGCCCCTGGCACCATTAAAATCAATAGGTTACGCTAAGTACTTGACCGGTAGGAATCGAAGTTAGTCGTCCGATTAGACATTCTGATTCGTCTTT
>JARLIE010000292.1 GCA_031291875.1 Minisyncoccota bacterium | reverse complement strand
GAATGGCGAGCCCAGGCGAAGATAGACTGCAGCACGTTTCCGCCGACATCAATCAGCGCGCCGCCTCGCGCCAACACCTCACCCAGCGTGTCCCAGTGAGCGAGCGCGGTCGAGCCTTGAGCGACGACCTGCGCCAGTTTCGGCGACACCGAGATTTCTTGGACACCCGTCAGGATCGACGCGAGCTTTGACCCCGATTTCGATGGACCGTCATCGACAGAATCCACTGAAACCAGCTTCAGCGATCGTCCGGTCGTTGAAGCTGCGTTGGCGGCGAGGTGGACCGCGAGGGTCTTGCCCTGGCCGCCAGGCTTCGTCCCAAAGATAAAATTCGTCGCTGCGATCAGCGCCGCCGTGGAGACCTCGGTATGTAATTTCGGATTGGTACTCATTCTGAACGCACTCCAACTTTTGTCGATCACTAATTCGATCAGACAATATTTTAAAGGTCAAGTGGCACCATATCGATTTTTTTTTCGTCGACATCGCCATAATCATGTAACCAACAAAAAACGATTTCTTCGCGTTTTGAAAACCTCCGCTCGTTTTCAATAATCATGCGTCGCTATGTTTTCACGAAAACCAACCCACCGTTTAATCTGCGTTGCCGGATGGGGTTTTCGGAATTTTTTAGCTTGATCGCCAAAACATACCCGCGCAATTACAGTCAAAACGCAAGCGGTTTTCGAACCCGGAAACGGCGCTGGACTCAATGCGGGACTGGTTCGCACGCGGGTCCCGCATGCGCTTTTGACCTTGGTCAGAGTCACTATTCGTTGGCTAAAACGGCTTAAACCGCTCAGCCAAAACCGCGTCGCTCAGGCGTTCTTCCAAAAGCGCGAGCGGCCAATCCCACGATGCGAAATAATCCTCAATTCGGCTGCGCTCATAAGCCGACGACCCATCAACCACCTCGAGGCGCCACTCCAATCCCTTGAGGCGCGCCAATTCAGCGGCGTCTTCAAGTTCGCCACGCAGACCCGACAGATACACACCGAGCAGAAATCGTTCGGCGTACCTCTCGTGCAAAAAGGCGAAAACCCCTTCCAGGAAT
>JARLIE010000291.1 GCA_031291875.1 Minisyncoccota bacterium | reverse complement strand
GAAAGCGAAACCTTTGAAGAATCGTCGAATGCTGCGATATGCGAAATAGACCCACGGCGCGTGACCAGGCGGAAAGATATCCTTCGAGGCCGGTAGATCTGAAACGACTTCCGCCTCCAGCTGATCCTCCTCCACGCGCAGCTTCTTGCCCTTCTCACGCAGTGAGCGCCACTTCGCGAGTATCGCTGCCTCCTCACGCTCAAGATCCGTCAACTCGACTCGACTCTGACTCGGAGTCCCGCCCTCTGCCTCGATCGTCTCCTCCACCTCATTCCGCGTCTGACTCCGCTCGGTTCGATGAGCATCGACGAGTTTCGAGCGGGCTTTGAGACGCTGGATATCGCGACCGACGGCACCGCTCTTGTACAAATCCTTTCCGATCGACTCCCATCGAGTCAGAGCGTTGAGCTCCATTCTCTATTCGGAATTGAAAAGAGGTGATCACCAAGGCGAAGGAGGAAGCGGCGAATTTTGGAGCGGGTCAAATCTCGGAGGCGCGACTGTGGGACTGAATCGGCACGCGAGACTGCGAGGAAGTGTGAAGAGAGTGGAGGAGAGTGCGTCAGTCGACACTAACGTGCGAACAGTCCGGGGCTCATGTGCTTCGTGATTCGCATCACAGCGGCGTGACTTCGAATCTTGGATTCCATGCCGCTCGCTTGGCACATCGATCCTCTCCTCCTCTCCTCCGACTCGGAGGGAAGTCGAAGCGAGTGAGGGAGTGTGTCGATGCGCCCTACTCGTGTCTACTCATTCTCGCTCGCAGTGTCGCGCGCATCGGTGTCCGGGTCGTCGTCGGGATTCCGCGTCTGGTCGAGTAGATCGAGACTCGCTCGAGTGTCTCCCTTGTGGCTCGCTTGAGGACGCATCGCACGGCCTCGGCCTCACGCCATCGATCACGCCGGCGACACTCCTTCCAGACACTCGTCTCCCTCTCTCACTCACCCTCAGCTCACCTCGCTCTCACGCGCGTTCCACTCGCGTGGCTTGCGGATGCGCGCCTCGCATCGAATCGAATCGAATCGAATCGCGGCTAAGTGAAGTCGAGCGGCCTAAGGGCGACATCGGACGACGTGGCGATCGTCTCTTTTCTTCAGACGCAGCCACAAATCAACACGATACCCGGGTAGGAACACATGATGGCAGCATGGAGTAGAGGACGAGCAGCTGGACGAGTGTGCCCCTTCGCCGGTCGCTTCCGCCCTTGCAAGCACGATGCAGATGAACGCGATTAGGTGAGGTCTCCGCCCTCTTTGGGGGGTTGTTTCCGAAAGAAAATAGTCATAACTGTTGATTGTAAATGCGAATTTTGGTGAT
>JARLIE010000290.1 GCA_031291875.1 Minisyncoccota bacterium | reverse complement strand
GGTGACAACAATACGTTCACCGGAGCAAACACCTTTACCCAACCGCTCTCGCTCACCTCAACGACGGGCACAACAACGATCGCTGCAGGCCAAGGATTTACGATTGGCAGCAGCCAACTCGTTTTGCAACAAGGGAGTGGAAATATTGGAATTGGAACATCAACAACTAATTCCTCGCTTGCCATCCAAGCAGGCGGCACCGGGGGCGTGGTCAATATCGGCCAATTATCTGGCAACACGGGATTCAGTGGAATTTCTTTCACAAAAAATGTGACGAGTGCGGTGACTGCAGGCAATTATTCGATCCTCGGCGATGGTTCGAACACGTACCTAAATGCACCAACCAATGGATTCATTGCGTTCAGAATCAATAACGTCGATCTGGACCGCGTCACTTCGAACGGCAGTCTCGGCATCGGCACTACTTCGGCTTGGGCAAAACTCTCTGTTGCGGGTACCAATGGCGGCACGACACCGCTCTTCACCATTTCGTCCTCGACCTCGGCTTTCGCCACTACGACGGTTTTCAATATCGACCAAAACGGCAACACGACGATCGGTGCCAACGGTTCATCAATTACGTTCCCGAGTGTTGCTGCCAACTCACTGCTCTCGCTGAACTCGAGCAACCAGCTTGTTGCGACGACTTCGATCGGTGCGACATTGCTCAGTGGCACACTCGGCGTCGCGCACGGCGGCACTGGCGCGACGACCTTCGGTCAAGGATGGCTCTTCTCAGCAGGCGGCACTGGCGCGCTCTCAGCTTCGACGAGCCCAACTGTGAATTATCTGACCGCTACCTCCACAACTGCGACCTCGACATTTGCAGGAGGTGTAACGATCAATGGCACGGCGTTCAACGTTCTTCAAAATGGTAACGTCGGTATCGGTACCGGCGCTCCGCAATACAAATTAGATGTCAATGGAGCCGGACGTTTCGTCAACTCACTTGCACTTTCGTCCATCGTTTCTTGTGTCGGTTCTCAAGCCCTCCAAACCGACGGCTCGGGCAACATTACGTGTGGTTCTATTTCTGCGGTCTCGGGAGCGTCGGCAGCTGGAGGTTGGGCCACGAACAATATCGGAAAGGTGAGTCTCTCAACCACGACCGACGTCGTCGTCGTCGGCGCGTCCACAACCCCATACGCGAAGTTCACCGTTCTCTCGGGCAGCTCGGCAACCACATCTTTCGCGATCGTTCCGGCGGCCGGACAAACGGCGGACATTTTGGATATTTATGCGCCAGGGGGCGGACTTTCCACCGTCTTGAATTCATCGGGCAACCTCGGTATCGGTACTTCTTCGCCGGTGACAAATCTTTCGGTAGTCGGTAACGGCTACTTCACGGGAGGCCTTGGCGCCGGCCTCCTCAACACTGCGGCCGGTACGCTGCAAACATCCGGTAATGGCACGATCGGTGGCAACTTTACCGTCCAGGGAACTCAGACGTCCTTGAATCAAGCTTCCACGACGCTCTTGAGTGCAGGCACGATCTGGGATACGGGACTTTCGAGCTCGCTCCTTGGTGTCGACCAAAACGGCCAAATTGTCGCTACCACCTCAATCGGCGGCAACCTCCTCACGGGCGCCCTCACCACCATCAACGGCACCACCATCAACGCCAACACTACCAACACCATCACCGCCGCTTCCTCAACCCTCCTCACCGACAACAACACCTGGACCGGTCTAAACTCAGTCGCGAATGCTTCGAATACGGTGACGACTCTCGGCACCACCTGGTTCTCTGGC
>JARLIE010000289.1 GCA_031291875.1 Minisyncoccota bacterium | reverse complement strand
TGCGTTCGATGCGGGAACCCCCTTATCCCCAACCCCTTCTCCCGCGAGGGGAGAAGGGGCTAGCTCGCGTGACGGAGCGATTCGTCGCCCTCGCCCCCGGCGGGAGAGGGCGGAAAAGCGACCGGTCATCACGACGATAGGGTAGGGTGAGGGGGTTTCACGCGAGCGTGATTTTATTTACCTAAGTTTCGTCCAAAATAGCGTCGAAAGAAGAGAGGAAAGAGAGAAAGAAAGGCGATACTCTAAGCCTGATAGCTTGAGGAGAAATCAGGGGAGGAGCATCGCCATGGAAGAATTCAACGAAACGGAAAGCCATCCTTTTTACGCATCGCGAGCGAGTCTGTCGGCGATCGCGGCGAAGCAACGAGAGATGAAGCTGTTCGATCCGATTCACCAGAGGGTGAAAATCGCTCAGAAGAAGATACTCTATTCGCCGACGGATAAGCTCTATCAAGCGTATGTCGGTCTGCTTTCTGGCATCTGCGGCATCGTCGAGATCAACGAGCGATTGCGAGCGGATCCCGTTCTTCAGCGATCGTTCGGAATGGAAGGCTGCGCCGATCAGTCGGTCATCCAGGAGACGCTTTCGGCTTGCACGGAAGCGAACGCGAGCGAGATCGAAGAGGCGATTGATTTAATATATCAAGCTCATGGTCGAGGGTTTCGGCATGACTATTCCGAGGCGTTCCAAATCCTCGATATCGACTTGACGGGTCAGCCTTGCGGGAGAAAGGCGGAGTTCGCGACCAAAGGCTATTTCGCGAAACAAAGGAATCGCCGGGGCCGCCAGTTGGGCCGGGTTCTGGCGACGCGATATCAGGAGATCGTCGCGGATCGGCTCTATCCGGGTCGCGTTCAATTGAATTCGGCGCTGCCGGATCTTCTCGCCGCCGCCGAATCGGCTCTGAAGCTGGATGCGGAGAAACGACGACGGACGATTCTGCGGATCGACGCGGGAGGGGGAACGCGAGAGGATATCAATCGAGCGCTGACTCTGGGTTATCAGATTCATGGGAAAGATTATTCCTCCGTTCGAGCGGAGAAGCTGGCGGAGAGCGTCGTCGAATGGGTTTCGGATCCGAGAGATTCGAACCGTCAGTTCGGTCGCGTGACGACGCCCGCGACCGAATACGTCCGTCCGGTCGTTCGCATCGCCGTTCGCTGTCGAAGCGAGAAGGACGGATGGAAGGCGGGAGCGATCGTCTCGACCTTGTCGGAGGCGGAAGCGATCCGGGAGGCGGGTCTGTCGGAAGAGGAGAGCCGTCATCCTCAGTCCGGATTGCTGGCTTACGTTCGCTTTTACGATCGGAGAGGAGGAGCTTGCGAGACGGAATTCAAGGGTGACAAGCAAGGATTAGGCATGACGAAGCGTAACAAGAAGCGTTTCGCGGCTCAGCGGGTTCTGACCGCGTTAGGCGCTTTGGCTCACAACGCTCTCATCTGGGCGAAGGCATGGCTGCTCGAAAAAGCTCCCGTATTATCTGACTATGGGATCATGCGGATACGAAGGGATCTTCTCGCCATTCAGGGAGTCGTCGAATTCGATTCTCAAGGCTCGATCCGACGGATCTCCTTGAATCCTTATTCGCTTCTCGCCCGTCACTGCTTCTCCGCTTTCCAGTCCTTGCTCGCTCCTCTCTCCATTGTCGTTATTTTGGGTCAAACTTAGGTATGTAATTCCCAATCCGCATCAACCGCAAGATGAAGCTCGTGGTTGAACTAACGTTCGACTCGACGGGAC
>JARLIE010000288.1 GCA_031291875.1 Minisyncoccota bacterium | reverse complement strand
GGATGCTGTCCCACCGCCGTCACCATCCGCCCGCGCATTGCACTGTATAGCTTAGTCAACCATTGCATACACAATTGTCCGCCCGCCCGGTGTCAATCAGCGAAAGCGCGCCGCACGCACCTTCGCGAATCAGATGGCCAGTGGCGAGAGCATGCGCGCGATCTTCCACCGCGGTTACCAACACGCGGCCGCGGCGTAAGCATCGCGAGCCGCGCATTGCACTGTCTAACTTAGTCAACCATTGCATACATACGCTGCACTTCTTAACAGGAAGAGCAGCGAAAATGGACAGTACGAATAAATCGAGCCGGCTTTTGATCGCTTCGTGGAATCGTGATTGATCGCGTGTGTATCTATGTTCGGGCGCCCTGTTCGCGATCGCGCGCGAGCAACGAGCTCCGCGTGTGAGTGGCCGAAAGAGAAACCGAGCGTTCTGCAGTCGTTGTCGCTTTGAGACCGGGAGGGACGGCCGGCTGACGCGAGCCTGCGGACACCGGAAACAGAGCAACACACAATGGGGCCAATGGCCCCGACACCAACAGCGTCATATTGCTGGGTGCTGCAACAAAAGAAGAGGGTCTCTACTCGAACGGCGTCGCGCTCGGATTGCGTCCGAGACGGAATCCGATTGAACAGTAGCCCTCTCTCCGGCGACCCGCGACGCCTGACCCACTGCGTCGCTGGACCAAACTGGGCTGGGGGAAGGTATGGAAACTCCGCTCTCATCCGCTGGTCGATTTACTATCGTTGAAATGCGATCGGCCTGCGGCCAGTCTGATCCAACGGTCAATGGTACGCTTTTTAACCAGCTCCATACCGCAATGATTCGACTCCTATGCCGTTGGTTGTCCGGTCCGCGTTCGGTGGTCGCGTCGCCTTCTTTCTTCCAGACTGCACGCCGACCGCCGACCAAACCTTCGCGAGTTTCCTTTCTCCTGCCCATGCGCCACGCACGTGCGACGCCGAAGCGGCGCGTGACGGCGGCGCGGGGCGGATGACGTCAGCATCGATTTCTTCTCCCTCCACCTCGCCCCTCATCTCCTCATTCACCATCACCTTCCGCCCTCTCCCCGAGCTCTTCCTCTCTCGTCTCTTCGCCCTCTCTGTATTCTAATATGGAAGCTCACGCGGAGTAGCTCGCCTCGTATGGCTCGCCCCCGGGATGAGCACCAGCTGGCACTGACCTGCGTCGGCACTCACGTACCTCCGCCTGTTCAGCTCTTTCACGCGTACGCTTCTGGCTGATTCGAGCACGACACACGGTGCTCGTGGCAACTCTCAAGCGGTGCGCTGGCTGGGCTGCGTGCGTTACGGTCGGTTTACGAGGGTCAGCAGAATGCTCAAGACGAGTGCCATCGCATCAGCGTTAGTAGTACGATCAATCCACATGTGCGCATAGATTCACTCATGTTAAGAGTATGGTGCATCCGAGACGATGCCATGCTAGAAGTGCAGCGAGCCGCGCAAAGGTGTGTTCCATTGGCGGCTGCCGGCAGCAAACGGATATTCTACGATGACGTAAACTGCACGATCTGTAGAATTCGATGATGACGTAGACATGCGCGTCATTGTAAAAGAAGAGGCGGTAAAGAGTTCCAACTCTCCATCAAAGGCCGCATTGAGCTACTACTTATCTGCACATCTACAGACTTGCAAAGAGAGAAGAGAGACAGAAGCCGTCCGGAGCAACAGGGGAAAGCAGGAAAAGACAGTTAAAATAAGGTTCGCCACCAAGAGGAAAAGAAAAGGAGAAGGGGAAGGAAAAAAAAGCCAGAGCAAGCAAAGCTCGCAGAAGAAGAAGAAGAAAAAAAAAAGAGAGAAAGAAGTTGAGTTGGAAGGAGAACGCCAATGGGGGTGAGTCGGCCGGCCGCAGTGGCCGGTTTTTCTTCGTTTTTTATGTTTCTGATGGATGTGCTTCGCCTTGCTCGTGGCAGGTGGGCGGCTCTTCGTGTACAAGATGCACCGCGCTCTTGCGCATCTGGTGGTGTCGGCTTTTCACATGCGCGAGCAGAAACCCGTCAGCAGGAAAGGAACGAAAGCGACCGCTCTGTGCTGTCGACACACAACCCACGGAATATCGCAGACGACGATGGTATCCGTGTGAATATGGGACTAAGCTGGAAACAATATCGTGGTGCACACCCATCGGTGTCGGCAGACTCGACATTCGGCTTGCTCTGAGTTCGTTGGTCGTCGCTATTCATTCAGGCGAGCTCCGAATCAGAGCTATTCGGTGGCCGGGCAAGTCAGCGAGTGACTGCAATGCTTGACGCATTTGTCGTTGTTGTTGTTGTTGTTCTTCTTCCTCTGGTTCATGATCACTTCCGTAAATGTTTCCCTGTGCGCGATCACTGGGAATACAACGACTCCAAAGAACTCATTGCCAACCTAGAGGCCTCTCTGATAACGTTGCTTCCACTTCTCAGCGACTCCCATCGTCGCCTGCGAGAAGCTGAGGCGCGAACTGATCGCCAACTCCTCGACGTCGAACTTCTCGAGAAGCAGTGAAGTGAAATGGAGTTGCGGATACCGATGAACGAGCGCCCTCTCGAATGCTTCTCATCCAGGGCAACACTGACGGAGGCGCAATACTCAAGCCATAGCGTACCAACACGAGCACAATGACTCGAACGTGTCGCCGGACTTCTTCGAGCGTGTCAGGTTCGACGCACGCCATACCAATCCGACGCATGTGCTGGGGTTCACCCTGAGCCACACGCTTGGGCGCGTTTCGATTCATCCATCGGGTCGGACATGGGTGAATCGGCATCATCGTCATCATCGCTTCATCTATCTTCCCCAACTGACCAACTTCAGTCACCGAAGCCGATCCCAGTGCCACAGACTCTCGCGGCCGCCGCGTCCGACGCTGCTCCCGCTGCGTTCGAGCTACCACCGACAGCCGACCTTTCAATAGTATTCGCGAATAGCCAAGACATGGAGTGTGCTAAGTTGTTCATCCAATACACCCTCGATCTTATGCATGCAATTCCAATCCCAATGACATTGTAAGCATTTATATCAGCACACACATCGCCGATTCATTGTTTCAGTTACTTTACTTGCAACACCGCGTGGATGTAACTTTTCAAGTGCGCCACACGGTCGCCTGGCGTCGAAAATCTGATCATCATCTGTTTGCAGATTCATATCTCGTTGCATCTCTTTGCAGATTTCGATACCGGAATGTTTCCCGCACTGCTCAATATAATAAAACAACGAAGAGAGTGCCTGTGTCGCACACGATGGAGTTCACAGAGTTTTGATCATCAAGGGAAGTTGTTTAGAATGAGTTCGTACTTGATAACCAAAATGAGATGTCTCGTTTCTACAAGGAACCTCAAGGACCTGCTCCATGGTTGTACATCAGAGCATCAACTCAAAGACAATGCTGTGTCGATCAAATCGCTCACAAGCTTCGTCCACTGGTGCTGTGCGCATTTTGACTCACCCAACAGCGAGGACTCAAACTAGTATTCTCGCTTCAGACTGTTCTTTCAACTTGCTTCAGAACTGATTTCGCTTCAAGCGCTCAACTTCATTGCACATCGCATAACCAATCCCAATTGCAATGGCTTCGTCATCATCGTACACATGTCCCAGTTGCCAGAAATCGGTGGCCGCACGTGAGATGTCGACGCACTTTCTTCCGTCCACCGATGCAGGAATAGTGCGCTGCTCTGGACGACGATTCGAGTGCCCCGACTGCCACGTCGCGCTGAAATCCGCGTTGCGACTCCAGCAACACATCTTGGAAGATTGTCCAAAACGCATGGTGTCATGTCGAGCAGCTCTTCTTAGTTGCCAGTGGAGTGGCCCAGCGCAACTTCGCCCGCAACACGAGTCTGGTAGTGTGGAACAGAATACATCACCATGTTCGTACTGCTCAAATGGATCTCTATTAGACTTCGTAGATCACACGTATCGTATGATGAAAACCACTGCACATGTTGTGTCTATTCGCAAGAGACAACAAGTCCAGAGCATCACCAAGATACAGGAGCGTGCGACTTCGAAGATCTATGTGCGTAAAAGCTGCTGATCGTCGCCTCCGCTTCTCTCTAAATCGCATTGCATTTTGTTTGCGCTCGCTCTAGCTCATTGCACATACAATTGCACACGGAGACATGACGGTGCGTAAACGTTCGCGCGATGGAGATATCAAGATTGCAGATGTGTCTTCTGGTCCGAATTTGGTGGCAAACAAACGATGCAAAAATGATCCTGTGACAAAAGAAACTGATAAAGCCAATGGAATGGATGAAAGAGCAGACTCTCTTACAAGCACCACACAATCAGCAGGTGTTCGAGACACAGTAGGTGAAAGTGATGCATCAGCAAGTGTGCACGTGGAAGACGACGAACGCAAAATGCTAGAGTTGCATGAGTCAAAGGTGGTGGTCGAAGAGCACTTGGCTGAGGATACTAACATGCTGCCATCAGATGACAAGAAGATGCGTGAAGATGAGTTGGACGATAGTGAGAGCCAAGTCGAGTACAGTCATGAACAGAGTGCCAGCCAGATACGACGGCATCGTGGAAGGCTGCCGCATCTCCCATCCAAAAACTGGACACCAGAGGAACATGTTGCGATGGAGAAAGGATTCGAAGAGTTAGAAGCGTGGAAGTGCTTTCTTCCCGCTGACAAAGGTTCCAGCGTACGAAACCTTAGCGGTGGCAAAAACCGAACTTGGCAAGAAATGATTCGTCGTTATCTGCCCAACCGCACCAGCAAAGATAGAAAAGATGTACGCAATTATTGTCGACGATTCGTCAAGCATGAAGGTTGCTAGTTACCCGACAATCAGACGAGGAATTCTTCTGTGACCCATACAATAACTGAATCACTGAGAATATACAGTCGTACGTTGTCGATCGCCCGAAGTTGATCAATTTGTTTGTATTTGCTCACCTTTGATGCATACATATTGATTTCTATTCTACAAGGCAGCTTATCATCCATTGCTATCGATTTAAGCATAGCTTAACCCACGAAACACCTCCACCGCTCCTAGTCGATACGCCTAGTTGAAAGCAAGTGAGAACGACGACGCCTGAGATGCTGGCCATCCGTTGGTCACGCCGTCATCGTCACTCCGTAAGTGTGTAATTGTCGGGCTAACAAAGCAGACGCTCGTGCGCGGAAGCGGCAGGCCAGCGCGGGTGGGGAGGATTACCGAGTGTGTGTGTGTGTGTGTGTGTGTGCGTGTGTGTGTGTCGAGTCGAAATAGAATTGAACCGCATCGAGCAGTACAGAGGCAGAAGCCACAATGGAATGAAAAGCCGGAAGTGATGGACGTGGCGAGCGTTTGAGGAGTGATGTCACCTGAAGCCATGACCTCTCCGTTTGTGCTTGTCACTTCCTCGCGTTACGCCGGCGATCCAATCGATTCGCTCGAATCGAATCCGAATTGAAACTGAATGGGATCGTATCGTATTGCTTCGTTCGATTATCAGTGTGATCGAGGGTCGGAGGAACGTTGGCGGGCTGAGCCAGACAGATAAGAACGGAGGGTAAATGGTGGAAGTGTGAGGGACACCACCACCCGATGGTGGTGAATCGCGAAGCATGGCACACGATATTCATGCATCCCGTACTAAGTTGCTCACACCAGCGCCGCGTTCATACCAGACAGTTACCTGTACTGATTGAACTATCCCACATCGAAGCAAGTTCAAAAGCCCAGCGTAGAAGATGGCGCTC
>JARLIE010000287.1 GCA_031291875.1 Minisyncoccota bacterium | reverse complement strand
GCGCTTCACGGTGAGCGAAAACAACAGTATCGCGGTGAACCCGCACCACATGAGAAGTGCGTGCCAACGACCTTCGTCTCCTGGGCGTGCAGACACGTAGCGCAAACAGAACCAGAGAATCAAACTCATACATCCGTTCGAGATTGGTTCGGCGGATGTTTCGAGGCCCCACACGGCGAACACGGGCGTTACGGCAAAGATAAGCGCGGCACTACCGGCGACAATGACGTCATCGGTGATCAACATGCACACAAGAAAAATGAGCATGTCCGCGAAACACGCGCACGCTACATTCGCGATTGAGCCGATGGACGGGTCGTACCCAAAGACATCCGAAAGCACAGAGATGATGTACGGATATCCGCTCAGGTGTTCCGGGAAATTGTCGTATTGCTTACACGAAGATAAGCTGCCGACGACGCACACATTGATCGAATACGGGAGCGTAACTCCGCTTGGCGCAATCTGAATGTGTTCAGCCAGTTGACGCCCCGCAACCGTGTACACATACGAGTCTTCATACTCCATCCCGTGAAAGAAGGCCCCCTCCGCCGGGATGCGCAAAAGCAGAACCAAACCGACGGAAAGCAGCACGAGCTTCCAATGGGTTTTGAAGAGGGAGTGGAGGTACCGATCCGTCAAAGCGCAGGCAAGCGAGGTAAATGCGCTCGCCCAGAAAAGAACTTTGACGACCTCGAGCGCATGTGATTGCATTAGCCAACCGGCCATGAGATCCCGGACAAGTTCTGGAAATCGTTGTGCATCATGCGCTTATGCCCTTTTTGGCTACATCGTCGGAGGATATCATCGACGACCGAGGCAATCGAAGAACCGGCAGGGGAAAAATTAACGAAGCGGCGTCAAGTTCTTGATATACAATTCTTTCCATCCAGGACTTCCTGTGATTGAGGGGGACGTATGCAGAGCGACAAGAAGATGTTTCTCAGTGGTATCGCAGGAAAGTTGGCTGTTCTCGTAGGCGGCGCGGTCGCCGCAATAGGTGCGAATGCATCGCCCGTTACCGCTGTCCTGCCCCACACCCAAACAAACACGATGTCTTCGCCAAGCGATGCAGCGCTCAAGCCGCTGGCTCCAAAGCTCATCTTGAAGCAGCAAAGTGATGGCTTCAAAATGATTGCGAGCCACTCGTCGCACTCCTCTCATTCATCGCATTCCTCTCATTCGTCCCACTCATCCAGCGCATATTGACGATGGATCAGCCCCACGACGCGGCCGAGCCTGGCGTGCAGCAGGTGATGGTTGAGATAAACCTTGCCGTCATCAGCACTGAGGCGCTACTCAAAACGTGCCATTGGTTCTCACGGGATTTTGTCTGTGAGGTACGCAATCGCAGCGACCAGATCGCAGACGTGGTGTTGACCCCCCGAGACACCGCATCCGCTTCGGATCTTTCGTCGGCGAGAGACGCCTTCATTACGAGCGCAATGGATTTTGCCCTGCGTGAAAAGATCGAGGCGAAGACGTCCGGTATACGTGACATTCTGCTCGCGAAGGCATTCTCCGAATCCGGTGTTCTGGAAGATTCCCCCGAGGGCGTATTCGGCGATATGGTCGAGGAGACGAAGCCGGACGGCATGTTCAAGATTTTGAGCAACCCTCAACGCTGACAGAAGGTCAACCATGGCGCGTACTTTCTATCCGCTTGAACGTTTTGCCCCGGCTCCGACAGCATTTCATATGCTCCCATTCCGGTTCACTCGGTTGAGCGGGAAAGAACTCCTGGTCAATGAAGCCGGTGAATTCCTGTTTGCTCCGACCGGGACGGTCCAAAGTTTGACGGACGAGTATCTCGATACCGACTCAGAGCTGTACCGGGACCTCAAGGCCAAACATTTTCTGTACGACGCGTCGTCATCCCCGTTGCTCGACGTATTGGCGACGAAAGTGCGGACCAAGTTCGATCACATTACCGGCGGCACCAAGCTGCATATCTTTGTCGTCACCCTTCGTTGCGAACATTCCTGCGATTACTGCCAGGTGTCCCGACAGACGGCAACGCGCGGCCAGTTCGATATGAGCACTGCGACGGCGGATCGCGCTATCGCCATGATGATGGACAGCCCCGCACGCGCCGTGACGCTTGAGTTTCAAGGAGGAGAGCCACTGCTCGCCTTTGATGTGATCCAATACATCATTCCGAAGGCCAAGAAGCTAGCGCTCGAAAAGGGTAAGGACCTCGATATCGTCGTCTGCACCAATCTTGCCTGCGTGACCGATGACATTCTGCACTATTTCCGCGATGAGGCGGTGAAGGTTTCAACGTCCCTTGACGGGCCGGCATTTCTGCACAACAAGAATCGGCCCCGGCCGGGAAACAATAGCTACGAAAAGGCCATTGAAGGGATTGAGCGGAGCCGTGCCATCCTCGGCGTCGAAAGCGTAGCCGCGCTGATGACGACGACCGCTGCGTCACTCGATCATGCCGTCGAGATCGTGGATGAATACGTCGG
>JARLIE010000286.1 GCA_031291875.1 Minisyncoccota bacterium | reverse complement strand
GCAGCGACCGTTGCGTCGCTGGGATGCGCAATAAGCGCCCGGTCAACAATCTGCGCTAGGGAGGAATTGATCGCTGAGAAACCTAAGGCAAGATCGTTTTTGATGTCGACTTGCAAGTCGACTCCTTCGGTCACTTTTTCGAGGATCTGCTCGCTGAAGACGCCGTGGCCGGGATCGAAGGCTTTGAGGGCGTCGGCGTGTTCGCTGATTCGCTCCTCGAGCGTGTTCCAGCCCCAGACATGAATGAGGAGACGTCGACCTTTCGCGATCAGATCAACCGCCAGCTCGCGAGCGAGCTGCTGAAGGTCGACGTCGTCTGGCGATGTGGTGACGATGAAATATTCGCGCAGTTCTGGACTAAAGGTGAGAGCCTTGGTGAGTTCGTCCCGAACCTCTTTCTCCGAGAGCTCATGGCCGGCGCCCTTGAGCTTGCATTGGATGCCGACGAGATGAGCCGGATCGCCATTCCTTATCCCCACCAGGTCGACACCGTTTTGCCGTTGGCCTCTGCGACCGTGTCGCGAAACATTCGGGTCGCCAAGAAGGCAGCGAAAAAGCACAACCGAAGCCCGCTCGAAGGCTTGTTCGTCGGCCGGTTTTGGAATTTGTGTCGCGGCAAGTGCAGACATTGATGATAAACTGATCAAAACATGAGGTGAGGATCGTCGGAAGACTGCGCGAGCAGCGCAGGGACCCGGCTGTGGTGAGAAATCCACGTTTGGGTTGGGGGCGAAATCCAGCCGGCGACTTGAAGAATCGAGGTATAATCTTTTGCCAGGTGGCGATCGAGAATCGGCTCGTGGTGGGCGATTCTATTTCTGAATGTTCGCAAATAATCGAGCGGCGCGTGCGCGTTTTTGCGATTGATTTTGACATGGCGGAACGCCCGATACAGCGCCGGCCGCCAGAGGGTCATTTCGTAGTTGGCTTTACCGTATCCAGAGAGCCTGCCGCCGGAGCCCAACAATCCGACCCCAGGGCTGTTCAACGCTCTCTACATTCCCTTGTATGACAGGCTGATTTCGGGATCGAGTCAGGGCTGTTCAACGCTCTCTACATTCCCTTGTATGACAGGCTGATTTCGGGATCGAGTG
>JARLIE010000285.1 GCA_031291875.1 Minisyncoccota bacterium | reverse complement strand
GCTGCAGCCCAAGGTCCTCATGCCGCCGTGTATGCGATGCAGTAGATGACGTGTTTAGAGGTTCTGTCAATGAACTTTGACCAACTCACGAAAAATACATTCACGATTCACGATTCACGATTCAAGCTTAGGCGCGATGTACCGTCCATACCCGAACAAATCGCTCAATATTAATTCATTTCCAGGCGAGCGAAATATTTAATTAATTCAAACCACGGCGAGCGAAATGAAGACTAATCCTAGCTGTCACTCGCGAGCGAAATTAATGCCTTTCAATTCGCGATCGCGAGCCAGAATTCCTCGCGATCGCTCGAGCTCATGATCAATGCCATGGCTTGTTGGCTCATCCACCCATGGTTCACCCCGCATGGTACTACGCGAGACAAGGAATTCAGGGCATGTATGCGACAAGGAACGCAAAAATGCCAAAAGCGCTAGGCTCGCTGTGCGATGGTGGGGACGTCAGTCGGCCGATGACTGGCGCACGCGGTGCTGGCGTGACTGGCGCGGCATGACTGGCGCTGCCGTCAGCGTGACTCACTCCGCGTCTGAGGAATTCAAGAGCTCGAGGTCGTGATACGCCAACCGATCAGGCACAGGCGGTTTTGACCGAGCGAATCAACAATCAATTGAGCAGTAAGCGGAGCGAATCGACGAGCGAATCAATAAATAATTATTGATGCTGGAGAGCGAATGTTTCAATAATTCGCCAAAACCAAAAGGAGCGATTTGTTCGGGTACGTACGGTATTTGCAGCTGCAACTCGCGATCAGAGCAAGCAAGCCGCCTGTCCTTGGCACTAACAGAAAATACACCAAATTACAAGCTTGCTCGATCAATGGCTGACGCGCGGGGACTTGGTCAAATTTCCGCCGTCCAAAACGTCCATTTCTGCGATTCGCGCTATCGCATCACCCAGAGCAAGCGCAGCCTCCCCGAGTACACTAATTTTGAGGCTTAGCATTGCGCAAAAATACAGCAATTTGGGTGGACAGGATGCTGCGCGTTCGAAAGTTAGAGCGGGAACAAAGTGGTGCCTAAGCTTGAGAGCGTTTGCGGATAACGACAGTAGCGCGACCACGAGCTCGAGGCCGCGCGACTGCGAGCTGCAGCTGGGAGCGAGGTGTCCACTCAGGACAGCTGTGTCTCGTCTCTCTGCTGATGTCCCCCTGTCCTGGTGCGTGTTGGTCCGCCGTTCTCGTCTGCGAGTGCGCCAGGTCGCGCACGGTGCGTGCCAGCGGGGATTAAGGGGTTCTTTTGCGAACCAGACGAGTTGTCAGGTTGTTATTTTTTGACATGGTACTTGACTATGCACTAAAGCATGTGATAG
>JARLIE010000036.1 GCA_031291875.1 Minisyncoccota bacterium | reverse complement strand
GAACGATACCAACCTCTTTGCAATCCTTAATGAGGGATTTCAACGATTCCAGCCAGCTCATATCCGACTTCGATATCTGATGAAAGCAGAACGCGTAACGACTAAACACATCCACCGCGCAGAACAACCATTTCCGTCCCTTGTTTTTGACTGTATCCTCATTCGACATGTCCATCAGATCGATCTGTAATCTTCCTGGTTTAGTTGATATCAGAGGGTAGAACCTCTTAATCTTTCTCGGCTTGAAAACCTGAGTCACATTCTGTTTAGAGAGGAACTCCTTCACCAACGCTCGTGTGACACTTGGATCGATCGCCTTTGCTTTAGTGTAGAGACTCGAGGATCTCAATCCGGTCTTCGTATTGTAGAAGAGTTTCTTTAGTGTCTCCATCTTTTTAATGATAATCGTTTATCTCCTTAGAGTTTCTTTCTGCTGTTATTACAAAATCGACAGGAGATGACACAATTCGATTTTGTGTGAGCAAACGAGTCGTTGATTCTATCGATCGAAAAAGTACTCATGTTGGAGGTAGTCAAGTTGTAGATCGTGTTACAATGGGGATACGTCATATTACTCGAATAGAACCTATTCATTGCCCAATCGACAGACACGTAATCCTCTTCTTCGTAATCTCTCCCCTTCTTCTCATCCTCGATCTTGTGTGACGCGATGCGCTTTCGAATCGTCTCCTTCAGTTTGGTAGAGTCTATTCGTATCGACTGACCCATGTAGATCTCTACCCATTCAAGATTGTTTGTACGACTGATCGCCGTGTACTTGTCACACGGTTTACACATGTACGCGTTAAAGTCAAAGAGAGTCAGAGGAGAGTCTCCATAGGTGTCACCCTGCGACGAGAGAATCGTACTGGCGTACCTGTACTGAAAGGACTCGACACTCTTGGCTGGAATAAAGAACTCGTCGTTCGTCAGTTCACACTTCATTGTCACAATCTGGCTCTTCACCTTAATCGGCTTTCCTCGTCCCACCTTTCCATTCTTGTCTAGTCTTCGCGCATCGATCAGATTAGTCTCTATACCTTGTACAATATAGGAGTAGTTGGTGTAAAGTCTCTTTCCCGCGATGGTGCGTGCTACACGATTGATCAACTCCTGTCCGGAATAGAGAAGATAACCGTTAACATTCGTTATCTCCAACTGAGGATTCTGTTTGATAAACTCCGTGTGGATCAGTTTGTTCACCGTGTCGACTGTATGAACGTGGTAACAGACAGCGTGACCTACGAATTCACCATCCACAACGTGACGAGCAACCGCATGCTCGATCTCAGTGAAAGTCTTCAGGTGTGGAATAGGATCTTTATTCTTGGTAGAGAAGAGATGCGACTTGATCTCCTCGAGCTTCTTCTGCTGTACTGGGTCGTTTACTCTCTTATTGATCTTCAATGTGATTCCCGTTGTGAACATGGAATCGATAACGTCCTTGTAGTAGGCTGCCGTGTCGGAATCGGTAATGTTATTGGTATCGGAGAATCGTGACTGGATCGCATCTCCTGTAGCGATAATCTTGAGGTCTGGATACTTATCGAAAATCTCTCGTTCGATGAGAGTGAGATCACTCGTAGAGAAACAGTAGATCTCATCGATCAGCAGAATCTCCACATTCGCTAGCCTGTTCTCACACTTCTGTGCATTCTTCACAACATGACCTCCTTCCACTCTGAGATTGAGGAGCTGATGAAGTGTGAAGGCATTGTCATCTCCGACATCCTTTCTCAAAGCGATGACTCTCTTATTCGTCAGAGCACATCCGACACTAATGCTATCCTGCTGACTGAGGATGTAATTGCAAGCGAGCGTAGTCTTTCCAGCTCCGGCTTGTTCTCCCAGAATAAGTGTTCGCTTCTGTGAGTCGATTATCTCGAACGCCTCTTGATGATATTTGTCCACGTCGGTTTCCCAATATATCTCGTTATCGAAGGCGATCATATTTACCGATTGTTTCTCCTGTATCTGGTCGAGAAGCTCCCTGTGGTCTGGCGTCCTATCTTTGAAGGTGTTGATCGGGACTCGATCGCTCTCCTTGATATCTCGAAATCGATACTTTCCGATATTGGTAAAGGAAGAGGAGTCGTAGGTATCCGGCATGAGCATGATATCGTCTGGTTGGTGGTAGTAGATACAATCAGTTTTTACAGCCGTCGGAGTGAGTCCGAGATCTACCACATGCTTGTACATCAGGAAGAGCTCATATCGCATGATCGAATAGATCGCGAGCTTAACAGGGTACATTCCGCGAATCAGTTTCTTTTCCTCTTCTTTTTGAATGACATAGACATCATTCGACGAGGCCTTCTGTTTGATAAGAGGATTATTCTTCTCAGAATCCAGTTGAATAACGAGGGCTGGTGGTGGTAGGATTTGGAAGTCGTACATCTTGGTCTTGTATCTACGAGAATAGGTTAGCGCCTCGTCGTAATCCTCCATCAGAATGACCTTCTTCTTCCGATTCACAGCCTTCTCGATAGTTCCGAGCGTAGAGACGATGATGAATTTCTTCTGCTTCTCAGACATGATACGATCATCGAATATCTCCTTTACTAGGTCAGGTGACTTGTTCTGCTTTGTGGAGGAGACAACCATTTCAGCGACAATGAGAATGTATTCCTGAAAATCATTGTAGAACTTGGCCAACTCCTCTCCTCGAAACTCGGTGTACTCTTGAACCAGGAGAGTATCACGTACTTGAGATGGGATCATGTCAGAGTCGACTCTCTTGATAATGTAGAATGAGGTGTAGTTGATCTGATACTCCTCTGATTCGTTGTACTTGTAGAGCGTATAACGATCGAATTGATTGAGACTCGGAATCTGTTTCATCTTTAGCAGACAGTAGGTGTAGGCCTTGATCATATCACAGTAACCGGTCGTCTTCAGTTTGGAATCGAATCTGTAGTGAAGAGGTCGTGGTGTGAACGCCTTCATCATATCGATCTCGCGATGAGAGGACTGGTGACCGATCATGTTCACACACTGGTTGAACAGAGTCTTGTATGTCGTGTACTGCCTGAACTGTTCGTTGTCGTCGTCCTGGTTGAACTCGAGCTCTCCAACGACGGAATTGAAATCCGGATTGAGAATCTGAACATCCTTTTCCTTGATCTTGATATTGATACACGAGACCATATCATTTCCGTCTCGTCGAATCTCTCGCGGTAGACGACGACATGTGTGAGACAGGAACGAGAGAACCTCATCCAGAGGAGTATCTACTGTTATGCGAATCGCCTTCTCCTCAATCTCGTCAAACGGAATCATGTGAATGTTCTTAAAGTCGGGAAGATACTTGATGTACTGAGAGTGATCCTTCTGCGACGGGACAAACAGCTTATCGTTCACGTAGAAAGTGAACTCCTTCTCGGAGGAGTCCTCCTGATCGATGAGTTGGCTGATCTTGTTGAGAATCTTCTTATCCGTGATGAGTTGTAGATGGCCATTGGTAGAGACAACGCCAAGAGTGTAGGGGTTGAGATTTGTGTTGATCTGGGGGGACGAAAACTGGAAGATGATATTCGACATCGCGTCGTAAACGATGAGTGATGTGTTGAAAGGCTTGAAGAACTTTTCTACCGCGAGGTCGAACGTGATACCGAATTCCAGTTCCTCATCGGATATATCAAAGAGACTCTGAAGATATTCATACGAGAGATCTGGTTTGGGTTTCTTGAGTCTTCCCTGGTATGCAGTCCACGACTTGGAGTAGGACTCGATGATCACATCCATTACGCAACGATTAGGTACGTAGTTCCGCTTCAGATACTCGTTTTGGAATACGGGAGCGAAGAGAAATGATGCATCCTCCTTTGCTTTCTCCTCGTCGATCTGTAGAGTGATATATGGGTGGCATTGAGTTAGAACTGTCTCATCGTCTCCTCCTCTGTGTTTTCTCTTTTCGATGTACTTATCCGGGATGACTTTCGTCGAGTTGGAATGATCGCGATTGACTTTTAGAATCTCAATAAAATCGACGTGATCATACATGTTATAATCGATTCCTCCGAGTTCGTAATCCTTCAGACCAAACAAACTCATAAGATCAAGCCATTCATCGGTGATTCCTTCCTTTCCGTCGCCCTTCATCTTCTTTATTATCTGTCCCGGAACGAGTGCCTTCAAGAGATTCAATTTGGTCTTTTCCACCTTCTGAATCACGTTGGATCTAATTGCCTTGTAATAGATATGCTCACCGTTCTCGTCGATCTGGAGGAGATGATCCTTTCCGAGAAACTTCGATCTCTTGTTCTTCGATCGCAACGCCTCTTCCTCGCTGATGACACCACCGTAAACCTTCAATGACACCTCATAATTGTTTGCCTTCTTGGTTGTCGGTGCATCACGAAAGGAGACCTGATTTTCGGAGATATATGTCTCCAACTCCGATCGCGAAGGAATTCGTTTGTTTCTCCAGATATATCCGCTTTGGATAGCTTCGTCAAGTAGTTTTCGTCTATGTTGTATGTTCAATTTCATCTTCTCGGATCGAGAGAGTTCGAAGACTATCGGAACTACATAGTCCTTCTTCTTCTTCTTCCTTTTCGGGCGTTGTTCCTCCTCTTTCCTCTTTTTCGATGATTTGATTTCCGCATATATATCGTCAAGTCTATCTCGTCGAACTCCGCTTTTCGGAGATTCCTCAAATATAATAGGTACTTCCTTCACTTTCTTCATCTTTGCAACAGCAGTGAGACGCTGTTGTTTAAGTGCTTTCAACTTCTTCGTTGCCTCAGAGATGATAAGCTTAAGTTCGAGCTCGGCCTGTGAAAGTTTGGTTTTGGTTTTCGGAGGCATCTTGTCGTATGGTTGGTTACTATAAAGCAAGATAATTTATTTAAGTCAATTTTATTCGTTCGTGAAACGATCGTAAGTATCTTCAGCGAATGTGTAGAGATGAACATCGGCGATCTCTGTCGTGAAAAGGCACGAGCGAAACATAATGTTCGTACTGGAAATGATCCGACTGAGTGGGAGAGATTTCTTGAATCTTATCCTTCAGAGAGAACTAAATGGAATAAACACCTGCAGAAGGTAGCTGATAAAGCTGCCATCACACCACATCTCAGACATAAGATCGTTGAAAAATAATAATTTTATACTCATAAAAATTGATTATATCTATTATTGCGGTTTATTGAGACATTAACACCATGTCTCAATATGCAAAAGTCATCTTACAGGGAGAGGAATACACACGTGACTTTAATAAAGATGTGTGGAGCATCATTGAAGATTATCTATTTCCTACAGAAAAGTATGACAAGGTGATGAGTGAGTTGAAAGACAAAATCACTAAAGTAACTATATGCATTATAAATATGATGAACTACAACGAATATACAAGACTTGTGATAGACTATAATAAGTATTTTTCTATTATTCTGGCTTCTGACTACTCATGTAAGAAGAAGAATAAGTATCCTATTTCACTTCTTAGTAGTCTAGGTGTGAGAAATGAGTGCCGTCATCGTAATGATTATTATTTTACTCTAATCTACCCAATGTGTTATGATTTTGATACGATTAGGAATGAGATGAAGCTTCTCAATAATGATATAACTGTTTACGACATTCAGACAAAGAATAATCATCTATTCAATCGTTGAAAATGGGGTGTGAGGTTCGGAGGTCTGAAACTTTTGCGTCTTAGACATTTTTGACACTCTCTCGCCATCGTTTTCCCGAAAAGATTTCCTCCCATTCTCCATCCGGATTCACCACCTCTTCAGGAAAAGATAAAGAATTTTATTTTTATCTTTTTACGCGAACCCCCTTTTTTGTTGCGAACGCTCTGAAGTTTTTCGGAAAATTCGGCGGCCCTATTTCTTAAAAGTTGCGAAAGCATAAGTGGTGCTACCCAGTAAGTGACCAGCGGCCGAACGCAAGTTTGCCCATCTGAGGGGTGGGCGACGCGAGTGGCGATAGAAGGGCCGTGCTTCGATTGAGGCGAAGGAGGTCGTTGCCGCGGCGCGATGCGTACGTGGGAGGTGGGCCGCATCGGTCGGTCGGGCGACTTCAGGCGGGAGAAGGAAGCGCCGGGGGGTGGAGAAGAATGGGTGATGTGCGTGCGTGCTTGTGTGCTTGTGTGTGTGCGAGTTGCGCGTTGGAGTTCAACTTCGGTGGACTAGTACGCCGTCGTCGGTCGTCTTTCCTCGACCATCGCATTGCGTGGAGCCGAGTGTCGGGACGAGCGAGCGTCGTTCGGGAGTGAGCGCGTCCTCCTCCTTTGGTGAAGGGTGGCGCATCGTCGTCGCCTCGTTAGAGATTCCACCGATCGTGCTCGCCGGTGTGCGCCCACTCGAAGTCGGCGTGCACGAATGCGAGTTCGACCTCGTCCAGCTTCTCGATGTTCTTCTCGAGCGACTCGCCGATGTCGTGCGCGACGCGCAGCGGCATGTCGGCCGGCAGGGCGATGTGCACCTCGACGTGGAGCTTCGTGCCGAGTTGGTACGCCAGCACCGTGTCGACCTTCAGGATGCGATCGTCGTGCACCATCGCCAGGTAGGTCAGCTGGGACAGGAAGGCCTTGTCGGCCGACTGGCCCGACAGAGCGATCAGCTGCTCGTACACCACCAGCGACCAGCGGATCAACATGCTGGAGGAGAGGAGACACGGAGAGCAGCCAGAGGCGGGTCAGCTGATCGCTCCAAGCGAGCCAATTGGTAGCGCGCATGGCATGGCATGGGCGTGTTTGTTGTTGTTGTTGTTACGCACTATAGACTGACGACCATACCAATGATAGAGTCGATGAACCAGAGGTCGGACTTGGCGGTGGCGACGGCGGCGGCGACAGAGCTGCACGTGTTGACGATGACGTCGTTCAGCTGATCCTGGGCGAGCGCCTCCACTGAGCCGGCATTGGACGAGTCGCCGACGATGGTCAGCAGCCGACGGCACCACACGTACACGCCGATCTGTACGACGATGGTGAACGCCATGATGACGATGGTCACCGTGTCAAAGCTGATGGTCGGTCGGTCGCTCAGGCCCTTCTGGAGCACCCGAGCCGACTCCTGCAGGAGGAAGACGGCGGCGAACGCCATCACGATGCCGAACACGAGGATCGCCAGCGACTCGATGCGCGACTTGCCGATCGGGTACTTGATCGCGTCCTTGCGCTTCATGAAGCGAGCGGCCAGCACGAGGATGCCCTGAGACACCAAATCCAACACGGAGTCGACGGCCGACGCGATGACGGCGATCGAGCTACTCCAGATGGCCGAGAACACCTTGAGCAAGATCATAAAGACGCTCATCCGCAGCGCCCACTCGAGCGTGCGATTGATCAGCTTCTCGTGTCGCTGGAGTTCGCGCGCCTTGTGCGCTTCACCGTGAGCGCGATCTTCGTCGGACATGCCGCCCTCCAAGAGGCCGACGACATCCTTGTAGCCTTGAACGAGTTCGTTCTGGTCCTCGTAGTACTGGCGGACGCCCTCCAGCTTGGATGCGGCGATGAGGTCCTCGTCGACCATGTACGAGTCGAGTTGGTTCAGCACCTGCTGAAGCTTCGGGTGACGATCCACCGAGCCGTCGGTCAGGCCGGCCGAGACGCTGCCGACGCTCTCGCTGCCGCTCTCCATCTGGTGCTGGGCCAACTCGGCCGAGTCCAGGTGAATGCGCAGCTGGTGGGCCTCCGGACCGGCGGCGTGGTGCGACTTACTGGCGCGGTGCTTACCGGCCATCGAGAACGAGGGGCGACGCGAGTGCGACGCATGGACCTTGACTCGGCTGACCGACAGCTCCTCGGCGGCCTCTTCGACCTCCGCCTCCTCGGCTCGGACGAAGTCCACGACATGGGTCACCAAATGACTCATCTTGGACAAGGGGACCAGGGGGGCAGGGGAAGAACGAGCGACGAGCTGTACACGCACCATCGCATCCAGGAGCACGTCGCCACGGTGTGAGTGTCGACCGGCGGCGCATGTCGCCCCCGCTGGTCCTTTCGCACTCTCGCTTTCGGAGGCGAACTGGTCCGAATGCGCGGGTTCTCCTTTCGCGCGCGGGTGCCAGTGCGCCGCGTCCTCCGACTGCCCGCGCGGACACCCAACTCGAGGCACGCCTCTTCGGTGGGTGGGTCGCTTGGGCGCGGCGCCGGCTGGCGGCGCACTCCCCTCGCACGCGCGCGTCCTTCAGGGCCGCGGAGGTGCCACCTTTTCCCGCCAGCGCCCGGACGCCTCCGGGCACAGTGGGACACACCAATGGACAGACGACCGGGGGGAGGACTCGCACACAGACACCGCCCGTTGGTTGGGTGGCGTCCGGCCTCGCGTGGCTGACCGGTCGATCCTCGTTGGCGAGTGTGGATTGGTCCATCGAGCCGCTTGACTGGCGATTCGCGAGCGCCTTAGACGCCGTTACAAGACGCAATGGGTGACGACGAAAGGACACGACCAGTGTATGGATGCACGCGCGAGGGACACGGGGCGAGGCGAACAAGCAGCGCGAGGCGCAAGGCGAGCAGCGAGAGGCGGGACGCGCGAGCGACGCGAGAGTGGAAGGCGAGAGTGGAGGGCGAGAGAAGGACGAGTGGGGAGAGGGGATGGGGAAATCGGCCGCTAGACATCCATCGGGAAGAATGTCTGTATCGGGAACTTCATCCTCTTGCCGGTGGATGTCGCCGCGGCCGCCTCCTTCTCGACGAAGGTCTCGAAGCACGGCAGGAGCTTGACTCGATAGTACGGGCCGAAGTGCTGGTTGTCGATCAGGATGCTGAACGTCTGCTGAGGGTTGGCCGCCCAGATCTCCACCTCGACGACGTGCTGCTTGGCGTCCTGTGCGAGCACATTCTTGCGTCCGAGCTGCGTCGCCTTCTGTGCGTTGTAGTTCTTGTGCAACCGAGCGCCGAGCTCCAGATTGGGACAGGTCGGGTTCGGCGGGTAGGTGAAGTCGCCCTTGCGTGGGACGTTCGACACCAGGAGCGACTGGTATACGGTCGGGTCCTCGGTGATGACCTCGGTGATCTTGCCCTGGAGGTTCATCTTCGTGAACTTGACGACCAGGTCGACCGGGTTGTACTCGAAGCCCTTGGAGTGCGGCGAGACGCCGCTGGCGAGGTCCTCCAGGCGCACGCTCGACGGTATCTGCGGCTTCGACCGACGAAAGTCGGCGGCCGCAGCCAGGATGCCGATCTCGGCTCGTTGCAGGAACGGCACGAGCTGATCCGGCCCCGGTATGCCGGGCACCTTGGCATTCAGCGCCGGCTTGAGTCCGTCGGAGTCGGGCGTCAGGAAGCCTTCCAGCTGGTAGATGTTCGGCTCGCACACGAGGCCGGCCTCGCGCGCGTACGACTCGAACGTGCGCCGAAAGAACTGGCCTGGCGGCGGCAGCTCCGCACCGTCGTCCTCCAGGCCGGCCGGACCACCCGAAGAGGACGACGAAGAGGAGGACGACGACGAGGAGGAGCCGGGCTGCGCTTGAGATTGCCCTTGGTCGATGTCGTTCTGGTCGACTCTAATCCACGGCGCCATGAAGGTCGAGCTGCGCGACGGCACGTATACGTGTCGATTGTACCAGGCGTCGTGTCGCGCCAGGAAGGCCGCCATGTGGTTCCGCGAGAACGGCAGCAGGAAGAAGCGAGGCGCGAGGCCGTCGAACAGCTCCGGCTTGGCCTGCTTGAGGGCGCACCAGGCGCACACCACTTGATGGAGCAGCTCGTCCGACCCGGCGATCATCAGCCGAACCTGAATGGGTGCGGCGCGCGCGCTCGATCCGTCTCGGTACATCCCGAAGAGCTTCTCGAGGTCGTCCTGCAGCGGCACGTGGACGAACGGCGCCACCTTGTGACCGATCATGCGCCACTGGTCGCGCGAGTCGAAGTGGTACGCGCTGGAGCTGGTGCCCAGCGACAGGTGGGACACCACCGGCAGCGGCATACTGTAGGGAGCGGTGTAGAGAGACGCCGGCGGCAGGCGAACGACGTCGCCCTTGATGGTGGAGCCAGCAGAGGTGGCAGCGGCAGCGGCGGCAGCTCGCAATGTGTTTCGCACGTCTTGGAGTCCCTTCGCCCGGAGGTCCTTCGCGTCGCCCGGTCGCTCGACGATCTCGCGCAGGAGCGCCTGGACCTTGCGATACACGCCGAGGATGGCCTCGCCCTGGAGTGCCTTCATCGCCAGCGCATCCTCCTCCAGGCCCAGACCGAACTGGGGCTCGTTCGCCAGCAGGTTCAGGATGGTCATGGCCTGGGCGGCGGGCGTCATCAGGACGGGCAGGGCGTCGGACTCCTTGACGTACGGCGGGTGGCGCTTCAGCTGCTGGAGCTTGAACGGCTTCAGGTCGAGCACGCTCAGGTAGGACTGTGCCAGACGATCGTCGTGGGCGTAGAGGTAGAACAGGGCGGAGGTGACCTCGCCGATCGGTGTCGACGCGTTGCCGTCCATCTCGACGTACGGCGCGGTGTGCACCTCCTGGTCGAGACGCGCGCGAAGGAAGCAGCCCGGCAGGAGCGACTCCTCCTGGAGCTGGATCAGCAGCTCGCGCGTCTGCACGCCGTACGGCTGCGGCCAGAGGTAGAACGGCTGCAGCGTGCTGAGCGTCATCCGGAGGAAGTTCGTGTCGGCGATGGCGTGCAGCGACATGAGGTTGCGCATCAGGTGGAAGAGCGCGCAGAAGGTCGTCTCGGCGACCTTCGGGTTCATCTTCATCTGCTGCGGCAGGGTGATGATCTTCGACACCGTGTTCTGGAGGATCTGCGCCAGCATTGCCTGGGGCGTGCTCGGCGTGGTGGGCGTGCCGGCCGGCAGAGCCGTCTTGCCGATGGTGGTGGTGTTAGGCGTGGCGAGGCCGTCGCGAGCCAGCCGTTTCAGGTACTCGTAATAGAAGCTACTCTCGCCTCCCTTGAGGTCGACGTAGTCATCGACGGTCGAATAATTCAGGATATCCATCATGCGCTCGAACTCGCGAATCGACCCGTACATGCTGATGCAGTTCAGGATGAGCGGCCCGATCAGCTCGTGGTTCTCGACGCGCAGGTTCAGCATTCGGTAGAGCTCCTTCGCCTGGCTGAACAGCGGGTGCTGCGAGGCGAGGTTCTTCGACGCATTCTGGACGGCCTCGATCTTGCTCCAGTGGGCCAGCACCTCGCGGATCTTCTTGTCCGCCGTCAGCAGCTCCAGCGTGAGGACGATGAAGTTGAACGTGGTGAGCAGCGTCTCTACGGCCACGCCGCTGTTGGTCGCGCCGATCGATCCGCTTTGGTCGCCCATCTGTACGCCTTTCGACCCGAGCTCGATCTGCTTGTTGAGCAAGGTGGCGACCTCGCCGAGCAGCCACGTCGCCTCGGCCGGACCGTCGACCTGCTCCCAGAACATGCGATACTCGTTGCGCTTGAGACTGCCGCCGCCCGACGTCAGGCACGTGTTCAGCAGCGACTGCGCCTCGATACCGAGCTTCGTCAGCAGCTTCTTACGCGCCGCCTTCTTGGCGGCCGGAGACAGGAGAGTCGCCATGCCGACCAGGAGAGGGAGAGGGAGAGGAGAGAGAAGAGAAGGGGGATGGACGATGGCCTCTCACGGGCTGGCGTCTCAACGAACTGTTCTGTCGCTCGCCAGGAGGGGTGTCTGCGATTCGACTCGGGAATCGGCAGATCTCGCTCGCTGCTGCTCAAGAGGAGGAATGGCTGCAGCGGGAGTGTAGCACACACAAGAGAGATGGCTCACGTCAGCTCGGGTGATGACGTGCCTCCACCCCTCTCCAGTCGGCCAGATGCTTCTCTCGACCAGGCGTGCCTTGTCTCCCGCATGGCACCGGCGGCCTCCAGCCACCAAGGCAGCACTGTGAACGGACGGCCGATCAGCGGGGGGACTTCGCACCAGGGGGGCACGTATGCGTGCGACACGCCACTCAACAGACAGACAAGCAGACGAACCACCAGTGACACGATGCGCCGCTCCTGCTGCTGCTTCCCACCGGCGGTTGGCCTGACTGCGCTCTCGCTGACTGCCGTTCGACCGTCTTCGAGACGCCACGAAGGCGAGCCGGACACACCAGACCACAGGCGGACAGATGGAAACAGAGGCACCAATGGACTCGCACAGAGAGTAGGATCGCTTGGGTGGCGGCGAGACATCGAGAAATGTTCGGACTGGGAGGGCAGCAGTCCCCACACAGGGGCCAACTTTTGCCTGGCTCACGCATTCGAATGGCGCACAGCGTTGGAACGTGGGTTGAATGGGTTTCGTTCGTTTATTGTATGCCCCGAGACGTGAGTCAAATCGCGACAGGGAAGTGCAGCTCCACTTCACCAAGAGATCACCTGACGACGTGCGCTCCTCACGCGCCAGCAGAAGCTTCAGTTGAGATTCGCCGAAGCGAGTCTTTACTGAGCAGCGGCCTTCGCCTTGAGCGACGTGATTCCGCGCTTGGTGAGCTTCTGGGTGATGCGCGCCTGTCGCTGGGAGAGCGAGATCTTGGTGCGGTTGAATCGCTTGGCCGGGACGATGACGCCGTCCTTGCCGGCGACCGGCTTCGGGTTCGACTTCGAGCGAGTGGCGAAGTAGCCGAGCTCGGAGTCGGCGCGCTTGAGGGTCGGGTTCGCGCGGATGGCCGCGTGCGCCTTGGTGTAGAGCGCCTCGAGCTTGTCGGCGGTGAGGCCGGCATCGACGTAACGCTTGAACTGCGTGTTGTACGCCTCCTCGTTCTCCTCCGAAAGGGACTTCATATAATCACCGATGTGACCGGCGAAGATGTACTTGCGGTGAGTCTGTGTGGGGAGAGTCAGAGAAGCATTTGGGGACTCAAAATCAGCCACCACACGCCCGCCAAGCGCATGCGACTGGCGCCAAGAGCGGCATTGGCGCGCGGTGTCGTACAGGCCCGGCGATCGGGCTTTGCACGCACGGGCGAGCATGTCCTGTGCGGTTGCGTACCTCAGCCGAGGTGGTCCACTCGGTTCCCTCGCGCTTGGAGCCCGGGAATCGGTGGTCGTTGTGCGGCACATCAATGCCACCGTCAGTCGCACCCTTCAGGGCGCCGAACACGCGGGCACCCGAGGTCGTGCGGGCAAGGCCGACATCCAGCAGAGCCTTGAACGGCTTCGCGGCATCCTCATCCTCAGACGCCTCGACGTTGTAGTCCTCGCCATCGACCTGAAGGCACAACATCAGGGACAGCGTTCACTGTGAGCATCGGCCGTCACATCCCGCTCTCGTGCTGCGCCGCAGTGTGCCTCATATGGCACCCGCCGTGCAGCAGGCGCACGCGGTCCGGTGCGAGCGTGTGTGTGTGCGAGGCGGACCTTGGTCTGTCCCTCGTACTTGAGGGAGAACTTGGCGTTGACGCGGCGAGCCAGCAGGAGGCCAGTGGCGTAGGCAGCGGCGTAGTTGGTCAGACCAAGCTTGATTCCGTAGCGCGGGAGCTCGTGCGAGTACGCGGCGGCGATGACGACATCGTGGGTCAGATCAGCAGCGATGATCTGGGTGATGACATCGCGGTTGGTGACGCGCACGACGAAGCGGTACTTCGGCGTCTGGCGAATCGAGGAACGCAGCCAGTGCAGAGCAGAGCGAGCGACGTCAGCACGCAGCGGAGTGATGCTGGCGGTGCAAGATCCAATGCGACGCCTGGGTCTCACGGGCGAGGTCCGGACGAACCAGCCTCGGTCGCCTCCACACCCACGCCTCCCGGTCCCTCTCGCGCTCTCTCTCTCTCTCTTTCTCTCGTCGTCGGACCTTGTACTTGTTCTTGTCCTGGACGATCAAACGCTTGCGCGCGTAGTAGTCCGTCTTCGCCTCACGACGACGACGGTACTGCACCCTGTGGACAGAGAGGAACACAACGACCAACGAGATCAGCCATGCACACCGGGCGGCCATCTTTGAAGCGAGCGAGCCGGCGGCGAACTGCATCCCGTACTGCCCCGGACTGAGCAACACTGGGAGCGAGCCGTGCGCGGGGCCTGTGCGCGGTGCCACTGACTGGAAGCGCTTGAAGTACGACTTGTTCTTCACGACCTTGACGAAACCCTGCAAGCACCGGGCGAGGAGGAGCAAGAGAAGAATTCGTCAGCGGGATGAAGGGGAGACGACGTCGCCCAGGCACAGTGCCGACCACCCACCAGCCACGCAGCAGCAGCAGCCTGTCCCGTCGCACGCACCATGTTGTTGATGAGAAAGGGGAGAAGAGACTCGGGGATGTGCCCGCTGGCACACACGCTGCTCACGCCCAAGAGCAAGGCGAACAAAAGGTCGGCGGGCGATTCCAAAGCGATCGTCTGAACGAAAGAGAGACAGAAGGAAATGAGGTCAAGACGAAGAAAGAAAAGGAAGAGCCGATTGTGAGGAGTGCAAAGGATACAAGGGCTTTTATTGTACATTATTCTATGCTTTTGGGCTTGAAAAGCTGCAATCTCACTCAGTTAAACGTGGTCAAATATTCCGTCCAAGACCTCATCTCAGACGCTTCGAGCTTTCTCGGCCATCAGGCACAATTCGCAGGGCTGTAACTCGTGCGAGGGCATAGTTGCACTGGCGACAACACGTGTTAAATGTTCGAATTCATATAGTAATGTATGGGAATCAGTTCTTTGGCGAATCACGCATTTCGGTTGTCGGTGCGCTTTCTCGGTCCTTGCTTCGCAAGCCTCTACTGTCCGTCGCATAGTAAATAGTTCAACGGTGCAATCGATAGCATGCCTGTAAATCACACCAGATACGCCCTTCTCCCCGCTTCAACCAATTTCTCCATAGTGCCAGCTCCATTTGAAAACGAGGAAATAGCTGACTCAGGCATACGCGCATAGGTCGGGTTTGCAGGGGTGGCCAGATTCGGGCCATCGGTGGTCCTGTTCGAGTGCCACATGACGATACGACCCTCGCTGATCGCACCCTCTG
>JARLIE010000284.1 GCA_031291875.1 Minisyncoccota bacterium | reverse complement strand
GAATCTATATGTTTGATAAGAACGGTTCCTTCGGATGTTCCATCGCTCTTCCATATATCTTCCGGGTAGTGGTACGATTCTAAGTGACGGTATACTGACGGTGGTCAGAGTTGTAATCAGCGATGAAGAGCTTGGTGGTGATCTCATGGTAAGCGTCCGACTTGGAGAACGAGAGGGTCTTCCTCACATACCGACCCAACCGTTGCCGGAGGGTGTTGTTCCATCGCTCCATGTGAGCGGTCTCTCCGCTCTCCTTCCCGACGCTCTCGTGCGTCTCCGATGGAAAGACCGCTTGATAGGCATCCCAGAAATCGCTATAGCTCCGACATTGGCGATAATCGTCCGGCAGCTTGTTCCAAAGACGACGGCAGGTCGCTTCGCTCCGGTCGCCGATCACGAAGGCGACGATCTGTCGCGTCCGCCGACACATCGCCGTCCAAAGCCACCGCTTGTTCGATTTCTTGCCGACGAAACTCCACAATTCGTCGAGTTCCAACACATCATCGGGCTGAGCCGGATCGACCGTCTCCTTGAAAGGAGGAAGCGTTTTCACCCCCCTTTTAACCATCGAGCCAGCGTCTGCCGAGAGACTCCGAATATCCGCTGGATGCCTCTCATGCTGGAGCGTTCTCGGTAAGCATCGAGGATTTCCTTCCTCCGCTCCTCGGAGTAAGCGATCTTCGGCATCAAGACGGCGCGGTGAGAGCAATCGTTGCAACGATATTGCCGGTTCCCGCAGGCGTTATGACCGTTTCTCACAATATTCGAGCTTCCGCACCTCCGACAGGTGTGAATGATCGTATCCGCAATCATAGAACGATAGCCTCCTCCGAGCGATCCGCTTCGGCGCTCTATCGTTCTTATACCCATAACTTACACAAGTACCACTACCGTATTATCTTTAATTTAATATTATAAAATTAATAACGCTGAGCGAGCCGTCATCAGGCGATTCGCTCAGCGCTTTTATTTACCCGTTTTATTGACGATTACAGCGTGGTCAATCCCACCGCCGCCGAAAGGATTT
>JARLIE010000283.1 GCA_031291875.1 Minisyncoccota bacterium | reverse complement strand
GAAGTCGTCGCTTCGCGAACCACCTGATGTGCCACTAGCGGTGGTTCGCGCACCGTTACCCCGTTATTGGAACGACTAGTGACGGAACACGTTGCCTTTGCATTCGAGGCAACCCATGCGACATATCCTTCATATTGACGAAGAGCGCATCAAAGCCATTCTTGCCGAAGTCGGCGAGCGCCTACGTATTATCCTTTGGTTGGAGGGGCGGCAGAAGGTACCGCGTCCTATTCGGCAATCGTTAGATCGTCTGGCCGAAGTAGACCATGGGATCGAGTTGAAAGCGTCACACTCGATTGTGCCTTCAGAAGACGAAGGCTGGCTACGCCGACTGTTGCCAAGGCGATTTCGCTAATCTTTACGACGCACCGCTTATCAACAGGCCACATCCAAATGGGCTTTAGGTAGAACGCCCTCCCGCGCGCGGGCCTCCCGATCCTTTGAAATGCCGTCAGACAAGGTTAGCCTCTTCAATACCGATCTTTTGATAGGCGAAGGCGTACGTCCGGTGCATACTATGGTGCATGATCGCCTTCATCTATTTTGGCGAAATGCTAGTAGCGTCCTCGCTCGCAATCGTCCTGCTGGCACTTTCTCCGTTCAGAATGAGTTCCGATGTTGCGCTTTTAGTCGCCGGCGTCCTTACGTGGACCCTTGCCGAATATGTTGTTCATCGCTTTGTGCTGCATAGTCTCGTAACAACCCAACATGGGTTTCATCATGCCAACCCGGACGCGGCAGTCCTCAATATTTTTTGGCAGATATGGGTCTGTTTCGGGCTGATCTATTTGGTCGCCGGCGGCGCCTTTCTTGCGGGCGGCTTGTTTGCCTATTCATGGTACCTATTCGTGCATCACTGCGCACATCACGGTCCCGATAGGTTGCCGCTCCTACTGCTTAAGCACCACCGAAGTCATCACCAATTTGCGACGAGAAACTACGGTGTCAGCACAACGCTTTGGGATCACGTATTCGGAACGATGTTGCGCCAATGACCCGCGAAACAGGTAGAACGCCCTCCCCGCGCGAAACTTGGATTTGTCGCACTTGGGCCGCGTCCTAGCCAAGTCCGTTCGTCCCTCAACAGCGGACGCCCGACGACTGCATCGGCATGTCCGAAAAGTGCCAATAAGCGACATCGAGCGACGACTTGCGTCCGGTCGGCACAACCCGTCCGCTGGAAACACATCAGGCCTTCAATGCTGCGACCTCAACTTCGCCCATGTCGTTGTGATGAACAGCGCCCGTCAAACCGCTGTCCCATTCTATCCTTACGGCCGACCACGTATTTTCGACGACTGTGCCCTGATCGCTTTCGCTGTTGTTCCAACAAATACGCGTGCCAACGCAGAGGTGCCGAGATTCTTCGCCAGTCATGCAATCACCCATTACATTCAAGCACGGATAGCTTTTTGACCATGCTCACCACTTTCGACCGGGCCATTTCTCGTTTGCGATGGTAAGAGAGCGATGTCCGAAGGAAGTCTTTCTAGATCATATGATCCATACGTCGGACCAAGGTCATCGCCCGCGCGATTTTCTTGAGATCCTCAGGCTTGCCGCTGCTCAGCAGCCG
>JARLIE010000282.1 GCA_031291875.1 Minisyncoccota bacterium | reverse complement strand
GGAGAAACAGGGTTTTGCCGAGTGCTTTCACCGCTTGACCATCTGTGGCACTCAGGCTGTCGATCGTACCCTTTTCATAGAGGCCACGAACTGCGGTCGCGAAGTCTGTGGGCGACATCTTCTGCCAACCGGTTGGCAGCGCGGCTTGAGCCTGCGCGTCCGCCGAGTTCGGTACGAGCCATCCGGTCGCCAGAGTCAAAACGACGATACCCCACCGCGCGAGTCTTTTATTCACGATTTCCCACTCCCTCAGGACAGTCGATGCGATCAGAAGTTGCGATTTTGGCGATCCGTCACGGTGTGCGGATACCATTTAGCGAGTGCTACAGAGAAGCGGCGTTATGAGCGGAATGCCGCTCCGCGAAAGCCGAGGAAAACGAACCAACATTCCCGCGGCTGAAGAGCAGTCGCCTCAGCTTGCACAAACGTACATACGTTTCAGCTTGAGTGTCGACGATGCGCTGAAAACCGTTATTTCAATGTCATCGCGTCTCGATCCTAACGACTTCGAAATCGTTGTCAATTGCATCAGCTATTCGTTTTTCGAAATTTAACACGCCAAAAAGAATCACGAAAAATGCATGAATACCATTCAAATCACGGAGGTGCTGCTCTGGATAAGCAGATCAGCGAGCATCGAACGTCGCATCGACGTGCTTTTTCACAAAGCGATCTCGACAAACCGACTGAAATCAGGCAAAGAATGCACTGCGTTCGCAATTCGATCACGACAAAAACGCTCTTATCCCTGCGAAGATGGTCGCATTCGTTCGATGGGCCTTGTGGATTTGAGCTCTGACTTGGATTGATCTCGTTTTCGTTATTCCAACGAACTGTTGACTGCGATGCCGGTTTTTTCTTACCAAGCGATCGATTTGTCTTCCAAGGAGCTTCGCGGCACCTTGGTCGCCGATTCGGCACGGGAAGCGCGAGAAAAGCTTCGGTCTCAAGGGCTTTTCACGGAGTTCATTTCCGAGCAGCAGAGTCAGCGGGCGGCACTGAGCTTTCGTCTGTTCAAGATTCCTGGGCGGCACGCGGCTCAAGTGGGATCGGCGATTCGTGATTTGGCGACGCTCTTGAGCACTGGCATCGGGCTCGTCGAATCGCTTGATACGATTGTCTTGCAGTACCGGGGGCGATTCCTAGCCTCGCTACAGACTCTGCGCGAACGTGTCGCGGGGGGCAGCAATCTTTCGGAAGCAATGCAAGCGGAGCCGGAGTTCTATGATGACTTGACCGTTCAAATGGTCCGGGTCGGTGAAAACGCCGGGACGCTGGACACGGTTCTTGATCGGCTGGCCGACTTTCGCGAGCGCTATTTGCAATTCAAAGATCGGGTCACCACGGCGCTGGTTTATCCGGCGATTATTGTCACTCTGGCGCTGGCTGTCTCGATTTTTCTGATGACGGTCGTTCTACCGATGCTGCTCGAGAATCTCGTGGCATCTGGTCGGCCGCTACCGTTACCGACGCGGATTTTGAAAGGGATTAGCGAGTTGTTGACGGGGCACG
>JARLIE010000281.1 GCA_031291875.1 Minisyncoccota bacterium | reverse complement strand
TGGTTGAGGCTTGCGTCGAAGAGCTTGTGGCCACCGGTCGTCTTTCATGGCATTCACAACGCCCTTATCTGGGGTGTCTTCGATGCGGCGACCCAGAACGGGAGATTCACCGTGTATTTTACGACTGAATTTGGCGTGGGCTTGCCGGCGGCGGCAGTGGCGATCGGCTACATCTGCTGGCTAAATCGTGCAGCCGCTCAATCTGTAACCTAGATCCTCGTCGGTAGGCGCCAGGATCGCTGCGATCCTAGCACGGGGGGCGCTCAGCACGAAATGCTATAGCTATCTTAAACCGACCACACCAAAGATTTTAGGAATCTAAAATTTCAAGTAGGCGCTCAAGAAGGCACCCTATTCATCACATCGGGAAGTGCGTCGGACTTTATTACTCTGGCCGGATTTCCGACCACGACACAACGGGACGGGACGTCTTTGGTGACGATGCTACCCGCCCCGATTATCGCTCCGTCTCCAATTCGGACGGCGCCGATAATGATAGCGTGAGGTCCAATCCACACATCGTTGCCGATGACCGGGTATTCGGTTTCTCGGCCGGTCGGCAAAATCGTGTCTTTGCGGCCAATAACAACGCCGTTGAACAACGTGACGTTCGAACCTATGAGGGCGTTCTTGTTGACCACAATTCCCCACCCATGAACGAGCAGTAGTCCGTGACCAGCAAGCAGTCCCGAGGACAAGTCGATCCCTGCCTTGGCCTGCGCAAAACGATGCAAGAGCCGCGCAATGATCCACAGCAACGAAAACTTGCCCTTGCTCCATTGGCAAAACCTAAGTGTAAGGACAGGCCGAAATGTACGGCTGGATATCGCGAGCGCTAAAATCGAGCTGACTGGCAGCAACTTTCCAGTAGCTCGAAACGCGTCGGCTCTGACGTCACTCCCAAATGACCGCATGCGCTATTTCTTGCTTACCAACGGATCCCATAGACGCCGCACCAGACGCTTGCTTCTCGGTTGCGCATCCTCCTCTACGAAGCTCGGCGCAAACAATGTTTCGTATGCGCTAAGCAGTTTTGGCGCTTCGTGCGGCCAGGCCAGATCCTCAAGTACGCGCTTTCGCCCGAACTCTCCGAGCCGATCACGCCTCCCTTTGTCCGCCAGCAACTCAAGTATCTTATCAGCAAAATCAACCGCATCATTGGAACGAGCGTAGAGCGAGGCCACCTGGGCAGTAACCCGACCTTCAGTAAGGTCAAACTGCACAATTGGTTTGGCAAGCGCCATATATTCCATGATTTTGTTCATCGTCGATTTATCGTTCATGGCGTTGCATTCATCGGGATTTACGCAAACGTCGGCGGTATTGAGAATCTTTAGCAGCTCCTCATCCCCAACTCGACCAGCGAAAGTAACGTAATCAGCAACTTTAAGAGCAACCGCCTGCACTTTGAGTCGCTCCAATTCCGGTCCGCTGCCGGCAACGCAAAATTGTATGTCGTTCCGCTTTAGATCATGAATAATATATCTAGCCGCCTCTAGTAAATAGTTCAGGCCCTCCTGCGCGCCTAGAACTCCAACGTAACCAACATAGTAGTCGCGCCCCTTTCGCAGCAGCGGATCCGGAGGAACGATCCTCAAACGCTCGAGATTGGGACCTGAACGGACGACGAAGACACGATCTGGATTCATCCGACCGCGCTCGATTGCGATAGCTCGATAGGAATCGTTGGTCGCTATCGAAATGTCCGAAATAGCAAAAGTCCACCGTTCAAGCGCCACGACGACTCGATAAAGAAAATTGCGTTTCCCGAACTTTGCCTCGAATAATTCGGGATTGATGTCGTGGTGATCAAAGACAAATTTCTTTCCGAAACACAATTTGAAGAATCCACCGACCAGGAAAATCAGATCCGGTGGATTGCACGCGTGAATAACGTCAAATCCGCGCTCAAAATATACACGCCACGCCAGAAGACACTCCCAAAATAACGCGACGCAATACTCCGCAAAATAGAAATACATCGTGCGCGCTTCAAATAAGGGATGCCGGTAGATGTGAATGCCATCTATTGTCTCTCGCCGGGCGGTAGCACCCTGACCAACCGGGCAAATTACCGACACCTCGTATCCCGCCCTCAC
>JARLIE010000280.1 GCA_031291875.1 Minisyncoccota bacterium | reverse complement strand
TCCACACCACTCTCGGCTCTTGGCAAAACCAAGAGTTAACGCTTCTTCGCAGCAGTTTACAACCCCCATTCGTCACCCATTGTGTGTAAACAATATTTTGTGCGATTGCCCTGGTCACCTTCCGGGTTCGTCTGTCGGCGTTGTCGCGGGCTCAGGCCCCACGTGCTCCACTTACCCGACCGTCAGAATTTGCGCGGCCACCCCCTAGGCTGAATGCAACGTGAAAGGCTGTCGTCGCGCCATCGGCCTTTTGCAACTTGAATCTGATCTTCCTGTGCAATAGGCTATTAGAGGGTTTGATGTGCGCTCTTCAACGATCGAAATTGGGAGGAACAAGTCGATGAACGATCCGCAGACACCTGCCACCGAAACGGCAGACGAGAGAATGCAACCTTTCGACATGAAGCTCGAAGTCGTTGTGATTCCCGTTTCGGACGTCGATCGCGCGAAGGATTTTTATACACGGTTAGGGTGGACGCTCAACGTCGATGTGGCGAAGGACGAGCATTTCCGCGTTGTACTTTTCACGCCCCCGGGATCACATTGTTCGGTTCTCTTTGGCAACGGGGTGACGACGCAAGAGCCGGGATCGGCGCAAGGGCTTCATGTCGTCGTGTCTGATGTAAGCGCGGCAAGAGAAACGCTCGTTAAACGGGGCATTGAAGTCAGTGAGGTCTTTCATGACGTTGGAGGTCTTTTTCATCACGCGGGTACAGAAGGCCGTGTGAGCGGGCCGCACCCGGAGCGTCGTAGCTACGCCTCTTTCGCGTCGTTCAGCGATCCAGACGGTAACGGCTGGGTGTGCCAGGAAGTCACGAGGAGACATCCGGGAAGGATGAGCGAGAACAGCACAACGTTTACATCGTCTTACGACCTCGCGAGTGCGCTTCGGCGTGCTGCGGTAGCGCACGGCAAATACGAAATGCAAATCGGTCACCACGACGATAACTGGCCAGACTGGTATGCGGATTTCATTGTTCGCGAGCAGCATGGCAGGTGAAAGCCGAAATGCAAGGATGGGAACCCTTAGGTATGTTCGCAGGCTGCGTATCGCGGTGTGTTCATCCGGCGATGGCCGCTGTGCTCTGGGGATTCAACCGGTC
>JARLIE010000279.1 GCA_031291875.1 Minisyncoccota bacterium | reverse complement strand
TTGCTCCCTTGGTCGTGTTCTCATTGTTTCCTCGTGTCTGTTCCTCTCGTTCTCGTTCTCCCTTCAGAGGGCTTCATTCGCCTGGCGATGGGCGTCAACTCGTGCGGTATCGCGAACTACGTCGGCCGAGCGACCTAAGCCCAACGACAGACGGCGAGAGGGCAGCTGCACATGCGCATGCGGCCAACAAGGAATGGAAGAAACAGAAGTTCAACCGCCAACCAGCTGCAGGCGGCGGGGGGAAGCTGCAGCTGGTGGGCGACGAATTCACCGCGCGACGAATTCGTATTCGAATCAAGTGCGCGCGGTCGACACGCACTCTGCATGTCGACTCTGTTCCCCGGGGATCAAATTGGACAGACATGCACATGCACTGGAATTACGAATGGCGATGTCGTGAGCTCGAGCGTGCACGATCATAATTAGACTTGGCCTCACTTTATCGGGTCTATCGATCGCCTGAACCTTAAAATTTTTGGCCGCTTTTGAAAGGCTCAAAAAGGGCTTTTTTCGATCGCTTTTCGCCTGAACCAAATCGATTTTACACCACGATACCAACGAAAGCGTTTGCAGGCGACTCGTAGTATGGTGCAGTCTCAGATTCCCGCTGCCGAGCGCGCACAGAGTCTGGTATCACCCCAGCGACGCTTTCAGGGACGATCGACCAGCCCATGCTTGGCAGACCCCCGCGCGCACCGCAGCCGGCGTGTCGCCGGGCCCTCTGCCGAGCGGTATGTTGCCGCCCGCGGCGAGTTCTTCCGGCCGGTCGTCGCTTGCGCTCGCGAGCTGGCGATCGTGCCACCATGCCTCGCACAGCAGCGGAGCGGTGCGACCGGGTGCCGACTCGGAGCGGCACTGCCTGGCACGCCGGCACCTGCCGATCGATTTGGTTCAGGCGAAAAGCGATCGAAAAAAGCCCTTTTTGAGCCTTTCAAAAGCGGCCAAAAGTTTTAAGGTTCAGGCGATGAACTTCGATGTCCCGTTGAAGTCTATCGATGAGGCTGAGGGGTAGCGTGGTTTATCGTTAATC
>JARLIE010000278.1 GCA_031291875.1 Minisyncoccota bacterium | reverse complement strand
GTGCGCTCACGGTACGCGGCGGACACGGGTTAGAAACATTTCTAAAGTCGACTTTGAGCTCCCAAGAATAGCCCTTGTTCTTGCTGCCTCGCCAGCTCTCGCCAATAAGCCCGTCATAGCCATTGATCGGCCAGGATTGCCCGCTTGGACCGATGCACGGTTTCTGAAACTGCGTGTCAATCTCTACGTAGGTAGCCCAAAACCGGGTTATGGGATATGCCCCACCGGGGCAGTCGGTATTATCAAGATAGAAGTTCGCTTGGCCGGGAGACGTGGTTCTGATACACTGGCGTCTTAATCCGTAGTCGAGCCCCATTGGCACCGTTTGCGGCGGTAATGCCACGCTGCTTTCCACGATGGCAAACACGTAAGTACTGCCCACGTAGAACGCTTGTTGCAATGGCTGCGAGCTCAGAGTTACAGTCGTACCGACATTGCTAGAAGATCCAGCTACGGCATACCATCCGGCCGTCGGGGCATCGGAATTGTACTCGGCCGAATAGAGATTGCCGGACAGTGCTTTTGTTGGGAATGTGAACGCGAAGCTGGGGGTCGCGTCGAACATGACGTTAGCAGACGACGTGAGAGTAACGTAGGCCAACGGCGTAACCGTTCCACCCAGACTAAGAGAGTGGCGACCTAGGGCTTGCGGTGCAGAAACACCACTCGACAGCGTCGACTGGAGAGTCACTGTTGCGGTCGCTGCGCCATTTGCAGTTGCCGGAAACGTGATGCTCCCCGAAATACCTTGGCCGATTTTACCAAAAGCGATAGTGACGGGCGACGGCCCAAAAGACGCCGTCTGTGAAGACGACGACGGGGAAGACTGGAGCGGGGATGGTGACGGCGTTGGTCCTATGTGAGGTACCGAACTCGACGAACAGCCCACGTAGGCCATCACCACAAGGGTCCCAGCAATCGCGATACAGGAACTCCAACGCCTAGACATTTTCAAGCCCTCCTGGGATGCATAGACGGCTAGGATATAGGCAGCACCAGGTAACCATCCCACAGCACACCCTTCCGTTTACCTTGGTCGCTAGCAATTAGCGAACATTGCGACATACGTGTTGGGCCAATTCTGGGAATATTATCGTGACGCCGGCCTCTACGGCCGCTTCTCCATTTATCATAACCGTCGGTCGTTCCCAGAGATTCGCAGTTGGTTGCGCCTGTGATTTCAGCTTGCGGCTGTCGATCTACTGAGGGGTAACCGCCCTCCCGCCGCAATCAAGCAACAGCATCGTCGCCAAGACGACCACTAAGCGCTTCGAGGGGGTTTCTATCATTTGCGATTCGACCTTATCAAGGCTAGAGTCGGTGCTCTTGTAATTGCTAGTATCCTCGAGTGGGATAGCGTTAACCCATCGTAGCCTGCTATCGTAAACGCATCGTAAAAAGGGCGGTCTTCAGCGCCCTCTCTGCTTACCAAAATCGCCTGGGAGCCGGACCCATGGACGTCAAGCTACGTCGGAAGAATCGACAGCGCTTACCTGTTGAATGTGGAGATGAGGGGACTCGAACCCCTGGCCTCTTACATGCGAACTAGAAACAGGCCAGATCGGTGTTACCGTTAGAACGCCGTGAAATGGGCCCCAAGTCAAGCACGACGAGGGACTGCGAACTAATGAGCATTTCGCAGTCCTTCGCCATTCATCGCCGATGCTCGCCACATGATCCATTTTCATGGATGACTCATCGCGCGTTCGACGCCTATAACCTCATCTGACGTCAATGCACGTGCTGCAAAGAGGGACACGCGCGCGGATCCAGCTACCCATACGGCTGCTTGAACCTTGAAAAAATATTGGCCATGAAGCTGCGGTCCACGATCGTTTGGGGGAGTAAAGGACGGCGCGAGCGAGTAACGCGAATAACCAATATTTGGCATGGTTTGCGAACTTGAAGGCGTCTCAACGATCGAGAACTGCCTCCCGCCGCGATCGAAGGCAAATATCAGCGTCGTTGCATTGCCAGAGCCTAATCTCTGAATCGACCGCAACGCTGTGCCGTCCGGAAGTCCCGCCGGTGCTATGACACGAAAGGCTTGCGTCTGCATTGCTTCGGTCAAGCTCAAGGATTGTGTCTCTAGAGGATACTGCCGGCCGCGCGCATCGATTTCGAAAAATCGAAGTACTTGCGTTACGGCGTTTTCGAGTTGTGCGACAGCGATGTGTCCTGTTGATGCAGCCGCTACGAAGGCGAGACAAACCGTTGCGGCGACCGCCACAACCCATCTTTTGCTTTGACCGTAGTGAAGTGATATAGACTCAGGTACGAATTGCGGATGCGTTGGCACCTCATAAGCGGCGAGCGAGCCGCGCACCGCATCACGAATGCGTTGATCAAATTCGTTCATTGCTTACAATCCTACGCTTTCCTTGTCAATGCTGCTCTCGAGCATTTCTCGGAGCTGTTTGCGGGCTTCATGCAGCCGATAGCGGACCGTTCCGTTGGGCACGTTTAAACTGCGAGCGATAACATCAGTGCTGAGATCGCACCCGTAAAAGAGCACGACGACGTCTTTCAGCTCGGATTTAAGGCGATCTATCGCCTCGTTAATAGCAACGGAATCCGTTGGATCAACGATAGCCGGACGATCGCAGAGCTCGATACTAGCCCGTCGCGCGAGCGTCATACGCTCGCGGAGCGCGATCCGCGTGACGATGGAATAAAACCAGGTGCTGTACGCCTTCGCGGATCTCAAGAACCGGAGGGATCGTAAGACGCGCTCGCACGCGGTCTGGG
>JARLIE010000277.1 GCA_031291875.1 Minisyncoccota bacterium | reverse complement strand
TGGCCCCCGCATGTGGGGTCGTGTGCCCGGTACGCATAAAACGGCAAGCAGATCGGCTAAAAGGCGCAAAAGCGACCGCTTCCGCGGAAAACCAACAGTGAAAACCAGCACCATGCCACAGCGGCGGGATCTCCAACAACAAAATCGTCATTGTTCGAGGTGCCCTATAAAGAAATTTAATGTTGCACCACACCATTACCCCATATATCTTTAGTTTGAGGTTAACCAAATTTAAATTTGGGCGAGTTCCAAAAAGTTTAATTTGCAGTTTTCGAAACGAAGGGGTAACTCGTATTTGATTTTCTGATGCAGAATACTTGGTTAAAAAATAATTCGTTGAAAAGTTATATCTCGTGAGGCGAGCGCAGGAATTATGTCAATCGGCTCCGACATTCGCGACGAATTAGGTCATCTTGGTGCCTCCTCGACGCAGCCGCCGGTGAGGCTTTCGAGCGACGCGATTCCTTTTGTTCTAGCGACCGTCGACGGATTTGTAATTCTGCTGTCGAGCTTGGCAGGCGGGGTCGGCTACCAGTGGTCGGTGGGTTATCCCATACTCGGTATCTTGCCTTTTTTTGTCGTCGGCTTGCTTGCGAGCTTCATCCATATACTGCGTATGAACCGGAGCGGTTATTACGATTTTCCAGACAGCGCAAAACCACAAGTCGAGATCGCAGACGTACTGATTTGCTGGCTGACGACGGGGGTGCTGCTCGCTTTCCTCGGATTCCTGCTCAAGATTGGCGTCGATTATTCTCGCGGTGCTTTTATCGCATTTTATTTCATTGCATCGATCGGCTTGCTGGGAGCACGCAAGTTTACAAAGACCGCTATGTCGGCAGCTGTTTCGCGTGGAGTAATCGGACGCCGCGACGCTGTGCTGATTGGCGAATTCAACGAAATGGCCGCATTGGGGCCGCAAGATCTGCTAACCCTTTTCGGTGCAGCTGAAGTCAATCGTTTTACGTTAAGCCGCGAAGATGCTTCTTCAGCGCGCACGTCCGCAGACGCTCGGATCCTTGATACGGTCGCTAACTTTGTGCGGCGTCATGATTGCCGGGAAATTCTGCTAGCGTTGTCTTGGGGCGATGATCGCCGCCTCGAGTTTATCCGAGATCGGGTCAAGACGCTTCCGGTGGCCGTTCGGCTGTTGCCGGATATCCGTGTTAGGTCGTTGACGAATTTTTCTTCGTCAGCTCGCCCGCGAGTATTGGCCGTCGAAATCCAGCGGGCGCCGCTTGGCAGGGCGCAGCGTTTGGTAAAGCGAATCATGGATATTGCCCTCGCTTCCCTGGCGTTGATCTGTTTATTGCCGATCATGATGCTCACCGCGATCGCTATCAAACTGGATAGTCCGGGACCGGTAATTTTTCGGCAGAACCGGAAGGGATTCAATGGCAAGGAGTTCGTGATATTCAAGTTCCGGACGATGGCGGTCCAGGAGAATGGGCCAGCCATTGTACAAGCGACGCGCGACGATGCGCGAGTAACAGCCATCGGGCGATTGTTGAGGTCGTCGAGTATCGACGAGTTGCCTCAACTCCTGAATGTGTTGAATGGCGACATGTCGTTAGTCGGACCGCGGCCTCACGCATTGGCCCACGACAACTATTTCGAAAGCGTCTTAAGCGATTACGCTTTTCGTCATCAAGTCAAGCCGGGCATCACAGGTTGGGCGCAATGCAACGGCGCGAGAGGCGCGACGCCGTCAATCGAACATATCGCGGAGCGCGTGAAGCTCGATCTCTGGTACATCAACAATTGGAGTCTTTGGCTGGACATCCACATTCTGATCAAGACGTGTTTTGAGGTGCTGCGAAAGCGGAATGCCTATTGAATGTCGTGCTCTTTTGCAACGTGGCAAAACGGAGAATGTCGCATTCACAACCACCGCGTGTATCGGACGCTGGATCAGGGGATCAAGCCTGACTTGCCGACCAGGCGAGACTCTTATCTTTCATAATTTAATTTTGAAAACAGTTACTTAGGCTCGCTTTGACAAGATGCCGGCCGGGGTATCCAAATTATAAAGGTGTCCCTGCGGTATTGGCGCTGGCAAACCTCTCAATCTCACGTTTATATAGTCAGCTTATCGAATCGCGAGCACCTGAAAGCTGACGGATGAGCAAGAAGCTGAGTCTCGACGCTATGTCGGTTGACGAGATGTGGCGGCTCCATGAGGAGATTGGCCGGATCCTGTCGGTCAGACTGAAGTCGGAAAAGCGCGAGCTCGAAAAGAGGTTGGCGCAGCTTCATCGTGACGAAAATCTCCACCCGAATTTGACGGATAAGCAGGGAGTTCGGCAAACACGCAAGTATCCGAAGGTATTTCCAAAATACCGAAACCCGAACGAGCCAACGGAAATCTGGTCGGGGCGAGGAAAAAAGCCGCGCTGGCTAACGGCAGCTCTTGCGACGGGTCACACGATCGAGGAATTCGAGATCGGCGATGCGGAATCGGCCAAGAACAATCCGCGTCATAATGGGCATAAATCGCAAGCCGAGAAGTAGACGACGATCGGCGCGTCGTGCGTGTCTCTGAGTGAGCTGGTCACGGTTGGCTGAACAGAATCTCCGCACCAAAAAGTGGAGCGTCTGCCGGGTTTAGGCCGCCAAGCGGTTGGCGGCTGGTTGAAGTAGGCCTGATCGGGTGCGGTCGACGGCCATTGTAGAAATCGAGATATCGGCCGATCGAGGCGCGGGGCCTCGCTGACGTTGTAGGCCCTCAGGTATACCCTCCTGGTATTTGACGCTGCGCCACAGCCGTTCGACGAATACGTCGTCGCGCCAGGCGCCTTTGCTGTCCATACTGATGGCGATGCTGTTGTTGGGAAGCAGACCGGTGAAAGCCGAGCCGGTGAACTGCAAGCCCTGGT
>JARLIE010000276.1 GCA_031291875.1 Minisyncoccota bacterium | reverse complement strand
GCTTCGGCCGGCTGGCAAAGTGGAATCTGGTCATCTGCGGCGGTGCAGGCGGCTTACGCGGCTCGACCTCGGCAGATAGCCGTCGATCAGCCGGCTAGCTTGCGCGTGTCGAGATCCTTCATCGAATTCAGACGACTTGGTCGGTGGACCGCTTCTTTGCGGCTTTCTTTTTTGTGGACGCGTCTTGCGCTAGAAATGCGACGCCGATCTGATCACCGGCAAGACGCACTAATTTGCAGCGGCGATACGCGAGACCCGTCGACGACAGTAGCAGGAAAAATTCCTTAAGGTCCAATCCTTCGAGAGAACCTTCGATGAGCAAGCGCGCGCCGGTCTGAGATACGTCGATCATCATGCAATCCCGTCGCCAAGTTCCATCAATTCCCATCATGTAAACAGGAATGCCACGTTCGAAATCGACGCGCCCGCTCTTTCGATCTCCATAGGCCATTGTACAATCGATCTTTAATAGGACGGAAACGGGTATGGAATGTACCGATTACTCAGAGATAGCTGAATCAGGTTGGCGCGGCGAAACATCTGGTCTAGCCGGAGATTCCGGCGTTGCCGGTTCCGGCAATCGAGGCGGTTCGGGAATTCTGTTTGCTCGAAAGAACCACGCGGCATGATAGGCATAATGCCGTTCAAGCGTTCTCAGGAGCGCATCCACAGAAAAATCTGTTGGTTCCTGGCTCATAATTGCCTAGCCAAACGATCTCGCCACCTGAAAAAACATGCTCGTCAGAGCCCGCAAATAACGGGCGTCGTTGAAATGCTCATCCGCAAAATTGAATATGAGGAGAGCAACCACGGCGGACATTGCGACTCTCATGCCGTAATATTACGGGGATAATTTTAATTATTCCTTAATAAAGGGTCGGTCGTGGGCTTGGAGAATGGTGGCAAGAGCGAGAGCTGCCCGAAGGCGGCTATCCGCCACAGGCGTGGTTCTCACAGGCACACCCCGACCGCGCCGACGATACGTTCGCTCTTTCGGTCTCGATAGGCCTATGAGTTCCCATCTTTCATAAAACTCAGATTGATATCAGGCGTTCCTCGCACTTACCTCGCGGACCTGCCAAAATCGAAACAGTCCCTGGGCATTGAGCATCTGGCACATCACAATTTATTAGGAAATCGAAGGCAGACTATGAGTCTCCTTTGGGCTTGCAGGTAGGGAGGGGACGCAGTCATGCATCCACGACGGTTTGCACGCGTTCGGCCAACTGGCCGAAATGCCGACGTGGCCAAACTGATCGTTGGCCCGAAAGTCCCCGTCGTTGATTGCAAAGTTGTCGACTACTCCCCTGGGGGAGCATGCCTTGAAGTATGGGCGCAGACCAAGCTACCTGATCGATTTGAACTGCTGTTCGGCGCTACCAAGAAGCGTTGCCGGGTCGTTTGGAGGACCGGACGACGTCTCGGTGTCGCATTTTGACAGACCTGGATTTATTATACATCGCGTTCGTTGGTCACGCTCGGCAGTAAGGGGCGCTTGAAATTTAGGCCGCATTGAAAAGTTTTTTAGGCGATTGAAGAAACAATGTCGTTTCTCGAGGAACTGGACATCACAGTCTCGCATGGATCGGCTGAGAGCCGCGAGCGAGCGTTGTGGTATGCGACCGACTTGTTGATAACGGGTCGGTATAACGACAACGAAATCTGGATGTTTGGAGAGATAATAGGTCGGCTAGAGCAGGATATTGAAGCAGCGGCCCGCGCCCAACTCGCAAGGCAACTGGCTCGGACCGACAATGCACCCATTAAAATCATCAACAAACTTGCGTTTGACGATTCGATTGACGTCGCAGGTCCCGTACTTCGGGTGTCCGAACGACTCGATACCCGGACCTTGGTTACAAACGTCAGGTCGAAAAGCCAGGAACACCTGCTCGCGATCTCGCAGCGAAGGGCGATTTGCACAGAGGTAACGGACGAACTTGTGACCAGAGGGAATCGGCAGGTTTTGCGGTCAGTTGCCAAGAACAATGGTGCGCGCCTTTCTGATTTCGGTATTTTGCACATGGTCAAACGTTCCGAAACCGATTCGATTCTCGTCGAGCAACTGGGCCACCGCAGAGACATCCCCAGGCATCTTTTCCATCAACTGATCGCAAAGGCGTCGGATAATACGAAAAAACGGCTCGAGAGTGAGCGCCCAGAGGCGGCAAGTCAGATACAGAGCCTGGTGACGGACGTCACGGGCGCGTTGCACTCGAAATTCGGACCTGCATCGAAAAGCTATTTCGATGCGAAGAGGGAAGTGGCAAGGCTGCAGCGGTCCGGTGATCTGAACGAAAACAAGATCTTCGAATACGCTCAATC
>JARLIE010000275.1 GCA_031291875.1 Minisyncoccota bacterium | reverse complement strand
GCAGCGAGGCCGAGTGGAAGCTGCGCGCGAGACTCGGACCGGCGCTGCCGATGCGACGAATAGAGGCGAATGGAGAGTGTGCGGCGGGCGTGGCGGTGAGGTGCGAGAGTGAAGCAGCATGATTGGGTGCTGCTGCTGCTGCGGCGGCTGCTGCCGAGTAGAAGCAAAAGGCGCGCTGCTGCGGCTGCTGCGGCACTCCGCTGCACTGCTGCGCGCGCACCAGACGATGCACCGCGCGCTGAGTCGACATCACGACGCGCTGTCTGCCGGCACCAGTGAGGCGAGGAGAGGCGAGACGATCAGTGCAGCGCAGGTGAAGGAAACGGCAACGGCAACGGCGAGTGCAGAGGAGGGCAGCGGCGGCTTCGGAGGAGCGGCGAAAGGCGAATCGAATCGAATCGAAGCGAGCACCACAGAGGAAAGTGTCCTTCGAAATAAGAGACGACACATGCATGTGCAAACAAGAGAACAAATAGCAACAACGAGGAGACACCCACGGCATGTATTTAGTAACTGCTCTCTTGCAAAGATATCGATTGTGAAAGGACTTTGTTAAGAGAAAATTCAAACAAAGCTTGTGGTTCAGAGAATTGATTTCACTCCGACTCAACAAATGCAATAAGATGAACTTAAGGATTAAAGTATTTGTTGTTGCTGTTAACCTATGATCCTTTGTTCCTGTTGCGTTGTATTCCAATTTGCTCGTAACGGGACGATTATATTTTCTGGCCGATTTTGTCAGATTAAAGGAGTAAAAACAGTGATTAATATTTACATTACGTTTTTACATCGTTTGCATTTTACGTCTTGTCTGGAAGCAAAGAAACTCGCTAGAGAGAAGGCAAATCCTTTTGACGCTCGCACGAGTCAGCAATGAAAAGTCGTCTCTTTCATCTCGTATTTGTACTACGGCAGAACAGACCTTTTACTCGCATGTGAAAATTCCGCTTTCAAGCTGTCCTGTGTTGGCGTTCGTTTCTCTATTTTCCTTCGTTCGCTTCGTTCGATTGTTTTCGCGGCAGTCGAATTTGGACTCGACTCGACTGGACTCGACTCCTGCGCACTTTCGTCTCCCTCACTCGAGGTCACTACAGGACGAGACAGACGACGATGAGATGCGCACAGGTAGATGGCACTCGCGAAAAGGCGACTTCTGAGCTCATCGAGGCGATCGCGCCTGAGCCAGCGACTCGCAAACTTCGGCACCTCGACTTCGCCTGGTTCAACCATCCAGTGACACTCTGAGTACCAACAGCGGGAGGCGATCTGCCAGCATCATTCGCTACAACATATGTGCGGTCATCCTCACCTGCAATATCGCCTCGATCGGTGCTGCACTCCTCGTGATGATCGAGCAACGAAAGTCAATTCTTCTTCGCCACTCCTCGATTTTCTTTCCTGCATCGAATTTCTTCTCACTGCATCGCCACTGCGACGACTCAAGTCATCAACACATGTATCAGTGAGACTTAACCTCTACTCTCGATCCATGTGCAGTTGAGCGCGCGTCACTTGACGGAGCGAGTGTCCGATCGACTCAAACTTGTTTCAGCGCTCTCCAGTC
>JARLIE010000274.1 GCA_031291875.1 Minisyncoccota bacterium | reverse complement strand
CTGGCCGATGCTCCAGCGAGTGAACTTAGACACAAGATATGGTGTGCTGGTCAGGTTGTCAAGCACAAGGGGAGCTGTCGAAAATTCCTAAAAAATTTTCGCGCTGGGAGTTAATATATGAACACGTATAAACTTGTCAGTAATTTGATTTCTATAGATTTTTTGCAATTTTATGTGGGGGTGCATGAAGCGCCCCACCCATGCGCAATGAAAAAACCCCTCGCACCCCCTAGTTACCCGAAAAGAATTACTTGAAAGATAGCTCCTGTTAACCGTACAACCATACACGCCTTGACATATGATGCGTATGTAGTACAATGCTTGCATACGTTGCATTGTGTAACGTATGAATGCTTTGCTACACGGTGTAGCAAACAGGTTGAAAGGTTACTCAAATGACTACGCAATCCCTGAACAACACCTTCGCCCATGACGTGTTCGCGTCTTTCGTCAAGAGTGGAAAGAGCGAGCGCGACGCTTTCGCGCTTGTCGCGACGCGCCTCAATTCGTTCGATCTTACGTCGGACGAAGGCAAGGCGGCATATACGCGTGCTTTCAATGAAGCGCGCAATGCTTGCGTCGCCGCCCGCTTGGTCGCGCACGGCCATATTAAGAGCGAGGCCAAGGCGTTCGACACGTTGGCTGGCAACGTGTCGGCTTTGCCCGAGCCTGAGAAGCGTGCGATTAAAGCCGCGCTCCAATTCTGGAATAGGCAAAGGATCGAGTACGACGTCGTGACGCTCGATGCGCGCGGCGGCGCGGCCAATGGCGCGGCTGGCGGCGCGGCCAAGGCGGAAAGTGACAAAGCCAAGCGTGCGCCCCACCACAATGCGCCCGCGAAGACTAACGGCGACATTGCGCCGCCTGCCGCAATCAAGGCTGTCGTCGCCCCGACGTTGGAAAGCGCGAACGATACGCTAGTCTTCGCCCGCGATCTCGCGGCCCTGTGCTCGCGGGTTCGGGCGAAGAATGCCAAGCGTCTTACGCCGGCCGAACGGCATTGGTTCGAT
>JARLIE010000035.1 GCA_031291875.1 Minisyncoccota bacterium | reverse complement strand
CGTCGACCTGCAAGCCGCCATCAATCGCTTCATCAAGGAGCACAACCAGGAGCCGCGCCCCTTCGTCTGGAAAGCTGATCCCGACGAAATTATAGCCGCTGTCCGCCGAGGGCACCAAATGTTGGAATCAATCCACTAGCAATGGTCTCGAGATCAAAATCAATGTTGATGTCGAAATGCAATTTAAAAAGTCTTTGAGCGTTGCGAGCTTCATTGAGAAGATCTCGTGCAATATTTCGTGTCGAGGCTTTTTCGAAGAGATCGCCACGATCAAAGGTTATGGCACTGAGCTTTTCATGCTCGCTGTTGTAGAGCTCAATGTTGATGATTGGCGATCCAGTTCGCAACGCAATCATCCCATCAGCCTGGGTTTTCCCATCCTGATAGGAGGCGAGAAGGGAATTGGACGCATTAATGCAAATGTCGAAGATGAAAACATTATCCAACGCGGTTTTGGTTTTGCTGAAGTCAATGTCTTGGCCGAGCTCGGTGTGCTGCGCGACGATATCGTCGAACAGGCCCCAGCGCTCCTTCCAACTGCCAGGCCCCAACCGACCACGCATAACGCTGCCCATGACAATCTCGTGGGAATAGACCGATACGATGCCCTTGAGCCGCTCGATCAATGCGGCGGCTTCCTTTTGTTTGTCGTCCCAGAGCTCTGCCTCGAATCCTAACCCCTTGAACTTCTTGAATCGAGCAAGATTGGAATAGAAAAAGCTGAAAAAACCCATGCCAAAAAGGGCTGAACCGGCTGCGATATTGCCCGCACGCAAAGCCTGGAAGGTCAGAACGAGAAGCGCGCCCCCCACCGATCCGAAAAGAAAACGTTCCCAGCGCTGGCCTAGATAGGAACAGCCCGTCGTCAGCCAGTCTGTCATGGTAATCCCGCAGCGGTTTGAGCAAATGTTGCAGCTATAGTTAAAGCGATTTCGTCACAAGGGCGCTTAATCCCTCTTACCGGTTTTGTCATTTGCCTCGCAAAGGGACATCCGGAGTGAGCAAGAGGTGCGGCGCGCATCTTACAACATACGGTTTGATGGCCTGCGGCTGCGTCGTGAATGCACGACCACTTTCGACGGGCTGATGTGGCACCGTACACGTCGTGTTTGAAGGCGGCCTCAGTCCTTCGGTTTCAGCGTGATCCATACGTCGACCGGGGTGACGACTTTGCCCGGGGCGGGTTTGCCGATGTCGATGCGTTCGGCGGTGACCAGTTCGCCGGTTTCGAGCGTGAAGCTGGCCCATGGTTTCG
>JARLIE010000273.1 GCA_031291875.1 Minisyncoccota bacterium | reverse complement strand
CGCTGAGTGTCGTGCCGAGTCATCAGCTGATAGAGTGCCGACTTTATAGTACGGTTGAAACGCTCGACCCCGCCGTTGGCGTTGGGTCGATAAGCAGCTGAGTGGATTAGCTTGATGCCAATCTTAGCCAGTGCCGCCTCTATCTGAGAGCCAAATTCCCCACCGTTGTCGCTTTGGATCGTCCTCGGACGCCATGCCTTGTGCATATTCTCGATGATGTCGAGCAGCTGTTTCGTCGTTTCGGTCTGTGTCTTGTTCTTCATCGCTCTCACCTGTGCGAATTTAGACCAAATGTCCACGAAGGTAAGCAAATACTTATAGCCGCCATTCTGTCCGGCCTGATTGCTCATGTCTACGAGGTCGATCTGAACGATGAGAGCTGGTCCCGCCGCGAGGATCGGTCGGACAGTCAGTCGCTTGTTCAAGGGGCGGTGACGCTGGTGCACAGGGTCCTCAGCCAAGAACCGAGCGACGTCCCGGCGTGAAATATCGCCGGCGTACGGCTTCTCGCTGAACCGGATTGCACCGAATATTTTGTCTCTCCCGCCAGTCGTCGAGGGCGAATCCTTGTACTTCTTTATAATCTGACGTTTAATTTCCCAGTCTGGATCCATTGTTGTATAGCTGTGTGAGAACAAAAGAATAGAAACTTACTCTGTTTCACTCGTGTTCGAAGGGCCACAGCTCAGGATATCGGCCGTGCTGATTAACGGTCTTTACCCACTCCATGGGTGTGACGCGCGTATTACGGTGCTCGAACGAGCGAATATCGGCGAACGCGTTGGCCATCTTTTCGCTGGCTTCCGTATGAAACACCATCGGTTGGATGATGTGCGTGACGATGTCGTCACAGAGCGAGTCCTTCAAGAAATCCCAGTAGTCTTCCATCTATATCTCCTATGACATTTTGTCTTTAGACTGCAATCTGCAATAGCGCCTCCCACGCCGCCTCCTCCTCCGGCTTCTTCCATTGCGGATATTTCAGAGCGCGATCCACCTCCGCCATTCGCTTCGCCACCCAGTAGCCGAGTTTGTTGATGGAGTACCGCTTCATCGTCGTCACGCCGTTGTCCGTACAGGCGAAGTGCCAGGCGGGCGACTTGCCGCACGACTTAAACACCGAGCCGTAGCTGAATCGATTTTTATTATTGAGTTTCGACACCGACATCTGTTGTCGGGTCTCCAGCGAATGCTTGTTGCCCGCGCCCTTGCGGTTGTACAGCTGAGTGCCCTGCCCGCGCCACTGGTCCATCGTGGCGTACTCCTCGTCCGTCAGTTCCTTCAAGGAGAGGCACGGGAAGGCCTTCAGCAGGTGAATGCTGAAGTTCTCCGAGCCGACCGCCTTCATTTCCTTATGAAAGTGGTCCTTCGGCGTCTTCGCCGCGCCCTTGTGATAGCCGAGCCGTTTCGGCAGCGGCAGTGTCGTCGAGCCGATGTAGCAGATCGGGTTCACGGAATTTCTGATAATATATACAGCGTCCTTGCTGTAGTCCATTGATTTCCTACACTCCTTCGGATCCTTTAACCAGTAAATAATCATTCGACACTCCACACCGAGACAGCCTTTGAAGGAGAGATGGGTTCGCTAGATCATGAAGCTGGTCTGCTTGCCGTTGTATTCGGTGACTCGACCCTGGTTGTCGAAGTCGATCATGAAGAAGCTGGTCTGCGTGCCGTTGTAGATCGATTGTGTGTACAGCACATTCATCTCTGCCATTCGCTTCGCCATTTCATAGCCAATCTTTCTGATGGAGTACCGGCGCGCGAACACCAACATACCATTGTCGATACAGATGAAGTACCAGGCGGGCGACTTGCCACCCGACTTGGTCATCGAGCCGTAGCTCAATCGACCCTTCTTGCTCATCAAGCACAAATGTCGGCCCTGCCGTTTCGGCTTGATGGATCGAAGTTCGTTAAGAACATCGTCGAACGATACGTGGTCGGTACAACAGTTCATTGGTTTTCTATTTATCGGCAGTATGTTTAACCAAAAAATAAATAAATTATTAAAAGGCTCGAAATCACTGCTCGAGGCTGTTGTTGTACGCGTCGACTCGCTCCTGATTGAGCTCAATGACACGAGCAGCCAGTTGAATAGTACCGCCGCCGGTACGACGGATCGCCGATGCCGTGATCTTCTCGCGGTGCTCAATGAGCTCCAAAATCGCCTTCACACGCTTCTTCTCCGGCGCAGTGCGCGCAACCCAGTCGCTCTCGGTCTCCTCTGCCTCCTTTTCTTCCTTCACTTCTGGTTGGTACGGTCCAGTCAGGTTGACCACCTTCACTCTTTGATAGTAGGCGGCGTTGGTCGCCGATGCGTGGCCGAGCACCCGCGAAATGTATCCGATTAGACTCATCTTCTTGCCCGGAATGAGGTCGTAGCTGGCCATCGCGTAGACGGCTCG
>JARLIE010000272.1 GCA_031291875.1 Minisyncoccota bacterium | reverse complement strand
TGGCGAACCGCGGGGAGCAAACGGTGAGGCCCTGACCGGCCCAGGTGGCCGGCTTCAAATCGGAATGGTGGCCGGAATCAAATCGGAATGGTGGCCGGCTTCAAATCGGAATCTCCGGCCGGATTGCGTCGGAATTCGCAACCGCCTCTTGCCCTGCAACGGGCTTGTACTGCACGAAGCGGCGTTGGGCAGCCAACCGGTTTGCCTCCTCGCGATAGATCCTGCGCCTCGTCCATTCCTCCCCAAGATCGCGTTGAGGCGCTGTTACAGTACTCTCCGTTGCAGTTGATAGTGCTACGCGAATTTGTCTTTCGACGCCGCCCGGATCTTTGAGCGTGAAGATGCGCGGCTCCGGATCAGAAGTCTGCAATGTCACGCCAATGGTATTAATGAAGGCGGTAGGTTCGGTCGCCGCAAGGATGACTTGGAATTGATCGTCCCAAAGAACGCATCGCTGCATGCCTTGGCCATCGGCAGTTGGCAGAGAGCTGATCGGCCTTTCGATGCGGGTGGACGCGTAGGCTGTGATCGCGTTGTCAAATTGCATTTCGCAAGACGCGCGCAGTGGGCGCGGCGTCGCCTGCGGATGCCACCCGACGTTGATGATGGCTTCGCCGGTGAGGCGATTTTTCGCAAATGTTGCAGTCTGAACGGTAATCGGAAACTGAACGACAACATTGCCCAGCCTGTCCGACAAACTCGCCAAACTGATCGGAATCTGCCTTCGAACAGCCGCCGAGAGTTCCTGTAGCCGTTTCGGTTCATCAAACAGCGGCTGGAGAACTGTTTTCGTTGTATCCATCAGTTCGAGAATATATGACCCGTTCCAAAAGTTATTCTTGAGCACATGATTTAGGGGCGAGGTTGTCGTTGAGTCGGGCGGGACGAATTGTGTCGAAGCAGGAGACAGCGCGCCGACGTGCAATGGCTGGTCAGAGACGCGCCATTCTTTGCTCTCGCTGAAACGCTCGAAAATCGGCGCTAGCTCGGCGATCGGCCGCACGGTTTGCTTAATTCCAAAAGCCCAGCCCGCTAGGGAATTCAGCCTGATACGACTGCCTAAATATCGAGGGCGGGCGATTGCGGTCTCTGCGCGTTCTTCTGCAACCAAGATTGAAAAGACGTTGTGAGGAATGTGATCGTCGTCTCGGACGACGAAGATTTCTGTTGCCTCGAAGTGCGTATAGAATCCCAGCACATCGGGCGTCGTAAATCGTGCGATGTCGGCGTGCATGGGATCAAAATCGATATCTGCCTTTAGCATCTTATTTCTCAGGACTCAGAATAGATTGGGCTGCCACAGCGTAGCTTAAGACCCCGTGTCAGGGAGTCCCGTCGGCGAGCGAGTAGCTCGTGCTGCGCCCACCCGCTGCGTCTTTGACGAGAATGCCGCGCTTCACGAGATCGTCGATGTCGCGGAGCGCTGTGTCCTGCGAACATTTTGCGATCTTCGCCCATTTGGACGAAGTCAATTTGCCGACGAAGCCGTTCAGCAGGCGATTGATCATCTCGCGCTGACGAACGTTGAACTTCGCGGTCGCGTAATGGTCCCAGAAGCGCGCCTTCTTGAGAACGGCAGCGAGAGTTTCTTCGGCTCGCGTGAAGGCACGGTCGAGGCAACCGAGAAACCATTGCAGCCAGGGCGTGATGTCGAGCTCGTCCTTCTGCGTCGCTTCGAGGATGTCGTAATAGGCTTTGCGCTCCAACCGTATCTGGGTCGACATGCTGTAGAAGCGCCGCGCGCTATCCTCCGAGCGTGCAAGCGCCATGTCGGCGACGGCGCGCGCGATGCGTCCGTTGCCGTCGTCAAACGGGTGGATCGTGACAAACCAAAGGTGGGCGATCGCGGCCTTTAGAACTTCATCGCTAGTCGGCTTGGCGTTGAACCATTTCAGGAAGGCCTGCATCTGCCCGCGCACCAGCTTGGCAACGGGAGCCTGATAATGGATGCGCTCGCGCCCCATGGGGCCGGAGACGACTTGCATTGGCCCAGACTTGTCGTCACGCCAGCGGCCGACGGCGATTTTTGTCATGCCGCTGCGGCCCGTCGGGAAGAGGGCTGCATGCCAGGCGAAGAGCCTCTCGGTGGTAAGCGGCGCGGCGTATTTCTGTGTAGCGTCGAGCATCATCTCGACGACGCCTTCGACGTTTCGATCGGCGGGCAGCAGCGCGCCAATGTCCATGCCGAGCCGGCGCGCGATCGACGAGCGCACCTGCGCGCGATCGAGGACCTCGCCTTCGATCTCGCTCGATTTGATGACGTCTTCGGTGAGGGTTTGAAGCACGGCCTCGGCCTTGAACTGGAATCCAAGCCCTTCCATGCGACCAATCAAGCGTCCTTGGTGATGACGGACGCGCACGAGCTGGGGCGCGATTGTCTCGTCGCTCCAGCGGAATTGCGGCCAGTCGCCGCGTTCATGGATATAGGTTGGCATTCACCGCACCTCTTGCGGTGATTATGCCTGTTATTCACCGCAAAAGCAATTATATTCGCTGCACTTTGTGCGGCGAATACAGGCGTTATTCGCCGCATACAGCGAGCAAAGCGCTCAACAACCGATTGAATCAACAACATATTTTTGCTATTTTCTTGACCGTCCCCAAAGTTGGATGCCATCGTATCCAAAATAGAGCGGCTACCCATGGCGATGTTCACGCGGCGCATCCTAAAGACCATGCTAGATCACTTGGGGACACACCTTCCCTCTGAGGCTAGGGAGAAGCTTGCGCACGAGCTTAACCGCCAGTCGAGTTCGGCGCTGGGCTTTGAATGGGAAACAGCGCTGCTCTTTGGTTTCTCACATATCGGCAAAATCGATTATGAAGTCCCATCGTCGCAGGGCTCGCGGCCGGATGTGACCTTTGTTGAAAGCTCGCAAGCGGCGATCCGCTTCACCGCCGACATCGCCACCGTCTCGGACGACGGTCTCGAAGGCGAAAATCCAACCACGCGCCTCTTTACTGCGCTTATCGGGCTCAAGCAAAAATATGAGCTTCCGGGGTCAACCCATATTGCGATTAAAGGCCAGGCAGTCGGCCCCAATTACCGCGATCGAAAAATGCGGCTCAGGCTCCCGCCCGGTGCCGAAGTCGAAAGGATGTTGAAAAAGTATGTTGCCCCGGTTTTCAAGCGCGTCCGCGACGAAAAACTTCCAACAGCGAGTATCACGATCGATGAACCGGGGGTAGAGCTGACAATCAGCTATGACGCGAGCCAACGTTATGGCGGCGGAGGTTATCCATCTTACACTGCTGCTTATTCGTTGACCCGCAACCCCGTCTACACGTCACTCAAGGGCAAGGTGAAACAACTCAAGAAATCGGACTTTGTAGGAGCTCGTGGAATCTTCCTTTGCGATGGTGGCTGCGCGCTCTTGAAGAATACACAAAGCCACGGCGAAGCAGTAAGCATTGGTCAAGTTGTCAATGAATTTTTGCGTCAGAATTCCTCGGTTACCTTTGTCGTTATTCTCGTTATCTCCCCATCGTCTTCGATCAGTTTTACAGGGGTTGGAAAGAAACTACGAATCACTTCCGATGTCTACGTCAATCCACGCGCGAAACATATGCTCGACTCCGCCGCGCTCCTTGCGGTCATCAAGCGCGCTTTTTCGTATTTGCCGCCGCCGCGCGCGACGCCGCAAGACGCACTGCATTGGATCGCGCATGCGGGTGCACACGAAGGCACCCCCATCCATATACTGACCCAGGGAGGCACTATGATTAGGATTTCCGCACGGAAGGTTCAGGAACTTCTGGCCGGACGAATGACGCCTGAGCAGTTTTTCAGTGATTACGGCGGACCAGATTCGAAGTTGGGAAATCCCTTTGCAAGGATGCTGAAGGAAGGCTTGACGATACAGTCGGTGGGCCTAACGCGCGTTCCTGAAGAAGACGACGACCTTTTGGAATTTCGATTTGGCCCGGATGCCTCGATACGGAAGTTGGTTGCTGGAAAGGAATAGGAAGACGCAAAGAGTCTCGATGCCGGATGATTTGCTCGCTCGACAACTTTGCGCGCTGCTGGTGTGGGCATGGCGACGTCGAAAAACGTCCAACAGAACGTCCAACAGCGCAAAAAACGCCAGCAAAAAAGTTCTTGAAATCTCAGCTCAATTCGGGATGATAGGAACGTCTCAGCGCTCTTCACCCGCTCCAATTTTGACATAAGACGCAGGGTTTGCTGGCGCTGGCCGAAACGCTCGGCGAGTCATGGCGCGTGTGGGCGCAGCTCCGGTTGTCATCGGACGCCTTCGATCGCCCGCCCAAAATTCGACTGGACGCCCGACCCGCCGGCGCGCCGTCAGGCTGGAGCGGGACCGTGGAGCGCGTTGAGCGCCCCCTACCACCGCAGCGCCGCGGTGTGGACCGGGCTGTCCCACAGTCTCGCCAATTCGTCGTCCAGCAGGCACACCGTGACCG
>JARLIE010000271.1 GCA_031291875.1 Minisyncoccota bacterium | reverse complement strand
GATCGCGTGCACGATAGCTCGACAGCATGCAGCTGACGCGGGACTCTCGCATAAAAGAAGAGAATGACTTCGTTTGCTCGTTGCTGACTCGCCTGCGCGTTGTCTAAGTCAGCATGCGCGTAGCACGCTTAGACGCTAAGCGTGCATAGTATTACACGAACCGAGCCTCGGGTGGAATGGATGGGTGGATGCATGTATGCTGAATGCATGAATCCACCTTCCACCCCGAGGATTTTGTCTGAACCCCCGGGTGGAACTAACAAGCACTCGAGCGCTCGCGAGCACACAGACACTGAACGCATACACAGAGAAGAAATCCTAGCAGAAAGACATGTTGGGGTGGGATGGGGGCAACGCAAATGAGATCTCAACCGGGCAAGAGTCCACCGAGGGAGCTACCTATAGGTGTGCGAGTGGTGTTGATCGACGTTTGATAGAGCTTCAAGGGAGCGAGCGCCGGGAAGCGAGAGCGATGACGCAGTCCAGCCGCGGAGTCGTGTCCGCCGCCTTGGTGGATAGAGACGGATGCCGGAGGGACAGTGAGAGCGAAAGAACAATCATTATGAAGATGTGATGGGGCCCTCGGCCCTCATCGCTTATGTTTTACTGGCGTTGAAATGCGATCGTCCTTCGGCCGGTCTGACCCAACGGCCAATTGTTAATTGTTTTTGCAGCGCACAAAGGAGAGAAAGTGGTGAGCGCAGCAAGCAGAACAGAGCAGGTGTGCCTGCGGAACACCTTCCTCGCGTGTATTCAAAATGTATCCGAATTTTCTAAAAGACGCTGAGGAACTAAGTATTAAGCTTCAAGGTTCACCACGCATGGGCATGCATTCGACCAACAGCGACGCAAGCTAAAGCCTAGCAGCCTCAGGCAAAATTAAACCAGCTGGTGGCACTAAGGCAGCTTGCATGACGTCGGTGGGTACGAGATCAATACCAGTCGTGCGTCCGAGCCGGGCGTGTGCTACCTTCGCATGGGTCGCCGCCTCGAGCCGGGCATGTTCATCACGGTCGAGCCCGGGCTCTACTTCAACGACCCGACGCTCG
>JARLIE010000034.1 GCA_031291875.1 Minisyncoccota bacterium | reverse complement strand
CTGTCGATGACGCCGGGAATGTCCGAATTCGTGCGCCGCCCTCCGCTGGATTCGAGGAGGCGACGAAGATCGTACTTCAGTCGCACATGGATGTCGTTTGCTCGAAGGCGAATGATAAGGAACACGATTTCTTCAAGGATCCGGTGATTCCGATCGTGGAGGGAAATCATCTCCATGCTGATCGTACGACGCTCGGCGCCGATGACGGTATCGGTGTCGCCGCTTCGATGGCCCTGCTCGAGCTCGCCAGCACCAAGACTGATCCGAACTTCGTTCATGGCCCGCTCGAAGCTGTTTTTACCGTCGATGAAGAGACGACGATGGGCGGCGCTGAAAATATCGGCAAGCCGCCATTCCTGCAGTCGAGTGTGCTCATCAACGTCGATTCCGAGGAGGCACACTCCATCTGCGTCGGTTGTGCAGGAGGATTCGAGAAGAAACTCAATCTCGCCGTTGAGCGCTCTCCAATCGCCGCCGGTAAGATTGGCTTCAAGCTTCATCTGCACTCGTTGCTCGGTGGCCACACTGGAATCGACATTCACAAGGGCCGTGCGAATGCTCTGCAGGTGGTCGCTCGTTTATTGAACGCGACTGTCGGCTCCTGCGGCACTCAACTCCTGTCGCTTTCGGGTGGAAATGCGCCGAATGCGATTCCGCGTGATGCGACCTTTGAAGTCGCGGTTGATGCAGAGAAAGTTGCACTCTTTCGTGAGTTGATCGAGCAGACCTTTCAACGCGTCAAGAAGGAGTTTGAATTCATTGAGAAGCGGGCAACTGCGGATTCGACTGAGGCGGAACCGAAGTTTGAGTCATCGATGCAGTTGGATATCACCGATCTCGCACTCGCAGGCCGAGTCGGCCCGTCCGTCGAGCAGACGAAGAAGATGGTGAATCTTCAGCTGGCGATTCCGCACGGTCCAACCAAGGTGAATGTCGATCTCGATCATGCGGTCGATACCTCCATCTCCTTCTCCATCGTCTCTCTCGCGGCTGACGCCGGTGACTTCACCATGCACGTCTTCTCGCGCTCGAGCTTCGATCTGGATATGAAGGATGTCGATGCGCGATTGGTTGCGCTGGCGGAGCTCAGCGGCTGCACTTACACTGCCGCATTCAATCAGTTTCCTGGCTGGGATCCGCGTTTGGACTCCCCCGCCTTGAAGCAGGTGATCGAGACACACAAGGCGCTCTTCCAGAAGGAGGCGCGCGTTTATTCAGTTCATGCAGGCCTCGAGTGTGGCCTTTTCAAGCTGTCTTATCCCTCGCTCGATTGCGTTTCGATTGGGCCCACGATTCATCACGCTCATTCGCCGCAGGAGCTGCTCGAGATCGACACCGTCGCGCCGTTCTATCAGTGGCTGCAGCAGTCGATCGTCAACATCTCGAAGGACTCCATCAGTAAGAAGTAAGCTGTGCAGCTTACTGCAGGACCGCTGAGTCAGACCTCGCATGTCGTCTTCGCAGGAGCGATCGCGCGCATTCTTTGTGTCGTCGCATCAATGCCTCCTCTCTGATACCCTTTCTTCGCATACACTTCGCTCTATATGAGATGATTCAAAAACTACCACTCCTCGGCGCGTGCTGAAGTATTGAATTTCGAAGCGCCGTGCGCAGCATTCTCTTCGCTGTGCCAAACCTTGCGCAGCTGCAGCGGCGAGCGACTTCGAGTGTGCTTCCTTCCTTAAGCTTCGAATGTTGAATCGGATGCATCGCGCCGACACTCTCTGCTACCAGTCGATGATGCTTTGAAAGCTATTTCTATTCTTGGTCGATCGAGGGTCCTTGCTCTCGCTTTCCTTGATACACGACTAGACTCGATTCGAATCGATCTCCACGAATTCGAGTCAAAGAACTCGCCGGCACACCAGCACTGCCGCACAGAAGTATCATTCGGGAGCGATCACATCCCGGTACCGTGATCCTCGGTATTGATACGATTATCAAATCCTCGCATCGAAACCGCGTCTCACCAGCATCGAGATCTCGCAAGATCTTCTCGCTCATTCATCCTCCTACTCCGTCCGCAATTGGACCGGTCTCGAGTGGCCTTTTCAAGCTGTCTTATCCCTCGCTCGATTGCGTTTCGATTGGGCCCACGATTCATCACGCTCATTCGCCGCAGGAGCTGCTCGAGATCGACACCGTCGCGCCGTTCTATCAGTGGCTGCATGTCCTCGCAGGCAGAAGCGATCGCGCGTCAGTAGTAGGATGGATTAACCCCAAAAAGTTAGGGT
>JARLIE010000270.1 GCA_031291875.1 Minisyncoccota bacterium | reverse complement strand
GCGTTGGTTTTGTGTTGGGATTCGTTTATGGTATTGAAGTATAATAAAGGCATGAGAATCAAGTGCCGTGTTTCTCGGGCCGCGAATCATTTTTTCTTTATCTCCACGCTTGCGGCGTGGCATTATAGTTGTAGGAAAGATATCCGGGATGAATGGCTACGTACAACCGGGAAACTGACCCCGCGCGAGGAAAAGGCATTGGCGGACTTTGCAAGTCTTATGCAGACGAAGTATGGTTTCGGGCCATCCGCATCTTATCTTGGAGATATCTTTTACAAATATACCGGCCAAACCGTGTGGCGAGCGCTTAAAAGTTTCGTTACCGCTCCGGAAGATTATCAAGTATTGAAAAATACTTTCTCGGTATTTGAAAAAAGATTCACGAAAGTATGGCAAGCAAAAAACATCGCGCCGCTCATGGCATTGAAAAGTGCGCTCAGAGAAAAGAGGTCTCTCGAATTTCTCCGCTCCCTTGAATCATGTTTTGGCAAAAAGGGCGTCTTGGGAGCTCCCGTTGTAATCCTTATCCTTTTTTCGCCGCTCGATCGACATCATACTTCCGCTGGAGGTGCAAATCTCAAGGGAAACTTCATCACGCTTGAATTGCCGGCCCTCGAAAAAAACTCCTGGCAGATGTCGTATTCTCTCGCAATATTAGGGCACGAAATCGGTCATATGCTCTTTTCGGGTCGAAGCGGAAGCGTTCTTATCCGCACGGTCATAAAGGATCTTCACTTGAAGAAAAAGTATGGCCAATTGCCGTTCGAAACATTCAGTATTTTGAACGAAGCGATCACGGCGGCATTTGCGCCGCTCGGCGCTCTTGGCCAATCGTATTTTCCTGCCGAACTTTCACCACTTCTTTTTGAAAGCATTTCAAGAATCAATGTTGTCCCCATAAAACATAGCAGCGCAAAAATCATTTCCTATTACGGTAATCTTGAGATCCTATTTGTATGGACTCTGTTTCCCTTGACTGTGGCATATGTCCGTGAGAAAAAGCCGATCGATCTCGCCTTTGTACGTGAGGCGGGGGTATTTCTCAAAAAGATCGTCGAATAGCCATCATTTTATAAAAATATCGGGCGGACTATGTCCGCCCGAATCCGAGTGTATTGGTGGTGATCATTAAATCACCCCAAACCGTTCAAGCTGATTTTTGAGATACGCAAATGTTAATTTCCGCGTTTCGCAGTAGGGATATTTCCCGTCGTATCGGCCGGTTTCCCAGTATGCATCTGCGCGACAACCGCCGTTGCAAATGGGCAAGTATTCACAATCCACACAAGAGTTGGCTACGGCAATCTTGCGAAGTTGAACGAGAGGCCCTTTTTTGTGTTCAAGAATCCATGCGAGTGGATCGGCAAAGATGTTCCCCATCACGAACTTATCTTCTACAAGTGAACAACAAGGGACAACGTTGCCGTCTTGATCTATTGAGATCATAGTGTCCGGACATGAACCCGAAAAAGAGCAGAGTTGTGGTTTGTTGTTGATGAGCGCTTGGATCATTGTCGAGAGGGGCTCTATGGAGACAATATCATTCTCCCGTGACGACCATAGATTAAACGTGTCGCGGAACAACTCAAAAAGTTCTTGATTGTCCGGTATAGGTGGAAGGGCAGGTGCAGGAACGGCACGCAGCGGGAGAAAAGAATAGGACCTGATGTTCTGAGCGGAAAAAAAGTCGAATATTTCCCGCGCTTTGTGCACGTTATATTTGCTGATTACGCAGATGGCTCCCACGGGCAAATTTGCCGACCGGACTAGTTCCCATGCCGCGATGACCTTCTGGGCGTTGTCACCACGATGCAGGGCATGAATTTCGGGGGGAGCATCAAAGCTGAATCCAAAGGAAATATTCGCGTCCTTCAAAAGGTCTACCCACTCTTCATCAAGCAGGAGGCCATTCGTCTGCATTACGTTTCGGAACTCGGTACCGCGAAGAGCGGTTATTTTTTGCTGAGCTCGTATTGCGGAACGGTAGAATTCCTTTCCAACCATGAGCGGTTCGCCGCCATGCCAGCAGAATTCCACTTCATCGAAATCTGCCGAGCAGTGGTCAATAAGAACAGGAATGGCGGAAACATCGATTTCGTGGACATTTTTCCGGGACGCCTTCATGTAGCAATATACACAGTCAATATTGCACATTGAGCTGGTCATCACGATGACCGTCATGCGTTTTTTCACGGCTCCACCTCCTTTGGTGGTTGGTAGTGTGGGTTGGAAGGTATGATACTACCCTCCAACCCACGGCACCGTGCATTATTTATTGCACGTGTGGTCATACGCCGGCGAATCGACGTAATGCGAATGCGTACAGGCATCCGCACAGGCGGCAACGGGGCGACCCCGATCCGCCGAAGCCATTTCGATAAGATGGCGGACAGGATTCGAAACTTCCTGCAAGCCGGCTCTATCGGAAATGGTCGACGCTTTGGTGTTCATAAACAGTCTTCCTTTCTGCTCCGTCCGAAGACGAAACGGCGTTGGTTGTCAAATAGTGGTTCGGTTAAACCACTGCCCCTTCAGGTAGTTTGACAACTCATCCTGAAGCTGCTTTGTATAATACTTATGGCATTACATAGTGTCAAGAATTATTTGGGGCAAATATCATTTATAATGAAGGCTAGAAAGGAATTTACCCATACTAAATGGGATTTGTGCAGGAATCCCCAAAGTGCAATTTTCGAGCGAATTTAAAATCAAGCGCAGTATCTTTTGCGCCCGTTTTCCGTTATCTTTAGCGCATATGGCACAGACAGAATCCGAAACGAAGCGCGGCATCGCCGCGATACGGCGTTTTGCACGGCCGTTCAAGCGCGAGCTCGCCACCATCGGGGCGCTCGGCGTGCTTTCCGCTATCGCGAACGGCTCGGTACCGTACGTGACGGGGCGCTTTTTTGACGCGCTCATCAATCTTTCCCAGGGTAGGATGCTCACCGGCTGGAACGGGCTCCCGCTTTGGGGAGTACTGCTCGGCGCGTGGGTGCTTATCCAGCTTGTGGCGAACAATGCCGACTGGATCGACGACCGGCTCCGCCGGCGCATGACGCTCGGTATCCATCTCAATATCCAATACGACGGCTTCGACCAGATATTCAAACTCCCGCTTTCCTATCACAAGAACACGCACATCAACGGCGAACTGCAGAAGCTGAGCACCGCGGGCTGGCGCGTGTCGGGCATCATTCAGATCCTGGTGAGCATCACGCCCCAGCTTCTGAGCATCCTCATTGGCATCGTGCTTGCGGCGACTATCAATCCGTGGCTGGCGGGCGTGCTTCTGTGCGGCGTACTGCTCTATTGCATCCTTCTTTTGAGGATCCTTGCACCGGCGGCAAAGCTCGATTCGGCCGCGCACAAGATATGGAACGAGAGCTGGGACGATGCGGCGGCCGCGGTGATGCAGGTGGAGAGCGTGAAGGCCGCCGCCGCGGAAGGCTACGAGTCCGCAAAAGCGCGCGACGGCCTCCTCAAAAAGACCTATACGGCATGGCATAAGATCGAGGTGATCTGGAGCAACGTCAACTTCTTCCAGCGCATCATCGTGTTCCTCACACAGCTCGCGGTGTTCCTATTCTCGGTGCGCCTGGTAGCGAACGGGTCGCTCACCGTCGGTCAGCTCATTGCGCTCAACGGCTATGCGGCGATGTTCTTCGGGCCGTTCGTACAGCTCGGGTACGGCTGGCAGCAGATCCAGAACGGGATCACCGCCGCGTCGCACGCCGAGACCATCTTCCGCGAACCGAAGGAGAACTACGTCCCGGCCGATGCCGTTGCGCCCGCATCGCTCCACGGCGAAGTGGAGTTCGATCATGTTTCGTTCTCGTACGGCGACAAAGAGAAGGACGTCCTTGCGGATGTGTCGTTCAAGGTGAAGCCCGGCGAGGTCGTCGCGTTCGTCGGCGAATCCGGCGTGGGGAAGAGCACCACCGTGTCGCTCATTTCGGGATACAACTTCCCGGCAAAGGGACACATACGTGTGGACGGCGTCGATACGCGCCGCTACGATCTCGGTGCGCTTCGCCGCGGGATCGCGGTCGTGCCGCAGGAGGTCGCGCTCTTCAACGATTCGATCAAAGCGAACATCCGCTACGGCACGTTCGACGCATCCGACGACGATGTCACGCGCGCCGCGCGCGAGGCGCACATTGAGGAGTTTATCAAGGAATTACCGCAGGGATACGACGCGGTGGTCGGCGAGCGGGGCATCAAGCTTTCCGTGGGGCAGAAGCAGCGCGTGGCGATCGCCCGCGCCGTCCTTCGTAATCCCGCGATCCTCATCCTCGACGAGCCGACGAGCGCGCTCGACGCGCATACGGAAAAGCTGGTGACGGAATCGCTCGAGAAGCTCATGCGCGGCCGCACCACATTCATCATCGCGCACCGTCTTTCGACGGTGAGGAAAGCGGACACGATATTCGTATTCGAAAAAGGAAAAATCGTGGAGAGCGGTTCGCATGACGAACTCACCGCGATCAAAGGGGGAGTATATCGCCGCCTGTACGAATATCAGATCGGGCTGCATTGATTGGGAAAACAGCACTACCCTTATGAAAATCTTCAAAGATGCAATCGAACATAACGGCCGGCGGTGCGATATTCATCATACCGATGCAAATAATTTCGACGCTCTTCCGGACGGCCTCATATTGAAGGCCCATGCGGTATGTTTTTGGGGCGGGAAAATGCTTTTGGTGCATCATGCGGAATACGATATATGGAGTATCCCCGGCGGCACGCGTGAGTCGGGCGAATCGATCGAGGAGGCGCTCGCGAGAGAAATAATGGAGGAAACGAATTGCGATATGGTCGATTATATCCCCATCGCGTATCAGAAGATCGTCGATCCCGATGGTGACGGTTATTACCGGTTGCAGTACCGGTGCAATGTTGTTCCACGCGGTGAGTTCAAGGAGGATATTGCGGGACACGTCGACAGGATCGCATGGATCGATCCGGGCGATTTCGAAAAATATATAGAAGACAAGGAATTCAAAAAGGCCGTCATCCGACGGGCGCTTGAATTGTTATGAAAGTGATCCTGCTTCGGCATGGTGAAATAGTCGTCTCGCATAGCGCATTCCTGGCAATGCTGGCCGT
>JARLIE010000269.1 GCA_031291875.1 Minisyncoccota bacterium | reverse complement strand
ACCGCGTCGCCGTCGCCGATGTCGATGACGCCGGCGTTCTCGCCCGGCCCCTGGATCACCCACGGCGCCTTGGTCGGCAGTTTCCTCAGGTGGAGGCGCGACGACTTGTAAGAACAATGCTCGTTCCACATCGCCGAGACGATGCCGAGTTCGGTGTAGCTCGGCGTACGCCCGATCAGGGCGACGAACCGCTGATATTCCTCAGGTTTCAGCCCGTGACCAATCGCCAGCGCCTCGTCAACCTTCGGTTCTTTGTCGCTCAACAGCGCGCCCCGCCGCCAGAGAAGGATCGAGGGCGGGAATAGCCGCGCCGGCCGCTTGTGGCAAGGAGCGGGATGCGCGGTGGCGGTCAATAAAGGAGGCTCAACCGCCGCGGCAGAAATGCAGTCGCGACGTTGGCGCGATCCAGCGCGAAAACCAACAGGAAGTGTACGCCGGACGTAATAAGTTGGTTGTCGAGCGTAAGCATAACAAGTGAACAAGTGTCTTCGCCGCCTTTGGCGCGGAAAACATCATCGCCAGCCCTCGTCAGGGCTTAACGGAATTGCAGTACGGATGGACCAATTGAACGTTGCTCGGATCGCCAGTTCCTCCGTCCCTTCGTGCCAAAATATGGTCATACGACACAGATTTCCTTGCGTCCAACAGTCCTTGGCAGAGGGGGCACTTCATAGCTTGTTTGATAGCTTCACGCACGAAAATCATGGACTTAGTGTCGTCAGAAATTTGAGGGTTGATCTGGGCGACATTGACATCAAATACTCGTCCTCTGAGCCCAAGTTGCGTAATAGCTTGTTCTGGCTTTACTGCACGTCCTTCGTTGTACTCGCTGATTATAAATTCAAATAGTTCTTTCATCCTGACAACGCGCAAAGTCCTACTTAAATTCTGCAGGATATTTGTTATTAGAGATTTGTTTTCTACCAAGAACGCCTCAACACCGCTTCTCGCGGCCGTGAATTTCTTAAAGAACATCGAATCATTATTGCGTAGCTTTTCAACTAGCAGAGATGTCATACCTAGAAACAGAAAGCGGCTGTATTTTCCGCGTTCGTTATAGAAATACACAGCAGGATGAAGTCCAAGACTGGAGGGAGCGTTTCCCGTCATACGCTCCACTACTTCCATTGCGTCTCTGAGGATAGAAATTGTCGCGCTGCCATCTTCGTCCGGCGGATATGCTGAAATGGCTTTTCGGTCGACAGATCTTGTGCCTGCTATGGTCAAGAACTCAATCAATAGAGATAGCGCATCGATTGGTGACACCGATCCACCTAGCGATACGTCCAATGTCTTCAGAGGTGTGTCGGATTCCGGCTGAAAGACATATTTATAGAACTTGGCGGCGAGCGCCTCGATTTCTGATCTTGCGAGATCGGGAAATGCAGACCAATACTTATGACCGGAGCCAGCCCGCAATACGGCCCTTGCCGCGATTGCGATTGGCGCCTTTCTATTGCGAATAAGCAACTCTTCGGTTTCGTCAAGCGGAGTGCCTTGAGAATTTATCTTGAAGAATGAGGTCTCCGCTGCGGACGCATTGCCCTGAATCCATTGCAGCGTAAGAGCACGCGTCAGGAGAACGTTCGCGCGTCGCTTTAGAGTGTCTGGTGCGGAGGGGTTGGCTGCCATGGACTGCAAATTTGTGAATCTGGCGACCCTCTGCTCAACGAGCTGACGCGTCCGCTTCGCGATCTTCTTCTGTTCCTCCGGTATTTCTCCTTTGTAGAAAGCAAACGAAATAGACCCGTCACCGTAATCGTCGTTAATCCAGCCGCGCAGGGCACTAAGTCGGTGGCCTCCGTCGATAATGAAAATATATGTCGGAGAACGCCACAGAATTAACGACGGTATTACCTCGGCGTCAACAAAACTGGCAATAAATGTTGCGATTTGTTCTGGACTCCATTGATTCGTCTCACGCTGAAAATCAGGTTTTCTGAGTAGTCGTAAATACGGAGACGAGTCTCCGAGATGAGAAATAGGAAAATCGCCGAAGAGATTTATGACCGTGTCATCCTCTTCACGTGCGAAATCCTCGCGCGGTATCATTGCGTCGAGGGTTACTCGCTTGACCATTTGCCGACGTTCCTCCGACTCATCGTCTCGTAACTTTATCACGCCGGCCTAACGGCTGAATATCGATTCGGTACCTCGCGTAGAATTTGTTGTTTTATTCCCCCTATTTGGAGTGCTCAATCGGACAGGATATCGGTCAACAGCGCTCGGAATACCGTGATCGCCCCAAGATCGGTGGCGCGGGTGCGCTGCTCTCTACGGCTTCTCTCACCTCGCGGACACTTCCGTCTCCGCCGCACGGGGTTCGCCAGGCCGCGGCAGAACCCCGTCGAGCCAGGCGACGAGGTCGGCGGCGACTTCGTCGCGGTTGGTCTCGTTGAGCAGCTCGTGACGGGCGTCGGGATAGATGCGCGCGGCGACGGTGAGGCCGGCGGCGCGATAGGCGTCGAGCAGGCTTTGCAGGTTGGCGCCGACGGGATCGCGCGCGCCGCTCATCACGTAGATCGGCAGCCGTTTCGGGATGCGCGCCAGTTCGCGCGGCGCGAGCAGCGGCGCCAGGCCGCCGAGCAGGTCGATGACGAGCTGGGTCGAGAAGTCGAAGCCGCACAGCGGATCGGCGACATAGGCGTCGACTTCCGCCGGGTCGCGCGACAGCCAGTCGAATTCGGTGCGGGT
>JARLIE010000033.1 GCA_031291875.1 Minisyncoccota bacterium | reverse complement strand
TGGATCGTCTCAGCCAAAGAGGGTCGAGATTTCCTCACCCCACACTTGTTTGGATCAAGTGGCTGATGGTTTAGCGAGCTCAATCGATAGCGTGCAGCGCATGTTCAATCGGATGCAACGAGCTGCAAACTGCGAAAACCCACATTATCTAGACTCTCGGACGTGAGGACTTAATGTAATCCTGATTTCATTGAAACGCTTCTCGCGCGGAGTTGAGGCATGCCTCTTGCTCATCAACCTCATCGTCTCAGACACGCCTTGATTGGAATTCTTGCCGTAAAACAACGGTGTCTCAGGAAGCGTCTCAGGAACATTATTCGTCTTAGTCGGCGTCTCAGACACTCGCCAATCGACACTAGCCTCGTCGAACTCGATTCGAGCACCGAGTCATATCTCCAGACTCGACTCGACTCCACGTCTTGACTCGACCCTCCGAGCTAACTCGGCGCTTGCATGGTAATTTGATATTCAACCATGTTCACTCAGCCGAGAAAGCGTCGATGTGTGTCGATCAATCCGACGTCGAATACGGTGCGATCGATCTCGACGACACCACTGTACTCGCACTCTGGCGATCGTGACGAGAGCACTCAACGCACAGCGTATGCCGTACCGATGCTCGAGACCATTGTCGAGGAGGAGGAGGAGGAGGAGGAGGAGGAGGAGGAGGAGAAAGAGGAAAAGCCGACGGCCGCCACCATACCGTTCGCCTTTGCCTCGGGTGAAGAGCTGATGTCCGCGTATCGCAACGCAGCAGTCAGCGTCACTGGTAAACGCACGTACGCGTGTCGAGTGCCACAGTGCAATCTTGCCCTATCGTCTGCCAGTAATCGCGTGCGTCACGAACGCGCCAAACACGCAGACCATGCGGCCGTATCCGCCCTTCGCAGTCGCAAGCGTGCCGTCATCGAGGCGTACGAACAGGATATCCCTTCGGATGCGGTGGTTCATCCGAAGGAATTCGAACTTCAAGTGGGTTGTGACGTGGAGATCAGTCACACATCCGAATCGGATGACACCGAGTTCAAAGCGGCCAAGTCCGAGCATGACTCTGACTCGGAGTTCGAGGTTGAAGAGCTGACTCAAGAGACGGAGCCGGACAGAGTCAGACCGAATGAACTTGAAGTCGGCGCCAAAGAGCACGCTTCAAGTCAACTACAAATCGACGACGATCACGATGACGTGCAGCGCGAGGTGGACGAGACACTTGCTCGCGAGGAACACGAGAAGGCGGCGCAGGATCATGCTACACTCAAGGATATGGTGGCTGCCACCTCGCGACCGCTACTCCAGGAGGCCGACTTGCAGCGTCATTTTTTCGCGTTCCTCACGTGGTTGTCGCAGCCGCCGCTGACTTCCTTCGAGGCGCTTGTCAAGGCGCGACGCGTGCGCACCGACACGCAACTCCAGCCGTACAAGCTCAATCTGCGCTTCATCTTTGCGTTGTTGTTCGAGACGCAGGCGGTGGATGCGGTCACCATCGATGCGCTGACGAGGCCGGACGTGTGCAAGTCGCTGTACGACGCCCTCGTGGCACGCCAGGTCGGCAGCTCGCGCATTCACGTGCTGTTTCTGCTGGTGAAGAAGTGCCTCGTGTTCTTGTCGAGCAAGGCGACGATCGCGCAGCGACAACTCGTGTTGCCATCGTCGCTCGAAAGCTACTTTTACGTCGAGAGCATCTGCTCGGATCACAGCCTGAAGCGCAAACAGGAGACGCGCAATCGCGCCATGCTGGGTGCATCGACCGTCGCGACACTCGCGCAGCAGCAGCGTGAGGTCACCTCCGGCATTAATTTGCAGCGACAACCCGGCCAGGACGAAGTGCATGGGCCGTCGGCGTTTGTGGTACCGTCGACGTGGGCCAGTGCAAAGTCGCGTCTGAATGTCCCACGTGCCGTCCCGTCGCCTTCACCGTCCATGTCCGCTCCTTCGCGACCGGCCGCAGCGGGCACTACGATGAGCAAGACCGAACTGCGTCTCGTCGCGCAAACGTGCCTGCAGACGCTCGAACGTGCGGTGCAAGGGCAGCCGGAGAACGCCGCGATGGGCCTGTTGAACGACGTGCTGTTCGTGAGTTACCTCGTTACGGCGACGTTGACGCTCGCACTGGCACCGCGTTCGCAGGTGCTGAAGCAGCTGCAGATCGGCACGACGTTGCAAAGGAGCGCCGAGGATGGCAAGTACTGGGTGCGCATGCTCGCCGAGATGTCGAAGAACGGCAAACCGACCGCCTTTTGTTTGCCTGCGCAACTGACGTCGGCGTACGATCATTATCTCGGCGTGGTGCGACCGCGTATGCTGCAACAGTGCGGCGGTGCGGTGCACGCGTACGTCTTCTTCAAGCGCAGCGGGCAGGCGCCGCGCACGGACTTTAGCACGCACACGAACGCAGTGACGCAGCGCATCTTGAATCGGCCGGTGAATGCACATGCCTTTCGTGCCGCCGTGATCACCTGTTTCTATCAGACGGGTGCGAGCCAGCAACAGATGAACGTGCTCGCCGACGTTATGGCGCACGACCCGGCAACGCAGCGCAACTTCTACTACCGCCCGCAGTTTGCACAGGCCAGCGCGGAGACGAACGACAAGATGGTCGGCTTGTTGCTGCAATAATCGGCTATGGCATGTCTTTGCGCGTTGCACGCAGTAGCATATCGCCACATGATGTCACCTTTTGCGCCATGCCGGGATGTAGAGCACACTTGATTCGACGGGAGAGAGAGGGCGATTCGACGTGACCCACGTGGGGAAATGGGTCGATGCGGGCGAAGTGAGAGAGAAAAAGGCGGAAAGTGGGCGGAGGAGAAATTGCCCTTGAAACGGGGCGAAATGGTCGGAAAGGAGGAAAATCGAGTTCGGGCGGAAGAAAAAAACAAGTGGCCGAGTCTCAAGACGGTCTCGACCGCTCTTGCTCCATCGTGCTCTTGCGCCTTTGCCAGACGGTCTTAGATGCTCGTATGTATTTCCGAGCTCGCTCCGAGTGGCACCGTCGAGGCATGACGTGAGAAGTCGACCTTTGACGTAGGGTGTCGCTGTTTGCCATGGGATGTCAAAGCTGGACGTGGGTGTCGAAGATTGACATGAGTGTCGAGGACCGACCTATGACTGTCGAAGGCCAACCAGCCAATCCAACCAACCAAAACCAACCAAACTAACCAGGCCTTGAGACTCAAACAGTCTCGGTCTCAGTCTCGGATGGAAAGCGAGTACTAAGGCTCGACTCGAAAAGGTCTCTCACCGATTGAGCCGACGCAATCCATTTCAAGACGGACCTCGATCCGGTTTGATCGAATCCACAGCCAACCAAATAATCCAACCAATCCAACCAAAAAAACCAATGAGGCGGGAGGACTTCTCCGGTGCACGACGGACGAGAATTCCTCCGGTGCACCACCTCCGGTTTTTGTCGCCCCCGGAGCGTTTGAGACGTGCAAGAGGAGGAGAAATTCTCGTCTTACTCGGGGCGCAAGAGGAAGAGAAATCCTCGTCTTACCCGGGGCGCAAGAGGAGGAGAAATTCTCAAGCGATTTCTGGCGAGCGAGGGTAGGGAGAGACCAACCAAAACCAACCAACCAACCAAAACCAGCCAACCAAAGCCAACCAGGTCTTGAGACTCCATCGAGATGGCTAAGACGACCAAGACGGTCAAGACGCGTACGGTCAAGACTTCAAGACGCCCAAGACGGTCAAAACGACCAAGACGGTCAAGACGGTCAAGACGGTCAAGACGGTCAAGACGGTCAAGACGTCAAGACGGTCAAGACGGTCAAGACGTCAAGACGACCAAGACGCTCAAGACGACCAAGACGGCTAACACGGCTAAGACGGTCAAGACGGTCAAGACGGTCAAGACGACCAAGACGGCTAGGATGGTCAAGACGCCAAGACGGTCAAGACGGCTAAGCGACAGACGGTCACCTTTGCAACATGTTCTTCTTTGCAATCTCGTTGGCTCAGCATCCGAGATGCGTTTGTTTCACGTGGGATGAACCCGCTCGACCGGGCTCGTCGTGCCTTCGCGGAGGGATTGAGACGCGGTGAAGATGTCAATGTTCGACGTAGGTCTTGTGGTTTTTATGTGGATTGCAGCGGCTTTTGCGATGAATCATACGCGACGACTGTGCTCTGTCACGAGTTTTACCGTGGCGTTGTACTCCTTCATGTCCCCAAGGACACCTACCATCCACGACGACATGGCTGGCAGCACGCGGTACAAGTAGCCGTCTCTTGAGTCGACACGAGCTCTTGGGTGCTCGGCCAGCAACTTGTCCAGTTGCGCCGCGCTGAGCAAGCGCGCGGGGCATATCGGATACCCGCGCATCAGTTGCGTGTTAGTTCGCGGACTTATGCTTTCGAGTGCATGTGACAACGATGAAGTGTCCTGCTTCCAGTACAGATGACCCTTGATGGTCACGAGCTGGCTGGCGTGCATCTCCTTGAACTCCTCGAGTGTGCAATTGGGGTGCGGATAAGCTTGTCTGTAGTGCGGCGTGTCCTTGGTGGGAAAGCGGTGGTACAACTTGTCGCCCACGACCACCGCCCGAGGCGCGGTCAGCATTCGGTCCACGACGATTTGGTCTTGCGCCATCTCGCGCAGAAAGCTGACCGGAAAGATGTAGACGTCTTCGAAATCAGTGGGGCTCTCGGCATCAGGGTCGACCGAACTCGACTCGTCGACGACGTGGATGGGCGCACGCTTGGCGACGGTCTGGTTCGTCGGTGTTGTGCTCGCCGGACTAGCGGCACGTTTGTGACCGCGGCGTGCAATCGTTGAAGTGGGCGTGACTGGACCAAGTGCTGGGTCGCGATCAGGCACATAGCTTGGCACTGCTACCTGCTGCAGTTCGGGACTGGGCGCATGCGGCATGCGCATCGGTCCTGGCAGACTGACTGGCGCGACGTCGTGCTGCATAGGCGCGAGACCCGGTGCGCTCGCTATCATGCCACTTTCGTCAAGCGCATTTGAAGGATGGAGTGATGCGCCAACGAGCGAGGCCGGCGCATTGCCAATCAGTGGGTGGTCTTTGGCGAGGTGTCGCAGCAGGTCCTTCTTGGCCATGTCGTTGACTCGCGTCTGTTGAGCCGTTCGAGCAGCGCACGCCTGGAATGCAAAAAAGGACCAACGCTTGGCACTTGCGCATTCCGGGATGTGGCAGCGGAGCTTGCACTCGACGATGGCAGCGGCTGGTGCCGGAGTAAAGGTCACCGCAGAGACGCGATTGTTCAGTTGCGTCCACACGTGCTTGTTGATCTCGCTCGGTGAGCCGGCGGCGGCAAAGACAGTGGGCACGTGCACGTGCACGTCATGCGCACTCGGCGCCGACTGCTGCATGGTGATGGTGTCGAAGTGGGGATCCGGAGGAGAAAGCGAGAACCGAGGCGTCGGCGTGGTGAAAAAGTGTCAGCGAACGAGCGAACGGGGGAAAAGCGGACGAACAGTGAGAAAATACGAGCAAGACGCAATTTTCGGCAGAAATGGGCGCTGACACGCTGGGAAGAAAAAATTCCATCGGGGCGGGGAAAAAATGCAAAGACGTGGTGTGAGGTCTCAGACGCTCCGCCTCGACACTCGACTCGAAGTGGTCTTGACTGCAGAGGTGGCAAGAGCGTCATCCTCTTGGCACCGATACACCTGTCCAAGACGTTCGTCTCGACGTTTGCCTTGTTCTTTGCTACGCATCAGCCGGTCATCAGCCGGTCATGATCCCCCGACGATTTCAACCAACCCAACCAACCAAATCCTGTGGTCCGACGCTCACGATCCGGCCCGAGGCCAAACGATTCCGACGACCATCGACTCAAACTCGATCGATCGCCGACTTCACCGACGTGAAACGTTCCAGCACGATCGAGCTTCACGAAGGTAAACCAACTCGGAGCGACCAGATCCAACCAACCGGCCAACCAACCAACCAACCAACCAATGAATCCGGAGAAAATTGCTCGTTGGAGAAATCCTCCAATGCACTTCGCCGGATTTTCCCACCCCTACCCGTCTGAGTCGCGCAAGAGGGAGGAGAAATCTCCGTCTTGCCCGAAGTGCAAGAGGGACGAGAAATCCTCTTGAACGACGTGCTGCGTGTCCAAAATTTTCCCCCCTCACACGCAATTTTTCCAACCAACCAACCAACCAGCCAACCACCAACCAAACAGGTCTTGAGCCTCCATTGAAACGGTCGCAGTTCCGGACGGAAATCGCTTGGCCCTCGACTTGAACAAGTCCCACATCAACATGTCCGAAGTCAAGAAGCCGGAGATGACTCTTGCTCGAACTTGAGACGAGAGCGAACCAACCAACCAACCAGCCAACCAACCAACCAACCAACCAACCAACTAAGCCTTGAGACTCGATCGAGACGGTCTTGGTCCCGGATGAGAATCGTTTGGCCCTCGAAACGAAAATATTGCTCACCGCTTTCCCGACGCCGAAACGGTTGGAGAGTCTTGATCGGATCCGAGACAAGAACCAACCAACCAACCAACCAACCAAATCAGTCCTCTTGGCCCCAGGTCTGGAACTTCGCCCAAACTTTCTGGACCGCCGTCTCGAATTTTCCAACCAGACCGAACCCAGGCCCGATCTGATTCCAGGCTGAAGCAAACCCACCTTGCACTTTCAACCAACCAGTCCAACCAACCAGCCCAACCAACCAAAAGCCAACCAACCAACCCACGATCGGACCCATTTTTGGCTTGGTCTTGACCTGGCTGAGGTTATCCTCGTCCAAGGTGAGGTCGATGGGGTTGCGGCGGGACATGAGGAGGAGAGTGGAAGTACAGGGAAGAGCGACAGCGAGAGCGAGGTCGGTGAGTGAGTGTGCGTGAGGCGAGCGAATCGAGGGGGGAAATTTCATTCGTCTTTGGTTGTTTACCCTCGTCTTTGCCCCTCACTCAGAATCACCCGCGGCCGGACAACACAAGCTCAATCGACAGCTCTACTGTAGAGTTACACGATCGATGTCGTCTGCCCTCACTATCTCTTGCCGTTATCGAGAAATCGGAACCGCCCAAAAAAGGGAAAATTTCCCACCAACTTAGACGGTCAAGACGACCAAGACGGCCAAGACGGTGAAGACGACCAAGACGGCTAAGACGACCAAGACGGCCAAGACGGTGAAGACGACCAAGACGGCTAAGACGACCAAGGCGGCTAAGATGGCGAAGACGGTCAAGACGACCAAGACGATCAAGACGACCAAGACGGCCAAGACGACCAAGACGGCCAAGACGGCCAAGACGGCGAAGACGGCGAAGACGGCGAAGACGGCTAAGACGGCAAAAACGGTCAAGACAGCTAAGACGGCTATGACGGTCAAGGCGGTCACGACGACCAAGACAGCTAAGACGGCTAAAACGGCCAAGGCGGTCAAGACGGTTAAGACGGCTAAGCGATATACGGTAATATGTAGTATGTGTTGAAGTCACAAGTACGACTTGGTGAGACGGTGATGAACTCACAAGTACGGCTTCTTTTATGTGCGTCTCAGCCTGAGTGATTCGGCGAGTAGCCCCGACGAGGCAGAACTCCGCGCTGAGTCAGCTCTCGGAGCAAGAACGCTTCGATGCCCTTGCGAGGAATCGTGTACGGCACGACGATAAAGACGAGGCCACGCGCTTCGCACACCTGGCGCTTGAGCGCATCACGTTGCACCTGCGCCGTGAACTCTTCGAGCGTTTTGTGAAAGACACCGAATTTGTAATGTTGCTGGCCGTTGTGCTCTACCGCGATACCAAGTGCTTCATTGAAGCAATCGATCTCGAGGTTCCTCCCGGTCTGGTGCACCGTGTTGCGCAGCCACGGAGGTCGCAGTTTGATAAACTTCACACCCAAGATTCGTTCCAACGCGGCCTTGGTTTCGAGCTCACCTGATGCGGCCGCAGGGACGGGTACGGGTCTTGCTGGCGTGAGGCCTCGTGACTGTACAGAGGCATCTCGTCGCGAGACAGCGGCCTCCTTTTCCTCTCGCTTTTCCCGCAACATTTGCTTCATCTCGCGCAGCACCTCCGCGCCCGCCAGGACGCCACTGCTCCAGCATGCGACGGTGCACATAAAGGCCGCACACAAGCCAAACAGGATCCACTTCCACCACTGATACACGACTGGCGCCGGGATTCCGCGCCGATCACGGAAAAGCGACATCGATTTTCGAGTTGGAAAAGGGAGCCGGAGCACACGTTGATTTTGGGGGGTTGCGCAATGATGCGCGTGTTTATATTTCGTGCGGTCAGACGTCGACGGCGCCGGCCGGAGCGCTTGAAGCAGAAGCTGCAGCCACTGCCATCGGTGCTGCAGGCAACGGTGCAAGTTTGATTTCGACGTCGTATTGTCGGCACAGCCACTCAAACAGCGGCCACACGGCGTCCGGACACACGTGATCGCGGTCGCCGATCACGAGACAATCGAGTTTGCGCTGGAGAATGTGATTGATCACAATGTCCTGAAAGCCCGCCCGGTTCAAGTCGTTGCTCGCGGACAGCTCCAATCCGTAGACGCGTGTGGCCGGATCGATGCCCAGCAGCTTCTCCATTCGTTGCCCTTGGAGCTGCAGCGCATCGGTGTGCATCTTGATTTCCTCCTCGCTCATCCTGCCTTGGCCTTGGCCTTGCGCTGCAATGCCATCCATCGCCATCGGCGGCCCTCCGCGCACCCAAATCAGCGTACGTCGGTCGCGCATCTTTTGCTCGTTCTCGACTTGCTGACGTGCGGAAGCGTCGGGACTCTCGCGCTTCATCTCGATAAAGTGCAGCAAGTCGGACAGATCGATCAATCGGTGCGAGGCGTCGCTGCCCGGTTTGAGTGAAGCGATGATGCCAGTTGCAGCCCAAGTCTTGATGATGTGTTTGGGCAAGCCCGTGCGCTGGGCTGCTACGGATGCGCTGACAAATTGAAACGTCGCGGCAGTGCCGATTGGCGCCGACGAGGCTTGCACGTGCGCAGGTCGAGCAACCTCCGCGGCGACTGTGTGCACGTGGTTCTCTGAAGCAGCAGCAGCAGCTTCGGTGCGCGGTCTCTTTCGCGCCTTGGGCCGCGCAGCAAGATCGAGATCGGCACTGTCGGTTGCGTCGGCGATCATTGTTCGTACCGCTCCCTTGGCAAACGAACGTGCCGCGTCGATCACTCTGGGAGGGAGAATAACGTCCGGTGATGCCAAGGACACGTCCGGTCCAGGAGCAGGTCCTGGAGCGGAAATCGACATGAGTGGCGGTTGCAATCGGTTGAGCGAATCGAGACCAAGTGAGGGCAAAGCGGAAGAAAGAAGGCGGCGAAGAGTGATTGACACCAAGGGCGGTGAGAAAAATAAATTCGTACGTTTACGGGCCAATTCAGATTTCTCCCTCCTCGAAGAATTCTCCCTCCTCGCCTTTTAGCAAGAGCGGAGGATTTCCCCCTCTTGCCACCCCTGTCGTGGGAGGGGAAATTCTCCCTGGTGTCTCAGACTGGCCTGCGGAAGAATTCTCCCTCTTGACCTTTTGGCAAGAGCGCAGGATTTTCCCCTCTCGCCACCCCTGTCTTGGGAGGGGAAATCCTCCCTATGGTCCTGCTTGCGGAAGAATCTTCCTCCCTGCTGCAGGGGGGAAAATAGGTCGACCAACCAACCAACCAACCAACCGACCAACCAACCAACCAACCAACCAACCAACCAACCAATCGGTCCTCTCGGCAACGGATCCGGATCCGGAACCTGGCCCAAACATTCTCGACGGCCGTCTCAAATCTTCCGACCAGACCGAACCCAGGCTGAGGCCCGACCTGATTCCAGGCTCAAGCGAACCCATCTTGCCTTCGAAGCCAACCAGTCCAGCCAGCCCAACCAACCAACCAACCAACCAATCGGCCCTCTTGGCCACGGATCCAGATCCGGAACCCGGCCCAAACTTTCTCGATGGCCGTCTCAAATCTTCCGACCAGACCGAACCCAGGCTGAGGCCCGATCTGATTCCAGGCTCAAGCGAACCCATCTTGCCTTCGAACTTCAAGCCAACCAGTTCAACCAACCAACCAACCAGCCCAAGAGCGGACCACTCTTCCCTAGGCCTTGCTCTTGTCCGTTGGGAGTGCAACGCCTAAGACGAACAAGACGGCTGAGACGGCTAAAGCAGGTGAGACGATCAAGAGGGCTCACAAGGCCAAGACCGCTGAGATGCTCAAGACGGCGGAGAACTCGGAGACGCCTAAGACTACAAAGACGGCAGAGACGATCAAGACGGTTAGGTTCGCTGAGGAATACTGCTGGAATACGGCTCGTTCGCTTAGGAATACGGCTGGAATACGGCTGGTTCTCGTAGGAATACGGCTGGAATACGGCTCGTTCGCTTAGGAATACGGGTGGAATACCCATCGGCAAGGAAGGAGGATTTTCCCCTCTCGCCAACCCGTCTTGGGAGAATTCTCCCTGGTGTCTCAGACCGGCTGGCGGAAGAATCCTTCTCCCAGGTGCAGGGGGAAAAAGAAATTTCCTGTTGGAGGATCTTTCCGGGCCCCCGTCCTACGCATGCCCTCCTTTTCTCCTGCCCCTGGTCCCCCCGTTTCGACGGGGAATTCCTCCTTCCTCTCCTCTGGGAAAAATCTTCCTTCCAGGGGGGAAAAAAGGTCGACCAACCAACCAACCAACCAATCGGTCCTCTTGGCCACGGAGCCGGATCCGGAACCTGGCCCAAACTTTCTCGACGGCCGTCTCAAACTTTCCGACCAGACCGAACCCAGGCTGAGGCCCGATCTGATTCCAGGCTCAAGCAAAACCACCTTGCCTTCGAACTTCAAGCCAACCAGTTC
>JARLIE010000268.1 GCA_031291875.1 Minisyncoccota bacterium | reverse complement strand
TCCGCTTGCTCCTCGCCTGGCTGAGGGTGCTCTTGCCGCTTCTTCTCGCCTTTGCCGCGTCGGCGCTTTCAACGCGAAAGTCCCCCACTGCCATCGCACCGAACGCCATCTGATCGCAAAAGGCCTTTTTCGCGGACGACTTGCTACGCTATCTCGCCGACGAATACGATTACCGACTCGTCAAGCGCGAACGCGCCGCTTCCGCGCCGGCGACCGTCTCAGCCGCCGCCCCCGATCTCTTAGCCGAGAAAGTGAATTCGTCCTTGCGGCTGCAACTGCGGGCGGTGCGTGAGGAAATCCTACGAGCTCAAATCAGCTCGCAATGGCGCGTCATCGACGAATGTCGTTCGCTCGCCGTCCCCTCACAGTCGCTGGCATGCCCGCTCTGCGGGCACCGTGCGCCCACTGAAGCGTTCAAGGCTTATTCCTCGCATTGCATCTTTGGCGGCGGGCGTTTGGTTCGTCATCAATGTCCTGATTGCGACGTAATCTTCGGGCCACAAAAGATGCTTGAGTTGACGAACGAGGAGCTCTCGCAGGAATACGCAACTCACTACCGCGTATATGAGGAAGGGGATTCCACCGAGCTCGAGATCCGGGCGTTCCACGCGCTCAATCCTCGCCGCGACGGCGTTTACCTGAATTACGGTGCCGGCGCATGGTCAAAGTCTGTGGGTTCATTGAGAAGCCAAGGATGGAATGTCTTTGCGTATGACCCGCACGTAGCCTCGCCCGAGACAGAATTCTCTCTCGATCGTTCGTCATTGAGCAACAGGAAATTTGACGGTATATTTTCCAACAACGTACTCGAGCATTTTCGTTACCCTGTAAACGAGCTTAAGGACATTGCCAATCATCTGGAGCAAGGCGCGAAGATGTCGCACGCAACCCCATGCTTCGAATATTTGTATGAATTTACGCGATTTCATCTGTTTTTCTTTTTGGGCCGATCGCGAATGCTTCTAGCCCGCTTGGCGGGCCTCGAAGTCGACATGTTTTCGGTAGATGGGGAGTTCATGAATATTGTGCTTTCGAGAGCATAACGTTCAACTCGCATTTTGCGCTCAATCCGCTGTGTCGGCCGGTGAGCGCGTCCGTCCACGGGCGCCTCACGGCTTCTTGTGGGACCCCGCACATCCGATAGTTTTGGGAGACGTCACACAGGCGTGGTCAGTTCATTCCAATTCCGTAATGCGGCACTACGGGACAAAAGGTAGGCGCCAACGGAATAGCCTAGTCGCCTGCGAAAATCTCTGAGACGCCGGGATTTCATGATGGTTCCGGCGTAGCAGCGTATTTGCGTTTGCAAGGTTTCGCGGGTGATCGATGAAGAACCTTGTGTTTTCGTTTTGCGCCGCCGCACGGCTATTCCCT
>JARLIE010000267.1 GCA_031291875.1 Minisyncoccota bacterium | reverse complement strand
TTGGCGAGTTCGTCCATGACGTAGTGCATGCGCCGGCGGCTCGTCGTCGCGAAGAGAACGCGGAGGTTGTCGACGCCGAGATAGGCGTCGATGACGCCGGTGGCGACGATCTCGCGGTAAGCCAGAATCTTTTGGACGATGACCGACTTCACGCTCTCGGTTCCTCTGTCGGCTTCAAGCGCGAAGACGCGACCGTTGATTGAAAACAGTGCGTCGGGTTCGACGGACAGCCGCTCTCCGTTCAGCGTGACGGGGATTTGAAGCGGGTTCTTCCGCATCCGCGTCGACAGCGGCGCGGCGCTGAGAATGTCGATGTGACTCTTGAACACGACGCCGGCGTTGCGTGCGCCGATCTCGATGTCGATCGCGATGTCCGACGCCATATGGTCGTGGGTCAGCCGTATGACCTTCGACGGCGCGGCGCTCTTGCCGCCGATGCGTGTGCTCGCAACCCACTCTTCAGCAGGAATGATGTGCTTCTCGATCAAAAGCGCTTGCGCCTCTTCGCCGAGCTGGTGCAGGTCTTCGACGGTGAGGTGGTTGGCGAAGACCATGTCTTCGTTGGCGCGATGAAGCCAATGCGACCGCTCGCCCTCGGTGCCATGCCAGAGCTGGCCGAGGCGCGCTTTGGTGATGATGGGATGGCGCGCGCCGAAGGCGACGAGTTCGCGCGTCGTCAGTCGCCGATGGCGTGCGAGCGGTTCGAAGATGTCGCGGATGTCGGCGTCGGTGATGCGGATGCGTTTGTCCAATATGCGGCGCGAAAGATGCGAGCGGCGTTTGTGTTGAGGTGCGGGCTGCATACGCAAAAAATAGACGAACGAATCGGCCTGTAAACGTACGCTATACGCTCGTATGTTCTGAATCGTTCCAAAGTGATGCGCCGCGCGCACCGAATATTACTTTAGCACGCGTGTCTAGTAGCGGCATTCAGTCCGGTCGGAAGCTTAGAATTGATTAAAACGGTGACTAAGTATCGCGACTGACAATAAGCCCGGATCGTAGCCCAACAAATCCGTGGGATACGTTATCGTCGACATCGAAGTAGGACAGACTACCGTTGACTATTTCTCTTCGAATTGCCTCCGTAGTCAGAATGCTTTGTAAGCAGCCGTCTCTTCGTATTTCAACGGCCCCCGTTCCCACACCAAAATGATTGGCAGATGTATCACAAGACGCGAGGTGAATGGCAGGGCTTGGGCCTCTAACATTTACCAATTGCACGCGGTGCGAATACTTATTGAACCTCCTCCGTTCCGTGAGGCTGTCAAGAGCTTCGCAGAACATCGCCGAATCTCGTACTTTTTCATCGAATGCGTCGCCGGATACATTCGAAAGGTCTTCAACACCATCAATGATCAAATTGCGCCGGGCGCTGTTTAGGCGCTTCTCCAGCAGATAACCGTCCATTGCGGTCCAAGTATGCTTGACGCGCTCGAAATTCTCTCTCACGGCCGTCCGAAAGTCTTCCGCAGTGGGAAAAGCGCTCGCCACGTCATATAATTGAAACTTGATGTCGTGATCAGAGAACAATACGCAAAGACGAGATAACTCGCTGACATAGGTTGTCTGCCGTGAAAGCGGCATGTTGTTAACCAAATCCATAATGGAACTAGCGTAACTTAAAGTTATCAAAACGCCACCGGTGTATTCCCTAGAAACAAACAACGCGTATCTTCTTAAAAAATTCAGCGCAAACACCTCGGCCCAATTAATGTGGGGACACGACGCCACGGCACGGCCTTTGTATCCGCCAAATGGTAGCGTAAATTCCAATCTCTTACGCTCAGCGTGTGCAGTTGCAATCTTTCGAAGCGTGTCTTCGTAAGAGACGGGATCTAGGGCAGATCGCCTCCATTTTCCCGAAGTTGCCGCCTTGAAGATTCTGTCTGGGAGCTCGGACGGCGAAGCTCCGGCCACCGGTTCAATGAACCACTGATCAGCTAAGAACGCCAGTGCGCGGCGGTTTTGGTCCGGAAAAAGAGGCACATCGAGCTCCGATCCTCGGCCAGTACTCCACAACTCACTCTTCTCGCTGACTTTCGTTTGGGTTCTCTTGCCAAAATTCACCTCGGCGAGCCTCGAAACGGCGAAAATGGTCTACTCGACGCAGTACCTCATCAGCCGCCGCAGGAAAGGCCGCTCGATTTCGAATGTCTTCGATTAGACCGAATATGTTGGAGTAGTCAGCCACAAACTGACTACTCAGGGATGAGCACCGAAATCTGATATTATCAAAGTAAAAATGTGGATCATCATACCTAAAACGTACCTCGAAGCCCTGTGAGTTGATTATCTTGTAAGAAAGCTTCCGACCGCCAAATCGCAAGTAACGAATCATAAATGCCGCCGCCGCGCGATATGCGTCTGGTTTGGCAAACTGCGGAATCAAGTCCAACCCATCCGCAGTCAAATTGAGACTGCCCTCAGTCCATTCGTGAAAGTGCAGACTAATTGGGTCATCCTCCGGTGCCGTTAAATGCTCGACTGACGAAAAATCTATATCCCAGATTGGTATCGAATGCCAGTAGTCCTCGGGTTGGTTGTCCAGTATCCGTGCGAGAATATCGATGCGCTGCACGTCATCGATATCCAACCTCTGTTCCATTCGGGATTCCTCGACAAGCATGTTCTTAACGGTAGCGTCGCGAAACGGAACAACACAGCATTCCCGATCCCAATACTGAGCGAAAGCGGAAATCTCGCCTCGGCAAGCCGCAAAGGCATCTTCGGCTCCAAAGACTCTCGCGAGTAGCATCATCAATGCATTTAACTTCTCTTTCATTGGGTATGGAATAAGCGCTAAGTCGTCGCGCGCTGAATAGAGCGCTGCTTGGATGGTAGCAAGACGCTGACGAGCCCTAAGCATCAAAATGCGATGGGAGCCCGCTGCTTTGCCATCGCGGCGGTGAAGTTCCAGTAGTTTAAGAAGTCTTAGAAGATCGAAAAGTCGAACACCTCTAACTCTTTTGAGCGCTATCAAAGAGCCGCCGAGACTTCTAGCTGCGGGGCACAGCGGCTCGCCAGAACAGTTAGATAAAACTTGAAGGGCACGGAGTTCGACCAGCGCGCGTCGCTCGTCGAAACAATCTTTCGCAAATTCGTCGGGAGAAATGCGCACGTTCTTTGGGAACGATCTTTCGTCTTTCCAAAGCTCTCGCCGAAAGAGCTCGACATCTTCTTCTTGTATATGCCAACCCATTCCATCTTAACCCTTGCCAGGTGTGGCAACTGTGATCTTCGAATGACAAGTGACAAGGTCGTACCCAATATTTAAGTGGTCAATAGCGCCCCGTTTCGTGGCCAACGACTTTAGGACACGCGCGCTCTCCTGAAGGTCATTCTCTTGTTTTGGGTGTAAATGATCTCGCGCTTTCGATCGCGTTACATCCTCAATCTTGATCGGTTCTCCAATAACAGTGACAGGAATATTGTAGTGTTCGGCGAGTATGCAGACGGAGTTGGCGCCACAGGTATTGACAAAGGAATGCACTGCAGAGTCGCCCGCGGAAAGGTCCTTATACAACGCATGGGTCCCCAGGAGTACCCGGTCAATTTGATGAGTGGCAAGCAAGTTCAAGCCGACTACGTCAGGGCACACAGTGATTTTGAAGTGAGTATCCGCGAGTTCCGCGCAGGTTGCTGCGGCGTCCTGGAACGGGTGGGGGCTTTTCGGTCGGCATTCAGAGACAAAGAGGTGAACGGTTTTTTGAATGCCCACTGGGACGCCGCGAAGTGTTTGAAGGACGCGCTGACTTTGCGAATACAACAAAATTCGCTCGTTCGATTTTATCAAATTTGATCCGAGTTCGTTAAACAACCGGACGCTCGCGAGGCGATCGGCGATGTAAGAACCTATTCGACGCTCAGCCTCTCCGGAATCGACTGATCCGGCTAACGTCGACTCGACTGACCGCCAGGTCCGCCTCAGTGCACCGTAATTGGGGCGCTCCTGAAGCGCGCTCTCTACAGCCGCGCTCGCATCAATCAGAACCTCGGATACGTTCGGGCGAGCGGCAATCTCATCTTTTAGGTGGGCAAGGAATGCGTCGATCACCTGGGTCTCGCTCGGAAGCACCGCGGCCTTTTTGAGGGCAGAGAAAAATCCCGATTTAAACCATGAGGCCTCCGACTCGACTGAAGCGCCTCCCTCCCGACGCTTCCTGAACTCGTGCAAAAGCCTCGCAAGGAACTGAGTGAGGTCCTCGAAAATCACTTCGTAGGGGTGAGAGAAATCGGGAATCACTCCATCGTGCCCGATCGGCCGAAGGACATAAATCTTGGGCGCGTAATCTCCAAGATCACTCACTATCTCAGTGAGAATCGCCGAAAGATCGCTATCGGCGAGGCCGTGCCCGACGACCAACAAATTCTTGCCCGCAAGTGTTGCTGAGATATGGTTACGAATTAATCCACGCTCTTTTTGCAGAAGTTCATATTCATTCGAAGCGGCCACTAGTGTATATGATCTTGATACGCAACCGTGGTACTTAACCACAGGCGTGTGCAATTGCTGCAAGCGAGGAACATCAGAATTGTCGATCAAGGCGAGCGGGCGACGTCCCTCCTTCTCAAGGGCACGCTCAATAAATTGATCATAATTAGATGTGATGTATTGCGAAAACGGAAGCCAGGCAAGATGTTGATGACAAGGGGGAATGTCGAAAGCTTTCGGGATCTTGTAGTATTGTAGCAAAAATTGTTCAACTTGTGCGCGGCCCTCTCGTTCCTTAATTAAATCAAATACTTCATTAAACGAAAACTCTGGCTTTATATAACCAATATTATCCGAAGCGATCTGGACTAGCTCTGTTGGGGTCGGTAACCCAGGATAGCTCCGTCCATTTCCATCGACATATCGAGCGGAAGCAGAGGCACCGACCAGAGCGACAAGGCGGTCGTCATTCAAAGCACGCGCCAAAATCTCGGCTGCGTCGGAACTTTCAATCACGAGCGTGCCTCTTCACTTCGATATCATGCTACGCTCGCTCAAAAGTCAGTTCTTGCGGATAGGCAGTGTCATTCGACAAAACAGCCGAAATTACTACTCGTGCAATGGACTTAGGTTCGGGGAAGTTCTTTCCGTCAGTTCCCGCTCTGATCGCACTGGCCCAAAAGTTAGTGTTCATTCCACACGGGTAAATTTCGTATACGCGAATGTTTAGCTTCTTCGCCTTGATGGCGTCGCGGAGTGTTCGTGTGTACGCTTTGGCTCCCCATTTTGCCGCAGTGTAGACCGACTCCGCTGTGCGATATTTTTTTGAAGCAGTTGACATAACGTTCACAATACTTCCGCCGCGCTCACGCAAGTGAACAATGGCGCGGTCGGAAAACGCAATTAATCCGACCAAATTACCTTCCAGGGCCGTCATAATGTCTGCGATAGAGTAACTTCCGATTTCACCGAAAGCTCCTTGGCCAGCGCAATTCACTACTAGAGTTGCACCACCGAGAGTATCAGCCATCTCAAACGCCGCAGCCACAGTGGTCTCATTCGCAACCGATCCAGTAATGTTGTGAAGTGCATGGTGATGAGAGGCGAAGAGTTCATCACGGATCGGGTGTCGCGAGACGCCGACGACGACCCAACCCCGCTCCAAGAGCATTTGCGCAATACAGCGGCCGAGGCCAGAAGAGTGACCCGTCACAATTGCGATTTGCGCTGTCATGTTTGTACCGGGCGATAGAGGCATAACACCAGCGCAGTGTAGCAGAATAGGTCGAATGGGCAAATGCGCGAGAAGCGCGTGCGCGTTACAAAGAAGTCGGGGAGTCAACGGGCTCTGACAGTCCGTGACGCGTAACCGGTCAAGCGCGCGCCCGGTCGCGGCTTGTCGGGACACGCCGCGAGACGTGGTGCGTTCGCCGAAATGTTTTTGTGCTACTGACTGTCTGGATCGTGCGTGGTTGCGCTCGGCCCGCCTGGCGGTCGGGTATCGCGTCTCTTAGGCGGCTCGCGGGACGCATCGGAAGCGGTGGCGCGCCGCGCATACAGTTCGCGATTGCGATCTCGCACGATCGCCTGTTCGTCCACCCGCATATGGGCGAAGCGCGAGAGGGGATCGGCGGGGAAGCGCATCGATATGGCGGTCGGGGTCGCGTCGCGTATGAAGACGGCGAATGATCCGACCGTCTGATCGCGAATGAAGTCCGGCACCGTGTTCATGTCGCGCGCCATCGCGACGCGATCCCCCGAGTCGAGCCGCGCCGCCATCTTGATGCTGGTGTTGGCGGCGAGCGCATTTCGCACCGGTGGATCGATCTGCCCGAGATATTGATTGGCGAGAATCACGCCGACCTTTTGCTGGCGCGCCTCGGCGAGAATGATCTGAATCTTCGGATCGTTCTTGATGTAGTTGTGGCATTCGTCGACATAGACGTAGCAGGGGAGGCGCTTGTCGGCCGGCATGCTGGAGCGCTGCGCCGCAGCCTGATTGATGAGTGCGAGAAAGAAGCGGCCGAAGAGTTCGGTGCCCTCATCCTTGAGCAATCCCTTCTCGGCGTTGATGAGGATGACTTTGCCGGGTGTATTGATCTCGCTGAAGAAATCGACCTTTGAGCGCGGGCTTGAAAACATCCGTAGAAACGTCTGGTTGCCGAGCACGGCCCAGAGGCGGGCGGCGACCTGTTCCCGCGTCTGTTTGAATTGCGCATTGTTATTGAAATCCGTGGCGAAGAAGTCGCGCGCGGTGTCGTCGAGGGTGTCGATGAACGCCTGATATTTGGCGGTGCCGTTTTTCAGAACGTCATGGAAGGTGTGAATCGTTGCGTCGGGGATGGCGAATAGAGCGCGGGTGACGA
>JARLIE010000266.1 GCA_031291875.1 Minisyncoccota bacterium | reverse complement strand
GTGGATCCAGCCGCCGCTGGTGTCCTTGCCGGCAGCAACTGAGCCAGCCGTCGCCAAACTCGTGGCCCTCTGAGTGGCGGGTTTGTCCATCCTTTGAACTCCGGGCTTCTAAAGAGCCCCGCCGATAGAGCAAGCCTCAGCTTTAGCGAGGAACGGCGGGATCGAGCGTCAGTTTTCACAAAATACTATCCTGAAAGCCGCTGGTCCGTTTTCGGCCCATGCCAGCCATCCGGAGCGCGTATTCAAACGTCGGCTCTTGGCAAAGTGTAAACTTCGGCACATGATCTCTTCGCAACTTACCTATGCAGCAGCGAAAGCCCTACCCTTCTTTGAGGCTGAGGCGACGAAGCGGATGGCACAGGCGTCCTTCGTTCAAGCTGCCGGATGAGCTTCGGCTAGCTTTGTACGCCGGGCCTCTACGTCCACATGCTTTAGAAGGCGGCACTGACGTCGTCGTCTGGTCCAGCTCGATGAGGCGCCCTGGTCGTCTCAAGCATCTGCCGCATCCGCTGGCTACCTGCGCGAGCGATAGTGCATTTTTGCACATCTGCACTATCGTCTGTTCGATCGTCATTCTGCGACTTGATCCAATCACGACAATGCAACCAAGTCGGCGTTGAGCGGGCATACGGCCGTCAGTATAGGCTTGCGTCACTTCGATCGACTTACGACCGGCTAGCAGCTGCACGTCTCTCAGACTACACCCCGCAGCGCGTTCTGCCCCGACCGCTGTGACACGGGTCTGATTCCTCCGTTGACCGAAACGCAGCGCAGATCGAGCACTCGTTCTCCCAAAGCCTCGGATCGCAATCCAAACTTAGTCTTTCAACCCTGCGAAGCGATAACCGACTTGAAGTTCGGTTATCAGATGCTTCGGTCGCGCGGGATCATCTTCCAGCTTTCGTCGCAGGTTAGCCATATAGATGCGAAGGTAATGCAGACGATCGGCTGATCCGGCGCCCCACACTTCCTGGAGAAGCTGACGATGGGTCAAAACCTTGCCCTCGCCCTGCGCGAGCGTCGTTAGGAGTCGAAGCTCAGTTCTCGTTAGGTGAACTGGTGAACCACCTTTTGTTACCTCACAGGTCGTCATATCGACGCAAACATCACCAAAATGAATTTGATAGAATGCGCCTTGAGCAGGATTTATCCGGGCAATTCGACGAAGCTGAGCGCGCACGCGCGCGAGGAGTTCTGGAACTCCGAAGGGCTTTGTGAGATAGTCGTCGGCTCCGGCGTCAAGTGCCTCGACTTTTTCTTTCTCGTCCTCGCGGGCGGATAAGACTACAATTGGAGCTTCGGACCACGACCTCACTTCGCGAATAAAGTCCTTCCCATCGCCGTCAGGCAAGCCCAGGTCTACAATGATCACCTCAGGGCGCCGACTGGCCGAGTCAATAAGTGCTGCTTCTACCGAACCAGCTTCGTTAATGACCATGCCCGCTTTTTCAAGCGCGATTCTGACAAAGCGACGGATGTGCGCTTCGTCTTCGACGATCAGGACGTGGGGCTTATACATTCGATATCATTCATCTCAAATTTGGGGGGCGTTCCCAGCGGAAGACGAATCTCAAACCGGGTTCCTGACGGCTGCTTCGCCTCGGCTCTGACAATACCCCCATGCGCTGTAATTATGTTTCTGCACAGCGCGAGGCCGAGACCGACCCCCGCAATCGACGACTCCGTCTTCCCTCGAGCGAATGGTTCGAACAATCGCTCCGAATCGCCGGGTGGGAGGCCAGGTCCGCTATCTTCTACGAAGCAATACATTGAATCCCCCGAAGGCTGCGCTCCGATTAATATCTCGGCGTCCTTCGCGTATTTGAAAGCATTGTCTATAAGATTGAATAGAACACGCTCAAATAGACAAGCGTCCACCTCAATCAGCGGAAGGTCCTTGGGGAAACGAGTCCTAATTTGGCGATTGGAAAGAGCCGGCCCTAGTCTGCCAAGTGTGATTCCTACGATTTCCTCGATCGAATGCCATTGCTTCTCCAGCTTTACGCCGTCGCTTTGCATCCGAGCAAGATCTAATAGATTAGTAACCAGTCGTTGCAACTCCTCAGCTTGCTGGCGTATCGCTCCAGCAATATCTGATTTGTCGCTGGGCTGAAAAGGCGCGGCCGTCTCCAAAGTTTCGGCGAGTCCGCGGATCACGGTCAGGGGCGTGCGCAAATCGTGGGAGATTGCTGAAAGAAGCGAATTACGTAGACGTTCGCCTTCCATTCGCACAAGGGCTTTTTGGAAAACGTCTACGAAGTGAATCCGCTCCAACGCGAGAGCGATTGAGGAGCAGCACGCTTCGAGCAGGCGCTTCTCATCTGCTCCTTTCAAAACAGCTTGGTTCTTGGGTTTTATCGCTAGCACGCCTCGGCATCGTATCGGCGCCTTCAAAGGCAAGTATAATGCTTCGACGTCGCAGAAGGTCTCAGTCCCTAATCCGGCGCGAAGAACGTGATCGTAAACCCATTGAGCGACGGGCAGTTGAAAAGCTCCGTCCGCAGTTGGCCGAAGAGCGTCGTCCTCGACTGGTAGGAGCAGCGTTATATCGGCTTCAAACAAAGGGGCGAACGTCTCTATGCAGATCGTGGTGATTTGTTCGATTGTGCTCGCGCCCGATAGATCATGCGCAACTCGCGCTACGGCCGTTTCTCGCCGCTCTCCGCGTCGAGCTATCTTGGCGTCCAGCCGCAACCGGCCGCCAACTTCACTGGTTGCCAAGGCGACAAGAAGGAAAAGGGCGAGCGTAAAAAAATACTGCGTATCGCTCGTCGCGAATGATAGCCGCGGTGGAATGAACAGGAAGTCGAAGCTCGTCACACTCAACAAAGCGGACCAGATCGCTGCAACGCGTCCAAACCGTAGAGAAACCATCACGACCGTAAACATGAAAAGGGCGACCAAATTCGGTGCGTCGAAGAAAGTGAACAAGCAAAGAGCGATGAGCGTGGTCATTGCGCACGTGGCGGTGGCCCAGACGAGAGAACCAACATTGGGATCCGTTTGGGTCGCCTTGTAGAAGCGTGCCAGCATCGTCCCTCTCCAAGTTATTCAGCGTGGGAAGTGCGGTAGGATTTATATAAGGGCCTACGACTTTGTTGGTTGAAGCCGCAGTCAGGTTGATTTGGGCGTGCTGAGGGACGATGACGACAGCTATTTATAAAGGCAGCTCGTCGCGCGATGTTGCAAGCTGCCTTCCACGTGACGGAAATGATCAATCCCAGAATTTGCAGTTCTCCCTTTATTGCGCGCTCGAAATATTTATGAACGATTTTTTCCTGATTTTCGAGCAGCCATTCTATGGATGGTTCGTTCGTCATGGCTTTATGAATAGCACGCGTTGTCGCTTCGCGGTGAATATCAAAGAGAACTTTGTGGTCTAGTTT
>JARLIE010000265.1 GCA_031291875.1 Minisyncoccota bacterium | reverse complement strand
CCGGTATCCTCTATATATAGTTGTTCGATCTAATTCCTTCATCCCTCAGGAGGTTTTTTGTATGGCAAAGTCACCTAAGAAGGCGGATGCAACTCCCAAAGCCGCGGCAAAACCCCGCAAATCCGCAGCAACTAAGACGAACGTTCTGCAAATGGAAAAGCCAGTGAAGGCGGAAGTTCTGCAAATGGAAACTTCTGTCTTTATTTCTCACGAGCAGGTAGCCGAGCTTGCGCACCACTTCTGGAACGAGCGCGGACGCACGCATGGGCACCACGAGGAAGATTGGTTCCGTGCCGAGCAGTTGCTGCGCGGCAATGCCGGAAAGTTGCTACGCGGCAAGGCATCCTAGAAGAAGCTCTAATCCTGCCCCACCGAGCGACTGCATCGATCGCCCGAAAAGTTCCGCATGCTCACGCCTGTTTTTCGCAAAAGCAAATTTGTGCCTTTGGCGAGCTCGACTCCTGCCACCGGTAGTTAATGGCTCGAGAAACGCATATCCCACAAAAAAGAGAGCGCCTACCCGCGTTGGGCCAGCGCTCTTTTTTCGCGATTCGCGAATTCCCTATTGCAGATTCGCCATCAGCGCTTCGAGCGCCGACTTCGGCGGACGCGTTAACGACTCAGGCAGCGTGGCCAGCGGCTCATCTACCATATTCAGTTGATCGATGAACGTCGGCTTCTGAGTATTGATGTAGAAAACGCCGGTGAGGACTTCGTCCTTTTCCTGCGCCTCCATCAGCGTACGCACTGCGTTGGCTTTATCGGTGGGGTCGTAGTCCTCGAGCAGTTTGCGTAAGCGGAGTTGCGAGCCGTCGTGCATTTCTACGTCGTACACCTGACCGGAATCGTAATCCACCTCGATATCGTCGAAGCTGGCCACAAATCCAACCTCGTTGATGGGTTCGTCGTGGTCCTGCAGGAACTTGTAACTCTTGGTCGAGCCCTCGTGATCGTTAAACGTGACACAGGGGCTGATCACATCGAGCATCACAGTTCCCTGGTGCGCAATCGCCGCCTTCAACATCGAAAGCAACTGCTTCTTGTCGCCGGAAAACGAGCGCCCCACGAAGGTCGCGCCCAGTTGAATGGCGAGAGCGCAGGTATCGATGCCCTGAAGATCATTGATCACTCCGGTCTTCAGTTTGGAGCCGATGTCGGCCGTGGCCGAGAACTGTCCCTTGGTCAATCCGTAGACTCCGTTGTCTTCGATGATGTAAAT
>JARLIE010000264.1 GCA_031291875.1 Minisyncoccota bacterium | reverse complement strand
GGGGATGACCCTGCGAGTCGCGTGCCTGCTCCAGCGGCCGACGTGCTGCGGCACACCCGGCTGTCCGTGCTAGTGGCACACACCACATGCACGCCGCACGGATGGGTGTCAGCATCGCAGCGGTCGGCCATCCGAATCGGGCCACATGCACCGGCGGATGAGGCTGGCGTGCCAGCCATGATCCGCTCACTCGGAGTATATCGAGCGCACGAGGCGAGCTCCGGTGCCACCAGGTGCAACCGCGACCACTGCTCGCCACGCGCCGTTTTCCTTTTGCTTCTCGCTCTCGCTCGCTCGTCCTCGCTGCTGCTGTCCGGGTGCAGCGTTTTCCTTTCCTTCTTCCTTCCGCTCGCGTGCGCCTTTTCTTCTGTCTGGTGCTTTCGTCCGCGTCTCGAGCGAAGCCACCCTTTTCGTCTGTCCTCCTCCTCCTGATCCTCATCATCTTCATTTTCCTCGCTGCCTGAGTACCTCCCTCCTCCCTCCTCCCCCCTTTCCTTTCTATCTCTCTCCCTCCCCCTTCGCTTCTTCCACCCCGTGCCTCTCTCTCTCGCGCGTGCACGGGCCCTGCGGTGCAGTTCCATGCCGCACGCACGCACGCGCGCCTGGGTGTGTCCATATGCATCCGCTCCTCCTCGTTCTTCTTCCTCGCGCTCCCCCCTCCGCCTCTCTCTCTCCTCGATGCCATACGCGCGTCGTGATCGTGATGCACGCCCGCGCCGCCTCGTCCTTCTCCGAGTCCGCGTGCGTTGGATGGCCCTTCTGCGCGCTTCCGCTTGGGCCATGTCATTGTTCGATCACATTACTGAATTCGACCCCGCTCGTTCACCACCAGAACCTCCGAACACGCCACGCAGCGAAGCTACTGGCAGCTGCAGTACGCTTTGATTCACTCGCGATCGCAAGTACATTCGCCTTCGCCATGCATATGCGTTGCTTCGAACGAACCTTTCGAACCTTTAAGGCTGAGCCATTGAGATACGAATTCCGCACCGCCAGCCAGCCGCAGCTAGTTCCCGCGTCGATTACCCTAATCCGTAATAACCTTAATAACCCACGCGACTTGGTCTAGCTTGGACTTAAACGTAGCAGGACTAGACATCCTCGCGATTGGTATATATCCGGCGGGACGAGATAATTATAAGCACGCAGGATGGGTAACGGGTAACGGGTAATGGTGTATCGTGAGTTGAACAAAGTTAATTGCCAGAACGTCTAAACACGTCATCTGCTGCATCGCATACATGTCATAGATTTGGTCCCTTTTTCATCGATGATCGATTGTCGACGATTTGCGACGTGTTTGCGATGATCGATGCCCAACTTCGATGATCGATCCTCATCGATGCCATCGATGATTTCCGTCGAGCATGACTTGGTCCCTCTCCCAAAAAAACACACGCTTATCATCGATACTTCGATTTTCGCTTCGATGATTTGCGTTGCGCGTCGACCGGCCATCGATGTTTCCCAAAATTTCACACGACGCGTACGATTAACGATATCGAAATCGACGATGGGATCGATGATTTGCGAACAAATGCGTGCATGTTGCGATGCTGGTCGATGATCGTCGATGATCGTCGATACTTGCGATGATCATCGATGTGAGACGTCTTTATGTCGCGCGACTTACCAACTGAGCTACTCGACCAAAAACTAGAAGTCGCCGACAAGTACTTGTCCGGTGCACTCAAAAATGACATTGATTTTTTGGATGACGTCTCACCTCAGAATAATGTTCGTGAGATTGATTTGGTGATCCTGATTGTGCTTCCCATGGTTAAGCCTCAAATGTATGTTGGCACTTGCGGCTTGACGTGCATGACTGAGCATCGATGATCGTCGATGTGCCATCGACGACCTCGCATCGTCAGCCCATGCTTCTTATTTATCGATAAATAAGTTATCTGATAGTTTTGAGCAAAATGACCCTCGGGTCCATCAACTGCGCCCTGTTTTTTTAGTCAGTACTGTGGCGGCCAAAAGTAAAGACCTCTTGCTTTGAACTGCCGTGTGCGCGAACGATCAGGAACTGGGGCCAGGCTGTGTGCTCGTTGTGTATGACCACTCACACTCACCCACGCTGGCACATGACCAGCCGTGCTC
>JARLIE010000263.1 GCA_031291875.1 Minisyncoccota bacterium | reverse complement strand
CCGTGCGCGCCGCCGGCACCGCCAACGGCGCCAATCCCATCGCCGTCCTGATCCCATGCCACCGCGTCATCCGTAGCGACGGCACGCTCGGCGGCTATGCTTACGGGTTGGACATCAAGCGCGAACTGCTGGCGCGCGAAAAAGGGGTGACAGGCTGGATGAGTTGAGGTGGGGGCAAAGTGACTCAGTTGCACCTATTCGCTCGAATGCCTGCTTTGCGCCCTAATTTCGGTCGTTCGCCAGCCTGTGATTAAAGCCCCATCGCGGTCGCCAGCATCTATTCCGTATACTGGCCCCGGAATTTGCTGGCCCCTGAATTTGTCGCCGTGCAAATACGCGTCAATGAGCTGCCGGCCGATCGACGATCCATCTCATTGCCTCAAGTGCTGATCGCGATATAAATGGAAAGGACATTGATCGCGCTAAGGAGCTGAGATGGCTTACCGGAATAAAACCTACATCGCCTTCGATGGCGACAACGACATGCACTACTATCGACTCATGACCGCGTGGTCAGAGCACGAAGGATTCGATTTTGAGATTCACAATGCGCATGACCTAAATACAGCAAGGGATTCGAGCCAAGAAGAAAGCATCAAGCGTCAGCTTCGGGAGCGTTTCGCCAATTCGAAACTGTTTTTGGTCCTGATCGGTGAAAGCACCCGCTACTTGACGAAGTTCGTTAAGTGGGAGATTGAGACGGCTATCCGGCTTGACCTTCCCATCTTGGGGATCAACATCAATGGGAGCCGACGTCGAGATGAACGCTGCCCACCTGCGTTGCGTGATCACCTCGCACTTTATGTATCGTTTAATGAGAAGATTATTACGTTCGGAATGAAGAATTGGCCTATTTCGTACCTTAGGCACAAAAAAGATGGGAAGACTGGACCATTTCACTATGAAGATGAAATATACAAGCGTTTAGGTTTGTAAATGCAATATTTTTTCAAATCTGTCGCGACATACTCGTTCTGGCGCTACGCCCTGCTTTCAACCGAAGCTCTGGCGAAGCTATTAGCCACAGTGGGTGCACTCTATCTCTTCATGGAGATTTTGGACTTTCTGGGCATTTATACCAAGAACCGATACAGCAGCTATGCTATCTTTCCGATGATCGGTTTTGCGATCTTGTATGTGGTCTTCACGCGCCGCCCGATAGCCCGTGTATCATACAAAGTACCCGGCAAGGACTATGTTATTGAGGTGCGCATCGGCGATATATTTGCTGGTACAAACGACGTCATCGTAAGTACGAACACGACCTTCGACACGCGCATGGCAAATGGGCTGATCGCGACAGACAGCTTGCAGGGTCAGGTTGCTACTCGTTTTTTCCAGTCGAATACCGACGAAATTGACAGGCAGTTGCAGGCTGACCTTTCGAAGGCGAACGGGGCTACCCGAGCGGATGCCCCCGGGAAGATTGTCGAGTATCCGATCGGCACCGTGGCGCGAGTGAAAGGTCACGGGCGGACATTTTATTTTCTCGCCATGTCTAGGCTGAACGCTCAGGGTACTGCCAGCACGTCTGTGAGGGATGTGGAGGACGCACTGTCATCCCTGTGGTCATTCATCCTTACCCATGGCGAACTCAAAAACCTGTCCGTTCCACTCATGGGCACAGGACGAGGGCGCACAGGCTACCCACGCAAGAGGATGTCCGAACGCATCGCGTACTCGTTCGCGGACGGGTCAAAGGATCAAGTTTTCTCGAACAGGCTTTCGATCGTAATACGCCCGGAGGATGCCGAAAACTTCGATGTGAATCTCTATCAAATTAGAGACTATCTCGTTCAAGGGCTACATTAACGGGCGGGACCAGCTCGATCAGAAATTGCTAAGGGGTAGAGTTCATTCGAAGATTGACCACCCAAAACAGCCGACCTCGTTATTGGCCAGTTGCCGCTTTGGCAGTGCATGAGCCACGAATTCCGGGGCCAGCGAATTCCGAGAATTCCGGGGCCAGCGAGAATTCCGGGGTCAGTATACCCAATTCATACGCCAAAACGGCGGGTTCCCGGCTCAAGGCCCTACGGGATTCACACGTTCCACTTTTGTTCGTCATCAAGTCAGTTGAGGCTGCGCATTTGCGTCTCGGATTCGAGCGTTCGCGATGGTGATGATTTTGCGCAAGACGGCTGCGAGGGCGAGTCTTTTGGGTTTTCCAACCGAGACGAGAGCTCGGTAGAAATCGCCGAGCGGAGTTTTTCCGCGAGCTGCGGCAAGAGCCGCGATGAAGAGTGCTGGCCTGATCTGGCGCCTTCCACCTGTGGT
>JARLIE010000005.1 GCA_031291875.1 Minisyncoccota bacterium | reverse complement strand
GCTGTCGCTTGGGTGCCACCAGTGGTGGGTCTCCGTGGTCGGTCGGCGACGTCGCCCGCCGCCCGGCGTTGCCGTGACGAACGGATGGCGGCGCCCACGGACGACGTCGACACACCAGATCGAGAGCCAGCCAGGGCAGGCAGCGAGGGCCACCACCCACACCCGCCAGTGCGCCGCACGGGACCGCCGACTCGCCTGCTGTCGTCTCGCCGATCGCGGGTCGGGGCCACCTTACGCTTCGCTGCCACTGTGCCAGGCAGTGCAGCCGCAGCACGGCAGCGCTCTCTGCCATGTCCTTCCGCGGCATCACTCCTCCGCCTCCGGCTTGGCGTCCGCAGGCTGGCCTTCGCTCCGGCGTGGTCGCTGTCGGTCTGGTCGGCGCGTTGACCGGTGCGTGGTGCCTTCAGCAGCTGCTGCTCCATCACTGGCGACGACTCCGCCGCCGGTCTCGCGATCGCCTGCCCGAAGTGCTCCCAAGCGAGACCACCAAGCCCCAGGCGGGCACGCAACCCGCGCACCGTGCCTGGACAGCTGCAGGCCGAGGGCAAGAAGAAGGTCGCGGTCGAGACGCGCAGCTCACAGCACATGAGGCCACAGCTGCTCCCGGACCGGCCGGACCCTCGTCGGAGGCCGGTCCGAGTGGTCGTCCATCGACCACCGGCGGCGGATCGACCTTCGTCGACGCCGTTCCTTCCTCCCTCCTGGCCGACGAGCATGCGCGCTTCTCGTCGTTCGCTCGTCGGTGGTGGGATCCAAGCGGACCGTCGGGTCAACTGCTCAACATGAATCCGGTCCGGGTGGAGTTCATTCGCTCCGACTATCTGACGCGTCGTGCACGACTCAGCCCGAGTGTCAGCCGGTCGTCTCCGAGTCCGACCGACGGTCTGCGTGGTCTTCGCATCCTCGATGTGGGTTGCGGCGGCGGCATCCTGACCGAAGCATTGGCACGACTCGGTGCGGAGGTGGTCGGCCTCGACGCCAGTGCACCGCTCATCCAGGTCGCCATCGCTCATCGCGACGACCCGACCGTGCACGCGGACGAGCCAACCTGGTCGGAATGCGCCAAACGTATTCAATACATCTGTGGCCGAGCAGAAGACCACCTCGCGTCCTCGCTCGCCGATCCGACCTTCGTCGGGTATGACCTCGTCTGCGCGCTGGAGGTCGTCGAGCACGTCGCCCACCCGAAGTCCTTCCTGCGCACCATCTCGCAGCTGCTGCGCCGTGCGGCCGACGATCGACTCGGCGGCGTTCTCTACGTGTCGACGATCGCGAAGACGTCGCTCTCGTACGCGCTCGCCATCCTGGCGGCGGAATACATCCTACGCATGACGCCGATACACACGCACGCGTGGGCGCAGTTCATCTCCTTCCCGGAGTTGGTCCAACAGCTGCCGGCGGACCTGGTACACACGTCGGTGGACACTGACCGAGACGACCGTCGGAGTAGTCGCTGCCTTCGGAGTGCGGGCCTGTTCTACAATCCGTTCGCCAACCGGTGGACCGCCGACGTCGAGGATGGGAAGCAGTGCAACTACATCCTCTCGGCGGAAGGACGAACAAGAGCGACAGACAGCGACGACACGCCGGGCAGCCAACACGACCAGGTGACCACACCTGCAGGAGGACGAGGAGAGAGGGCGGAGGGGAGGGAGGGAGTTCACGGATGAAGGATCAAGAGTGCAAATTCTCTTTTACATTATTTTACTAATTATCAATATTCTGGCTCTTCGAAACAACCAGCATGCATTGCGTTAAAGAGCCTTTCAATACCGTACTAACCAGAACAAATCGCTCCTAATTAATTCACTTTCCAAGGAGCGAAGCAATTAAATAATTCGAATTCAAAGGAGCGAAATGTGTGATAATTCTAGCAATGCTGAGGATCCCGGAGCGAAATGTTGATAATTCAGTGCTCAGAATCCTCGCGATTTGGGAGCTGCCAGCATGCAGCCGGCGGCGGACGGCTGCCTACGTGGCACTGCGCGTTGGCTTCGCACACCATTATTGCCTCTCTTGCATCATGTCCTTCTTTGCACCCCCGGCCCGCCTGCGTTTTAGTCCTTTTCCCCATAGATTCAAAGCGTCGCAGACAACCGCCGGGCGAACAGAGCGAATTTTTGGATAATTGCAGGTTGAAGGAGCGAAATTTCATGTAATTCCACCTCAAAAAAGGAGCGATTTGAATTGGTTTGTACGGTATTTCACCAGAAAATAAACTAAGCTACAGGACTGCCCAAAGTTCCTAGGCGGCCCGGAATCGCATGCAGCAGTCACTGCCAAAACTCGAATAATTATAACCTTCACTGTAAGGAATCAGTACACTCACAATTTGTCAACACTTGACAATTTGTCAACAATTGGTGACAATTTCGTCATGCACTTCAAGATGCGCGAATTAGTTGTTGACAATTTCTGAAACAGGGATGACAATTTGTGAGCAGGCAAATTACGTCTTGACAATTGTCAACCGACGATTGTTGGTTCTATTTGTTGACAATTAGTCATGCCTTCCACCGCCGGAACGAGGTCTTTCTACAGCGGGTGAAAGAAAAGAGATTTGCAAAGGAAAACTCAAGTCCCCATACAATCGATTGCTCATATTTGGAAATTCGCTATTCCTTGATGACCCAATGTTGGATTTTGGGTGTTAGATAGCTGTGCATTCTACACCGTCTTAAATCTTACCAGTAGAATGAGTCTGCACCATGAGCCAAAAGCTTGTTTGCAATCAAGCGGATTCGATTGGTACATTAATAGCATTCACCTCATTATCAAACCATTAGATCCGACTTGCATCTTTATCTCGCACGTGGCCAGACGAAAACAATCTGTCATGCGGAAATAAAAATTGTGAGGAATGTTGACAATTTGTCAATACTTGACAATTTCCTATTATGGTTATTTGCCAATTAACCCGAACTGGCAACTTCGATTGGAAGTCAATAACGAAAAGTATTTTTGTCAAACCAACAAAGACTCAATTCAGACTCGTCTTCAGCTTTTAGGGACAAATACTCTCGTTACTCCGAGTACTCCGAGTCGATGAAGATCCGTTCTTCGAGGTTCAATTCACTTCATCCAACCAGCATGCCAGGGTGAATAATCTGTCTGGATTAGTAGTGGTTGACTCGGATTTGTAATTTACTTTCCAATTCAACCGGATGAAAGATCCAATCATTCACTTATGACTTTTCCATCCATATTGGGTGGGTGGTTAGCACACATTTAAGCTCTGAAATTAAGGGATCTCTGTTTGAGACGAAAAATTGTCAAGAGGCTTGACAAATTGTCAATCACAAAAGATATTGTCAACAGTACTAGTATTGCGGCCATTGACAAATTGTCAACAATTGTGCATGTCAATCCAATGTGCATGAGACACGGTGGCCAAAGACATAGTTTGAATTCGAACCTGCACCGAACACACACACCAGAGCACGGCGTCGCACACACTAACCAAGGCTAGCACTCACTGGGCAGCCGCGGCGCTCCGGCAACGCATCGCGATGTATGGCGCGCTCGCTGCAATCGGCCGCAATTGTCAACCTTCGCTCACGATGACCATGCTCTGGTGGATCTCTGTGCCTGTCGCCCTGATCCTCCAGAGTCGCATGAGCCTCGTCGATGGTGGAGACGCGAGGTCCAGCATCGGCGCCATGACGCAACCAAGATGAGCATTCCGCCGTCGCCATCTTCGCTCGTTCTTCGCGATCGGCACTCCTGCCGGAGCGCGGTTCGGCCGATCTGGTCGGCGTGCGTTCTCCCAGGGGAGTGTAAGAGCCACTGACGCGCTGATCCGCTTTCAATGCTTCCACAGAATTGTCCCGGTCCCAACCCAGCTCTCGAACACCATTGGTCAGAAGTGGACACATCCATGCCTGATCGACTCGACACGATTCTAGCCAAGGGTTTTCAGCTCTGATGTGGCGAACGCGCTCTTTTGCAGAGTGTTGGTGGAATCCAGGGATGCCCACTGATTTGGATTTTTGATGGCTTGTCAATGTGTCGACACCCAGGGATGACAATTTTTGAGCTTTTGCATAGCATTTCGGACGCAGCTCTCTCGATGGAAATTGCCGATAAGCACATTTGCTGCACTGTATATGACAGCCTGAACACGCTAGAATGGAAAACATCCGATGAAGTTTGCTTAAGTTCAAAAACCGTAGTGCTAGAGGTGTTTGAAGTTTTCGGCAGCCCAGAAATTGTCACCAACGGCCCATCTGTATCTCGAGAACCAAAATATTTTTCACATTTTCAGACACATTTGAGTAAATGTAGCAGAGGAATAAAATATATGGCATAGGTGGCGGGATTTATAGGTCTAGATCTCCTCTCGAGATCGTCGGTCAAACAGTCTCTCGGTTTCCTAACCTTTGGTTGACAAATTGTCAACATTAAAAAATTCTTTTGCCTAAGAAAACCGTCTCATGACAAATTGTCAATGGACTGATTCCTTATAGTGCTTGCGAATACGCATGATAGCGTCATGATTTAGCATCAGTCGGTGACTAATAGCTAGTTTTACTGACAAAAGTGTCAGCTCTTCAACCCTCGATGTCCTCACGATCGCTCACGGTTTTTGATGGCGCATGCGCAATCACGGTCGGGGTCGAGTCGGGCCAGCAGCGTCGGTGTCTCCTTCGAGCGACCACCGCATGTCGCACACGTGAGAGGGAGCGGCGTGCGACACACCAATAGAGGCGTCTCGGGGCGTCGATGGATGTGCTCGCTGCGCTTCCGGGACCCAGTGACACGGTGACCGCTGGTCAGCGAGGTGTACATGTGCGGTCGTCCGTTGACCGGTCGACTTCTCCGCGAGGGTCGATACGTATACGCACTCGGTGTGCCGACGATGCCACGTCCAATCAATCACGCTTTCTCGTGGCCATGGCCGCTTGCCGACCATTCGCGAACGCCTGCAGGTCTCCTGGTGACCCGATCTTGGTCGGTCGCCGGTTCCCCACACTGCGCGCATTAGGGATCGAGCAAAGCACCCATTCAGGTGGGCTTTAGAAGGTCTCGACGTACACAACGTTTGGTTTTCATCGTTTCATCTCGTCGATTAGAGGCCCCGACGACCCCCGCGTCCAAGATGTCGTTCTTGGACGACCCCCGCGTCCCGCCGTAGAAGGAGTAGGCACCCGTCCACCCGAACCAACGCGCGACACCGAACGAGGGCAAGATGCCGAGTTGAAACAGCGAGCCGGCGGGCGTCCAAGGTACGGCACCGGGCACCTTCGAGAAGCGATGCGGCCAGATGTGCGCGTAGAACCAGAAGGCGTAGATCGGGAGGAGGAAGGCGAGTGCGACCAGAAGCAGGCACAGCACGGCATGCGGCCACACGGGCGAGAGGCAGACGATGCCGCCGAATGACCACAGGCACCACTCGAGCAGAGTGACGGCCAGGATGGGACGAGGTTGCATGGGGAGAGGGGGAAGAGGGAGGGGGAGGCGGGAAGGGGACTTCAAGT
>JARLIE010000262.1 GCA_031291875.1 Minisyncoccota bacterium | reverse complement strand
TCCATTAGGATGACGTCGGGTATTTCAGCCAGTGCAATTTGGCATCCGACTTCCCCGTCCTCGGCAACCAACACCTCAAACCCCTCGAGCATCTCAAAGCGCATTTTTAACATGTAAACGTTGTCGTCGTTATCCTCGATATAAAGAATCTTGGTCACGAGGTCGCCTCCGATGCCACCTGTGACCGGCGCGTCTCCGTAACCAGGCGCTTTACAATTTCCACGAGTTGAGCGGGGTCGAAGGAATCCTTCAACAGGATTCTCTCGACACCGAAATTAAGCCGTTCGCGGTCCGCGGCCGTGAGGTCTAGCGCGGTTATCACGACAACGGGAATTTTCCTCCACCCCGGCCTCGCCTGTAGCGCAGCAATGAATTCGAATCCGTCCATTTCGGGCATCATAAGATCGAGCAGGATAATGTCCGGCGGATCTTTCGCAATCTCATCGAGCGCCACGAGGCCGTTTTCAGCTTCGTTAGTCTGCCAGTGCTCCGGCGCCAGCCACGAGCGAATCCACTCGCGCTGCATTGGATCGTCCTCGACCACAAGCACACGTGTACGCTGGGCGCGCGTCTGAAAGGGCTGCAACAGTGCGATCAGCCGGTTGCGATCGATCGGTTTTGTCAAATATCCGGCCGCGCCGAGCGCTATGCCCTTGCGGTCTGGATCGGTGATCGTCACCATGACAACTGGAATATTGGAGAGTCTTGGATTGCCCCGCAACGCCGCCAAAACGGTCCACCCGTCGATATCCGGCATTAGAACGTCGAGTGTGATTGCGATCGGATGCAGTTCCTCGGCACGCTTCAATCCTTCCCGCCCACCCGCAGCAGTAACGACCGAGAGCCCCCCTTCCCGCAGATAATTTGCGATCAGTTCGCGCGCGGTCGGATCGTCATCGATCACAAGTACGCAATCGTCACCAGGAACATTTTGTTCCGATATCCGAGCAACCTGGTCCGACGCATCTGTTGCGATCTCAGGGGCCGCCGGCAGGCGGACGGTAAACGTCGATCCTTTTCCGCTTTCGCTCGTGACCGTTACGTCGCCGCCCATCATGGTGCAAAGCTTACGCGTGATCGCCAATCCGAGGCCGGTGCCACCAAATCGGCGCGCCGTTGTTTGATCGGCTTGGACAAACTCTTCAAACAGTTTGTTCATCTGTTCCGGCGTCATGCCAATGCCGGAATCGGCGACCACGAAATTGATCCATCCACGCCCGTCAGCCGACGCTGTTGTCACACGCAAGGAAACGTCTCCGCCTTTCGTAAACTTGCACGCGTTGCTCAAAAGATTGAGCAGTATCTGCTTCAAGCGTAGCGCGTCCACGATAATTGAGCCGATATCAGTCGGACATTCGACATTAAGCCGGTTCTTATTCTGCTCTGCCAAAGATCGTGCGGTACCGACGACCTCGTCGACTAGTGCGGCGATATTCACGGTATCCGGATTGATGTCGAGCTTTCCCGCCTCGATCTTTGATAAGTCGAGGACCTGATTTATGAGATCGAGCAGATGCTTTCCGGCGCGATGAACGCGCCGAAGTGGTTCAATCGCCTTTTCTGTCCCAAATCTCCCAGAATTGCTGACCATCATGTCGGTCAGCCCAATGATCGCATTTAGCGGTGTGCGTAGCTCGTGGCTCATGTTTGCGAGGAAACTCGACTTGGTTCGGCTCATCGCTTCAGCCTGATCACGCGCGGCGGTGAGCGTCTCTTCGTAACGTTTGCGCTCGGTGATATCCGAGTAGATGACAACAATGCCTCCTTCCGGCAACGGATTGTGCCGGATTTCAAGGACGGTATCGTCGGGACGGGTGCGTTCGAACGTATGACGCTGCGCCGCTTTGGCAGTGAATCGCTGAACCTCCGCTTCGACATCAACGGTGCCGTATTCGCCCCGCTGTGCAAGATATCGAATAAAATCAGAAAAATCCGGCTTAGTCGCGAGAAACGACTCGGGCAATTTCAAAAGCTCCAAGACTTGTCGATTCCATGCAGCAATTTT
>JARLIE010000261.1 GCA_031291875.1 Minisyncoccota bacterium | reverse complement strand
CTTGGAAGCCTGGAAGCATCAACAATATCCGCAGTCTATGGTTCACAATCGAGCACGTTTCCGCACAGTCTGATTCCGCTGATTCGAACACATCACACGGATGGTTCGCTGAGTTAACTGTTTCAGACGGATGCAAGGCTTTTGAGCTGCAGTATTATCACTTGAGCTTCCGTTTGATGTTGATTGTTTGTTTACCAAGCTCAACGCGAGGGCATAAACATGGAAAATTGCTAGAAGGCCGGCCGCGAGTTCGGTGTGGCCGCGACGTCATATCTCGCCGGGAAGGCATCGCTCCTCCCTTGCTGCGCGCACGTGCGCAGCTGCCAGCTCGCTTTGTCTTGCTTAGTCTATCTTCCCATCTCGTCCACTCAGTGCACTTGCCGATAACATTTTCCATCGTAGGCAAATCACGTGACGACAGCGCATGTCGCTCACTATTTGTGCCGCACGTAAGGTGTTGCACAGTTGGGAACGACACAGCCACTGTTCCTTCCTTCCCTTCTTCTTTCCTTCTTTCCTTCTTTCCTTCTTTCCTTCTTTCCTTCTTTCCTTCTTTCCTTCTTTCCTTCTTTCCTTCTTCTTCCTTCCGACAGTAGAAACATGTTAAAGTCAGCTGCGTGCCCGTTCGCACTTGCCACTGTATCGGTCGGGTCTAGCTACGAAGGAATGACAAACATCCGGCCTCGGTGCCTGGTGCCTCGGGTCGCTGCCTAAGGCGAGCGCGCGCGCGCAGCAGGAACATCCCGAAGGGGAACATTCGCGATCTCCTCGCGGTCACTGGCGGGAGACGCGCATGGGACGTCGCAGCGGCAGTCACGTGCCGACCACGGACGGACACGGAAGGTGGAAGCTTGCACAGAAATCTTAACAAAACAGTGTACTTTTGAACCAGCTCCATGCCGCACTAGCTTCGACCTCTCCGCCGCCGGTTGTCCGGTCGGCTTCGTCGATGGCCGCTCGACGCTTCTTTCTCCAGACTACGCGTCGACCGCTGTCCAACTGACCCCCTCTTTTTCGCAGTTTCCCTTCCTGCCCATGCACGTGCGTCAACCCGCCGAGGTGGCACGTGACGGTGACGGCGCGCGGGCAACTGACCCACTTGTGTCCACTCACACATGACTGCCCCTTGATCTCTCGATGATGCATCGCCGATTGAACCGTTTTCCTCTGGCCCGCGCAACCCACCTCGCGCGTCCATGCTACCTAGCGTTACTTCTCCTTGGTTTCTTCGCCCAGCATGAGTCCCATCGATGGGGTGTATGGGTTGTAGAGCGACGCGATTGCAACCAAGCGAGCGAGCGAGAGATGGGCATGTTAAGAGGGGGATGAACCAGTCATGCACCTCAAACCAACAAGCGCAGTTTTTTACGCTGACGTACCGAGTGCGCCGTACGACTCGAGTGCGAAGGGAATCAGCTTCCACCCGTGGTGAGCGCACTCCGCATCGTACTTGTTGTGCTTGTG
>JARLIE010000260.1 GCA_031291875.1 Minisyncoccota bacterium | reverse complement strand
CTTGCCGACGCGCTCGCCGCGCTCGACGAGCCGTGGAAAGCCGAGACCACCGCCAACAACCTCACCCTGATCGCCGACGCGCGCGAAGCGGCGGGGATCGAGGCGAAGGAAACGCGCGAGCTGATCGCGGAGCTGAAGAAGCGCGGACCGGCGAAGGGGGGAGGGACGACGCGTACTTCGCTTTAGGCACCAACCTGTCCGTGCCGTTCACTGTACCAATCGACAGTCAAAATCGCTTCGCAAGCTCCGCGATCCGCTTCGGCGTTGTCGCAAGCTCAGTTGAATCCCCATTGCGCCAATACACCTCATCACCAACGTACGATAGTTCTTTTTGCGCGGGAATTTCGACGACAATGACTCCCAAACCGTAAAATGCGTTAAACTTCATGTTCGACAATACCGCATCGCGGACGTGACTGGATAGCTTCGATTTGCGAACGCCATCTTTCAAAATCGTAATGTACTTATCAACAGACAGTCCAAGTCTCTTGGCTTCTCGATTTACTCCGACAACGAACCGCTTTCCAACTTTCATTGGATCGACCTTGTCCACCTCTCTTGCCCGCTCTGCATCGGCATCTTTGTCCGTCACCCCAACGAGAAGTTTGCCGTAAGACACAGGGCCATTGTTAGCAATTGCACAAATCGTCTTGACGATCTTCTCAATTATGCCGGGATCCAACTTGCCGCCCTTTTCAAGCTTACACAACCCCTGTTTTAGCTCGTAACCTCCCAGCTCAATTTCTGAACGTCTAATTATAGATTCAATATCAATCGCAGTGTGATTGGCGTATACTTTTGGTTGCAGCTTATCGCGACTGATAGATACAAATCCTGTACCAACAAGACCTTTAATGGTGTTAATATTCTTGCGCCTTTCCTCTACTGCAGTGGCCTTCTGGCCTGTTCCAATTCTCTCAGATAACCCTGACAAACCCTTCTTTACTGCCGCGTAATCGGATATCACCCGGCCTTCTTTTATCGTAATTTCGTGAAACGCAATAATCACGTTTGCAAAAACAGATGGAAACGGATTCGTGGTCCGCTTCGTGAACACGATATCGCGCAACTTATCTTTGTGCCCGTCCGCGCATACCTTTAGCAGTTCGTCTACGCAGAACTTCAACTCATCACAAAATTTGTGCGAGCCGTAGACATCAAGCGCGGCGAGAATACGCTCTGACTCCGCACTTCCGGCACTGTAAATCTCGTCAAGTGCATCTTTTGAACGCTCAATTAACTGGCCGCCGACAATACACGCGGCTATGTCCGCAATACATTGTTCATCCATACTGTCACGCAAATCGGTTGATCTCAATATTCCCTGATTTACCCAGAACACCTCGTCCGCGTGCACTTGATAGCCGTGGCGCGACATAGGCAAGTCCACACTGATCGAAGGCATCTGATACAAAAGGAGCACGGTCAACGAGACGTCGCCGCGAAGAGCACAGCTTATTTCTCTAACCATCGTAGAGAAAACGTCCTGAACGCCCGCCTGTCGGCGCTCTTGGTCACTTAGGCGATGTCCGTACGTATTGATGCGGTCAAAGACATCGTTAACCTCGGCCTCCGTCGAATTTCGCATAACTGACAGCGCTAGCGAATAGTCTAGAATGGTCGAAACCTCTCTCGGCATCAGATATGCAACGCCGGCAGTCGGCACAAACGCGCCCTCGTCGGCCCTCCCTTTTGCGGTGGGAAAGTATTCAAGCGCAAAATGACGATTGTCGAGAGTCGGAAAAGCGGTTTCAATAAACGACAAAATGGCATGTAATCTTTGTAGTCCATCTATGATTTCATAAGTACCCGGTTTATCCTCCTTTTCAGCAACCAGTATTGCGGGTATGGGATATTTCCTTAGGATTGACTCTATGAGTTTTTGCTTTTCCTCAAGCGTCCAAACGAGTTTGCGCTGGTATCGTCGATTAACGTACAGCTTATCTTCGCGGTACCAGGAATATACCGATTGCACGGACGTCGGTTGAGAGACGAGTTCCGCCATATTGTGGCGCTCCAGTTATTTCGCAATCGCTGGTAGCCTGAACGTTAGAGCCTTTCTTGCCTGCGATTCCTTGCGTGGATACATGTTGGCGACTGGAATGACCGAATGTCAATTCCGAATAGATCGCCTTATTGAAGGAGGCGAGAAAGTGGTACCGATACGCAAGAATGCGTTACAGGCAGGATATTGCCGATTCCCATCACCTGCCGCCAGGGGTTTCGGGTCGCGACTCTTGGCGATCCGCCGGAATGGGTCGGGCAGCCTCGGAAATGATCTCGATCCCGCGCTGAACGATCTAGCCCAAGCGCCAGTCGGCGGAGAATTTCTCCAGCGTCTTGCCTGACGTCACGGTCTCGATGCGCTCGATCGCTTGCAGAATGTCATGCAGCGCCGGCGCGAGATCCCGCTCCATCAGAACACTCGGATTGACGCGCGCTCGATCTTGTCGCGCAAGAGCGGATGCAAGCCGTCGCGCGTGGCGACGTCGACCCGCGTCTGCAACTCGTCCTCGAGGAACTGCTTGATGCCAACGAGATCGAAGGCGTTGAAGCGGCTGTCGGGATCGTAGTCGATGAAGAGATCGAGATCGCTCGCCGGCCCCGCCTCGCCGCGTGCGGTCGAGCCGAAAAGGTAAAGCGACGTCGCGCCTCTCGCCTTGACGGCGGGGGCGACGGCGGCGAGGCGGGAAAGAGCGTCGGCGGCGTTCATGGCGAAAGAATAGCGCCGGCGCGCGAGGGTTGCAAAAGCGAGGCGGCGGTCGCGGCGGCCTCAGTGAAAGCTCCTCCCCG
>JARLIE010000259.1 GCA_031291875.1 Minisyncoccota bacterium | reverse complement strand
GTGCTCGACCACATCCGCCGGGCGCTCGCGCGGCGGGAGAGCGGATGCCAATGATCGCCCGCCCGCGCCTCGCCTCCCTTCACGCCGGCTAGGCTCGAACGAACGGGACACGATTCGCGTGGAAGCGCATGTACCGGGGTGAGGCAAGCTCGGCATTTCTCGAAATTCTTGAATTCTGCACATTGAGGCCGCCAGCCGCACGGGACTAGAACAGGGACGCTTTTAATGATCGTATACCAAATCGGTGAGCTCAGGGGGTGAAGTCATGAAAGCTACTTTTTCTGTTGCGATCGCCTTTTCTGCAATAACAATCTTAGTGGGGAGTTTTCCCGCATACGCAGATAAGCCTTCGATTTCTCAAGCCCGCCCGCTACTCGAAGCGACGGGTCAGGCTTTGGTCGATGTACAAAAGTGCGGCGGGGACTGGGGAAGAATATCTGATGCCTCGGTCGATTTCATCGACGAATGCGCTCGTTCGGATGCCGAGTCTGATCTTATGGACAAGATTTATGACCTTGCGAAAAAAGAAAGGCGAGACGCGATAGCTTCTTCGGGATTCACCTGCAGCGGAAACGTCAGTGCACGAGTTAGTGTTATAGTTGCCAGCATCAAGGCAGCCGTGGCTAGGTGCAAAGGCGATTAACACCTTTAAATGTATCCCGCTCTGTTGGGCGGCATCGAGCACCTATGGAGCTCAAAGACGCGGTCCGCCAGGAAACGTCATGCCTTTTATCGTCGTCATGCTCGCGCTCTTTCGGCCGTCTAGTTATGTCGCATGACGCGCTGGCGGAATCCGTCGCGCAATCCATGGCGCGGGCGGCTGAGAAAATGCACCGGCAGAGCCTAATGCAGCCCCACGTGCTCCTTCATCGGATGATGCCAGGCCACTGATAGATCAATGGCAGAGAATCTCGTCATAATTCTTGATTTTTGCGCTCGACCATTTCCATGAGCAGTCGGTCGCCAGCTTCCCAATGTTCGCCCTTTCGTACGGCCTCCACCTTCTTGTGGCAACGCTCACAAAGCGGGACGAGAGCATTGAGGTCATCGCCGTCCAGAACCATCAGTCTGTAATCTCTATGGTGAACTTGCGTTGACTCACGCGCACACGCAGCGCATTCATTATGCCATAGTTTGAAAACTGTCCGCCTTATATTTCGCCACTGATCCGAGTTACGATATTTGTTGTAGCTGGCCTCGTCTTGTACAAACGGAACATGAAAATAATTAGGGTCTTCTTTTTGCTTGTCCATTTTCCATTTTATGGCGGCGAGCGCGTCGCGTGTCTCCGGTCGGGACGTCTCGGCAGCGAGATATGGTGCCAGTTCGGAAACCATAGGCTTCGGATCAGGCGGAATTGGTTTGAGCTTGGGCTGGGGAACTCTCACAGAACGTTCCGAAATCGTCGTGTAGCTCGGCGTGATCGACGCTCGTCGTGCTATTTTGGCTTCATCACCACAGTCCGGGCAAACCGGAACTTCAAAAGCTCCAAAATTCGGAACTCCCGGTTCTCCCCCTCCAACCCATTTAGTCTTGAAATTTTCAAAAAAAGTTTCGTGTCTGTTCCAGTCGTCAGACCGCTCGATCTGTTTCCCGACTCTACCGCACCTCTCGCATCGTAGTTCGTAAGTGCAATCCATTTCCCAAGCCATTGGCCGCATCTCAAAACCCCCTCAATTTCGCCGAAAATCGCGCGGTACGCAACTCTTGATTTATGCATCGCTCGAACCTCGCGGTTCCGCGACCATTTGATAGGCAGGAATCACGAATGAGTATGAGTGGCGT
>JARLIE010000004.1 GCA_031291875.1 Minisyncoccota bacterium | reverse complement strand
CGGCAAAGGGCATCCCACCGCATGATCTTCTCCGAAAAGTCGGCAACTTTTCGGGATCATATTTTAGAGACGCGTGACCTTCTCCGAAAAGTCGGCAACTTTTCGGGATCATATTTTAGAGACGCATGATCTTCTCCGAAAAGTCTGCAACTTTTCGGGATCATGCGTTATTCCATCGCCGCGGCTTTCAGGATGCAGACCATTGTCGCCGCGGCGGGCTTGTCGGAGCGGTTGCGGATGACATGCGGCCGGTCGCATCTATAGCGCAAAGTCTCGCCCGCCTTGGCCTGCTCGATGCTGCCGGCGACCTCGACCTCCAGTTCGCCATCCGTCACAGAAAGACATTCGACCGAACCGCGCTGATGTGGATCGGACGAAAGCACCCCGCCCGGCTGGGCGTGAAAACCATACCATTGCAGCCATTCGACGGTTTTAATCCAGCCGAAGATTTCGAGCCGGCACTTGCCGTCGTCGGACACGAGGATGGGCGTGTCCCCCTTGGTCGATTTTTCGAGGAAGAGCTCGTCCTCGCTGACCTGCAACATGCCCTCGATTGACACATCGAGCGCCTGGGCCAGACGCCAGATGGTGGCGAGCGTCGGATTGGTCTCGTTGCGCTCGATCTGGCTGATGATCGATTTGGCGACGCCGGAATGCTCGGAGAGTTCGGAGAGGGAAAGATTATACGACTTGCGCAGCCGCTGGACAGTCTTGCCAAGCTGCCCGGAGACGACAAGCGCGCCGGCCTCCAACGCCTTAGCCTTATCGCGACCTTCGATGCCCACATTCGCCTCCGGAAATCCACTATCCCGGATATTAGACGATTCTGTTTGAAATATCGAACGAAAGCACGATCTTGGCGGCGCTCCCGCGCAGAAATATTATCGATAATTCTACTCTCATTTTGGGTCAGGGATGTCAGCGATTTCGTCGAAGTGCAATCTGGCCGGACGTCGTTCGTCTGAGCGTTCTCGTCATTCCGATGCGGACGACAGGGGCGTCCAGGCTAAAATGCGAAAAGGCTGCGAGTCCTGCGCGACCACAACGATGATGGCCTGCGCCATTTTAATATAGCCGTCCGGAAGCGTTGCTGTCAGATCCGCTCGGGCGATCGGCTTACCGTCCCATTTCAGATAAGCTTGGCCATTACCTAACGAGGGAAAGATATTTTGCACGGCGCGCACGCCCAACTGGCGGGTAGCGAGCAACGTTTCGCGCGCCCCGGCGCTGATCCCCGGAAGCGCGCCAATCACCGCGTCCGGTGCTGTCATGACATTGATGCGATCGTCGCCAAAGACGGTCGCAAGCGGCATAACCGCGGCAAGATAATCCGCGCGCATGCCAGGCACCTGAGCAAGCTGGCGAAGATCGACGAAAGGCGCGATGCCCATATTGGTCATAGCTGCCACCTGCGCGGTCTTCGACGGGTCTGCGCCGTTGCGGATGCGCCAAGCGACGGTGGCCTGGGCGATCGCCCGTGCTTCGGCGCTGGGAACGCCGGCCGCTTGAAATAAAGCCGCGAGGAGTGACATCGCCGCCCTATTGACATTGATCCGACCACCGTCGTCGCTCAACACCACACGCACGCCACCGCCCCCAAGCGGAAGCACATGCACGGTTGCAACGAGCGGTAGAGCCCCCTGACCTTTGACCGTCGCAGCAGCAAATTCAAGCCCACCGCGCAAAAGCATATCGGCCTTGGCCGCATCGCGACTGGTCGCGACGAGACCAGCAAAACTACGAAACATCAACGACATCGCCAAGGCAAGCGCCGTGAGCAGAGCGATCGTCCACAAAACCATGACGAGCGCAAATCCTTGGCGTTGCGAATCATGACGCATCATCGGCCCGTCTCAGCAGCAGTATGAATCGCTCCACGCAAGCATTTGATCGCACTGCTCGCACAACTTGCCGGCGCATCGGCAAAAATCGGAAATTCGACATCTTGCAAGGCGACACCAGTTTCGCTGTCGCGCAAGATAAGATGCACCGAATGTGGCAGGGCGTTTTCGCCCATCCAACGCGTGCCCCACACCAGCTCACCATTCGGTGCTATCTGCGAATAGCTGAAGGCGAACTCGAGCCGCCCGCGCAGTAGAACGACAGGATCTTGCAACGGGACGTCGGCAATCTGCTGCATCGGTCCCGCCCAGGAGCCGCGGCGCCGGATGAGTTTCGTCTGCGTTTCGCTATGTTCGACGCTCAGACTGACGATTTCCGTCCCCGTCTTTCCGGCTGCCCGGCCTCCACCTGTCACGAAAATGATTTGGGGATCGCCATCTTCGTCGACCTCTCCGGTAAAGCCAACGACCCCGGTCGCTCGGTCAGTCAATCGCCTTGCAGTTTGATCGATAGAACTTACTGCCGAGATCCCGCGCACAGCAGAGCGACTTCTCTCCCGCACATAACGCGCTGCAGCAAAATCCCGGGTGAGGCAGGCGATGGCCAGCGAAAACTCTTCTTCCTGATCGACAGTTTCGGCCCCTCGATCAAATGTAAACAGTCCCTGATGCAGAAGCGTCCCCCCCGCCACGATGATGAGCGACGCAAGCGCTAGCGCCGCCAGAGTTTCGATCAAGGTGAAGCCAGCGCAGCGCGCAGCGCGCCTGCGCATCAGCGCCAGAACCGGCATTGTCAGGTGCCGTTGGTGACCGCCTTGAACGTGGATATCGTGTGCACCATAGCGTAAGAGATCAAGCAGCGTTGCGATGACAACGAATAGCAACGCGTCGCGAAGTCCGACCAGCTTGATGTCGGCCTTCCGATCATAATCGTCACGATAACGTCGGCGTGATGCTCCTGGTAAACATATCGACGCGAATTTCATAGATGACACTCTCACGAGAAACTCTCAGCATCGTGCTACAGTGACGACTTTGGCATCGCCATCGGATACGCGTTCATCCGCTAAAACATCCTGCGTCGTATTGGATATCGTCATCGTCACCTGCAAAAATGCGAGCGCATTGATCGTGGCGCACATGCCGTTTCGAGCGCGCCACCGCGCTCACAATCGTGCAACGCCGCGCCTTACATTGCGATCACCTTAAGCGATTCATCTTCTATCCCCGGTATCATTACGACCGCGAGCGCCGCAGGATGCTCCACAATCGCCGTCTCCGAAATAACTTCGATCGGCGTAAACCCGCCCCTGCCTACCATCAACGTACTGAATTCGCTGTTTCGTTCAGTTTGGCGGGCGTAACGCCGTGCCCCTCCGGGCCGAGCGCGTTGACATCATAAGGCGGTGTATGATCGCTAACCGTATGATACTGATAGGCGTGGCCCCAGGGATCAACCGGCACTTGACCACCTTTGATGTAGGGACCGTTCCACACCTCGGCGTCGTCGGGACGTGTGATGAGCGCACCAAGCCCTTCCGTATCCGTAGGATAGCGGCCGACATCCATATAGAAAAGATCGAGTTCGGAACCAAAGCTCTCAATCTGCAATCTCGCGGCCTTGATGCGCGATTCCGCCAGATAGCCAAGCACCCGCGGGCCGACGAGGCCGATAATGAGGCTGATGATCGTCAGAACAACCAGCATTTCAATCAAAGTAAACCCACCACTTGAGCGCGCGAAAACATTTGCGGAGCGATTGTTGATGGTCATATCGGTCACGTGGAACACTCCGTGATACATGAAAAATGCGCCAGGCCATTACGATCCGAGCCCCAACAGAAATGCAGACCAACCTGATTGTCGCCTGTTCGAACACTCCCTGGGGCCGATTGCTTCTGACACAACGCCAAAATTGGTGAACGCGGACAGCGCGCCGGCGAATTGACACGGAATTTCCGGATCTCTTACCGACCCTTTCCGCGTGCTTTGTTCCTGCCGAAGAACAGGCAGCCTATTCCGGCATACGAATAAGAATCCCGCTATTTTCGCTTGCTAACGATCGCGTCCATTCTTCCCTTCCTGTCATCACCTCATAAACCCCAACTACTTCTCAATGACAGACGCGGCACTTGTATTATTTCGCGCGTCCAATCCGGAGACGATTGGCGTCGCTCTATGCATCGTAGACAAACCAGCGCGAAACGCCTCCGCGATGTTCTGCGCATCCAAATTATTCCGAATGAGCCACGGCGTGACGAAAACGATAATCTCTGTTCGCTCCTTGGCGCCGTCAGTCGTGCCAAACAAATCTCCAAGCCCCATAATCTGCCGCAATATTGGTATCCCGGTTTGCGTCTTGTTATCGTTTTCGCTTATGAGGCCACCAAGCAGAATTGTCTGTCCGCTATTCGCTGAGACAGTGGAATGGATACGTCGCTCCGATATCGTCGGGTTCAAATTCGTGCCACTGCCCGAGGTTCCACCAACAACCGCCGATACCTCCTGCTCAATTTCAAGATCGACGATGCCATTCCTATGTGCGCGCGGCCAAATTTTTAGAATGATCCCTGTGTCCTGCATAGACACGGTGCTCACAACCGTATTGCTCGACGACAAAACGGTCGCAGACCCCGTGGAAATGGGAATGGAATCTCCCACTTGCAGATACGCCGCCTTATTGTCTGCCACCACAAGCGTCGGATTGGAGAGCACTTTCACGCAAGTCAACGAGGAAAGTGCACTCAATACGACATTCGGAGAACCTTGCGACCCAAGAAGGACATTCAAGCCCGGAAGACTTTGGGAAATCAGCGCGCTCGCACTCGATGTCGACAGTGAAATAGAGCCGTGATTCGATCCACCTCCGACAGTGCTGCTCCCAAGATAATATTGGACACCATATTGTAATTCGTCAGTGAGGGTAACTTCCGCAATTGTCGCCTGGATTTCCACTTGCTGTTGCGGCCGATCGAGCTCTCGTATGGCATTCGCGATTACCAGATAATCGTCTTGATTAGAAAATATGATGATCGCATTATCATTTGGGTCAGCCGTAATACGGACATTCGGAAACATTCCTTGTGGCGACGCGCCGCTACCATTGGCCGCGTTGGCGTCGTTTCCACCTTTCTTCTTATCTGATGAAATCGCGGAAAACTGATCGAACGGCGCGCTCGACCCGCCGCTCGTTGTTGCTCTGTCAGTCGCGCCAATGTCGGATGCGGCCTCATTTGACGAGCCCGCATTGAGAGAATTAAGTTTTGACGCGTTCGATTTCGCACCCGGCGCGAGTTGGCTTGCCGCAGAATCTCCCGTCGCTCCTTCCTCTCCGACGAAGACTTCATTTAAAATCGTTGCGACCTTCATCGCGTCGTTATTGTCAAGCTTATAGAAACGCGCGGTCACGCTGCTCGGATCGGAACGATCCAGTCGCGTAATCCACATACTGGCTTGAGCAATGGCCTTACGATTGCGCGCCACCGCAAGGACTGCATTCATTCTCGTTATAGGCTGAAAATTGATAATCCCATTGCCCTGCTCGTTTTTTTCGGTCTGAAATATACGATCCAATTCGCGGATCATAATGTCCGGCGACGTTGATTTCAGCGGATATATACCGACAGATTGATCGCGGAGCCATTCCACGTCGAAGACTCTTAAAAATTCCACGACGCTCTCGCGCTCGGCCGCGGAGCCCTGAACCAAAATGAGATTCCGCGTTCGATCCACTCGTAATGAATTTGGCTTCGATAAGAAATTTTGTACCGTTTTGGCGACAGAATCTGCCGAAGTATATCGAAGTGGTATTACCGTAAAACCGAAACCATCCGCACTCCCGACGCGAGAGCTCAGCGGCGCACTCCCCCCGGTCTCGGCCACGGGAATAATTCTGACAACGCTTCCGTCTCTGATGACGGACGCATTCATCATGCTCATAATATTTTCAAAAGTGGCAAACAACTCTTGCTTCGGTATTGGCGATGATGACATGATAGTTACATTGCCACGTACGCGAGGATCGATCGCAACATTCAAACCAAGCGTATCACTCAAGATCGACTTTGCGATTGTTTGAACATCGGCATTACTAAAATTAATGAACACGCCGTTGCCGCCGCCATACCCCGGCGGATTGAGAGGCTCTGCTTGGGTATCGGCTGATTGCGATATCCCCGCTTGATGCGCGCTCGATGTTGACCGCCTCCCTGATCCGGGAAAAATCATCGACCTTAGCTGCACTCGGCCGTTTTCGTCATTCGACACTTTGGCCACTTTTGGTGGATATAATGCCGTAAAGTCTGCGAAACGCGCCAGATCTGCGGAATCTTTTGGTCCAATCCCCGCCAACTTCAGAGGAGATGAGCAGCTCATCAATAAGAACACCATAGTTCCCAGGACTACTCGAACGCTTGATGTCCAGATCGGCATCGCAATGCGCATGCATCCAACGCGGCGCGTCGGAAACCATTGCGTGTTTCGAGGTGCTCCGCTCACCATCGCAAATCCTTGACCGTATAATCCTGTGTTTGAAGTGACGCCCTCGCCAAAACGGCAGAAGAGGCCGAAATCACACTCCCCTCCATATCGCTTCTCTTCGGAACGACGCTCCCCGATCCCGTTCCGGTTTTCGGAACGCGATCTAACCTTTCTGCGCGGTCTCCCTTACTGAAGACGATTCCGGACTGCCAAACCCGAAGTCAGAAAATAAAATAAAATCGGTCGTAGTGATTTTTGTGCCGTTTCTATCGGCACATGATGCGACGTCGATAAGCGAAAATGATCGCAACGCGCCACCTTAAGCCTGGCTCAAAAAGCGAAATGAACAAGATCAAGCTGTTGCGAGCCGGTGGGTGGCGGTTCGGATATGCGCGACCAGAACCCGCGCTGTTGGCGCTGGCCACCACGACGGCGTGCGTCAGGAGGCCTGCGTGTCGATCGAAGAAGTCCGCGCTCCGCTCTTTGGTGGCATTCGGCATGGAGAGCGTCATGGCCGCGATCGAGCGGGCCGTCCCAGCCCCACAGATCACAATAATCCTACAGGGGCGCGCGTGTGGCAGCATGTCTTTCTGGCTCGCCCATCACTGGCAGCGGGGCTCGGCATGTACATCGGCCCGTTGACGATATCGTGGAGATTCATCGTTCGCTTGTTGTCGCCGCGCTTGATCGGTGGAATATGCGGTGCCACCCCGCGCCCATTCCGCGTCGATCACGTCAGACAAATAGCGCTGGCGACTGCGATCGTAGAGAGCCCTGTTTTCCTTTGCCCACATCGGCAACGGCTCTCCAACGATCAGGCCGCCTCCGTTGAATTACAAATGACTCCGCCGTTTCGATATGTTCCCGGACAGACACTAAGACGTTATATCTATCGCCTTGGTTGATTTGCGGAGGCTACGTTCGGGACTGCCAGCACGCCGCTCATGCTCATCGCCATACAGAACCTGCGTAGCACAATATTCGATAGCCAGCTTAAGTTCCGTTTGCACGGTTCGCACCGAGACGCAAAAACGACGGGCAATATCTGTGTGCGTTTCTTCATGGATCAACGCCGCAATCAAAATATCTCGTCGTCGCTTCGGCAATCGATTCAGGTTCTGTTTCAACACCTCAAGATCTATTCGTGATTCTACAATCCGAACAGGATCAGGCGATTCATCACCGATATCGTCGATCAATTCATCATATGAGAGACTTACGTAGCGATCATCTTTCCTACGCTGCTTCACCGCAAGCCGCATTGCGACGCGGAATAGATAAGCTAAAGGCCACTT
>JARLIE010000032.1 GCA_031291875.1 Minisyncoccota bacterium | reverse complement strand
GCGATCGTGAAGCTGCTCCGTTTGCGGCGGGAGCCGTCACTGCGCGCGTTTTTGCCGCTGGTTCTGCTCGCCGCCATCCACGGCGCCTTCCTATCGCAGCAGCTTTGGGGCTCGACGTATGCGATCTGGCCGTTGCTCGCGCTGCTCGTGGCGGAGATGCTCGCGTTTCTCGAAGCCTTCCCGCCTCGCAGGACCGCTTCCCGATGGTTTGTGCCCGGGCTCGCTGCTCTCGTCTCCGTCACGTTGTTCGTTTGTGGAGGGTTTTACACGGTCAGCGAGGAGCGGCTCTCGTACGCGAACTTTCCTGCCGGACCGCCAACGCATTCCGCCTTTCCGCAGCTTGCCGGTCTGGCCACGCCGGGACCGTACTTACCTGAAATCGACGAGTTGCTGCGCTACGCCCAGGCCAACATTCCACTCGATGACGGAATCGTTCTGCTTCCCGGCGAGGAACCGTTCTACTTTGTCACCGGCCGCGTGCCGGGCTTCCCGGTTCCGTTCTTCGATCCGACCATCGACCCCTATTCGCCCGCTGAGATCGCCTCGCTGGTGCGGTCGCGCAACATTCGCTGGCTCATCGTGAAGTACGACTTGCAGACCAAGGAAGACCCCACGCCCGGCCGCGCCGCAACGATGCAGTTGCTGATGCAGGAATTCACGCCCGCGGCGCATCTGCGCGGATACGACGTCTACCAGAGGAAGGTTGCAAGTAAGTAGTCGAAATTCGGCCCGGACGCGAGAATTCCGGATCTCGTAACGAGATGTATTGACTGAACTTGTAACCGCTCTTCGTCGGGGGTATTTACAGACATGTCCGCGCGGTATAGCTTTCGTTATAACCACTTGAGCGGACGGCAGCCCTTTCTCATGTCGAATTCTTGAGCGGGTCACCGATTGCCCTCGAATTCTTTAGGCCAAAGGGACGACGTTTGGAACGAGATGCTCAAGACACTTTCGGACAACGAAATCGATGATCTGATCCGCGAACTGAAGGCGATACCAAACGGATTACTTCCGCTTACTAAGCTTATCGAGCGGAACAAACATAGGCGAAGGGATTTTGAGGTAGCAAGCGCTACTGAGTCGGGAAACCAATTCGTAATTGCGGTTAGGCAGTCCATGCTAAATCCGCTGGATTTTTCGGCGATTCTTGGGTACAAAGTGCCAGGCTCGAACGCAGTCTTTCGACTGAGGCGATACAACGGCTCTCACTTCCACACGAATCAAATTGAGGGAACGTCGCTGAACGATTTTCACATCCACACAGCGACGGAACGCTACCAAACACGCGGACTCAGGGAGGATGCATTTGCGCAAGTGACCTCCAGCCACTCCAGCCTTGAAACTGCGATCCGAGCGCTGCTTGAAGATTGCGGTTTTAACCCACCAGCATTGCAGGCTAGTCTATTCGGATCAACGGGATCGCAATGAACTTAACAGCCATCAGAGAAGAGTTCCGCGAACGGATCTCCGAGCAGATCGACCTCCACCAGCAAGGAGAGGGCCGCTTCATAGTGAGAACTCCGTTTCGATTCGACGACGGGGATCACTTTGTTATTGCATTGAAGCGCGAAGGCGACGGATGGATTTTGACGGACGAGGCCAGCACGATTATGCATCTGTCCTATTGGCTCGATACCGATGCAATCGAGTCCGGGAACCGGAAGCAAATAGTAGATAGTTCGTTATCCAGCTTCGCCGTGGAGAACAGAGACGGTGAACTCGTTATTCCCGTGATCGAAAACAGATTTGGTGATGCACTATTTGACTTCGTTCAAGCACTCTCGAAAGTAACGGACATTTCGTTTTTGTCGCGGGAGGTCGTGCGTTCGACCTTCATGGACGATTTGAGGGCATTTCTTAAAAGCAGAGTGCCTGAGCACCGTATTGAATTTGACTGGAGGGATGACCGTGACTCAACGGGAAAATACCCGGTCGACTTCCGCATAAACCAGATGAAACGCCCTATTCTCATATACGGTTTGCCGAATGAAGACAAAATGAATGTGGCAACGATCAGTTTACTCACGTTTGAACGATGGGGGCTGAAGTTCCAGTCTGTCGGAATTTTTGAGGATCAAGAGTCAATCCAGCGGAAACCCCTCGCTCGTTTCACGGATGTTATCGGAAAGAGCTATTCGAACCTTCACGACAATCGGGAGCGCATTGTCAGCTACCTTGACGAAGCTCTCAGAGAATCCTAGCCAGGCTCTTCGAGGAGAGTCCGAGAGTAATTGCAGATTGCTTGCGAAGGGCAGCACGGTTCTATGACCGAAAGCGCCGCGGAGCGGACGTTGTCGGCTGGAGAGGCGCGTCGCCTCTACAACTTCTTCCCGGCCCTTCCGGACCGCCGCAACTGCTCCCAATCCTTTTCGGTTTGGTCGGCATAAGCCACGCCGAATTTGGCAATCGCTTCAGCGAAAGTGGCGCCGGAGCCGATGTAGCCGGCGATCACTTGCGCGTCGCCGG
>JARLIE010000258.1 GCA_031291875.1 Minisyncoccota bacterium | reverse complement strand
GCCGGCTGGATTTTTCTCTCGGTGGCGGATCGACCGGTAGCAATAACGGGCACGTGGGTTCTGCTTTGGACCGCATTGACTGGCTTTGCTCTTGTCGCTGTTCGCGTTCTGGTGTACAGCGCCCTGCGACGTCTCCGCTTCATTGGCTTTGATGTTCGCGCGGTCGCTGTTGTAGGTAGTGGTGTCCATTTCAGGGAGATTATTGGGAAGCTTAACTGCAGAAAAACGTCTGGCTTTTATGCTGCTCACTCGGTCGAACTGAACGTTCCGGATCAATATGAGAGCGGTCCAATCCGGGAGGAGAGCGCCAGCGCACTCGAAGGGTTGGTTCGCTTGGTCGAATCAGGTGAAGTTAAGGAGATCTGGCTTGCGGTTCCTCTGGAGTCGTTAAGCCGTATGAATCTCACTTTGGAAATATTTAAGGACAGCGTCGCCACGATTCGCCTGCTGCCGGACGTACGAGCTTTTGGTTTGACAGATACAAGAGGAACGTTGGATGTCCTTGGATTTCCGTCGATTAGCATAACCAACGTCACCACATCAGCAGATGCGCTCACGGATAAGGAGATCTTTGACCGTCTATTCGCCGCCGGGGTACTGGTTTTCCTTGCACCTTTGTTTTTTTGTATCGCCATCGCCATAAAGTTGTCGTCCCCGGGGCCGATATTTTTTAGACAGATGCGCAAGGGGTTGAATGGTCGACCGTTCTCAATTTACAAATTTCGTTCGATGCACGTCCATAGGCAAGCGGCGGGCGTACTCAAACAGGCGGTGAGGAACGATCCTCGTGTGACCTCCATTGGGCGGTTTCTCCGGCGCACGAGTCTGGATGAGTTGCCCCAGTTTATTAATGTGCTGCGAGGTGAAATGTCGGTGGTTGGTCCGCGGCCTCACGCGCTCGAACATGACGCGTTTTATCGCCAACTGATCGACGGTTACATCAGCCGATACCGAGTGAAGCCTGGTATCACTGGTTGGGCACAGATTAACGGGTTCAGGGGGGAAACCGATCAGTTAGAAAAAATGGTCGCTCGAGTTGAGCACGATCTTTACTACATGCGCAACTGGTCATTTGGGCTGGATTTGCAAATCGTCATCTCGACAATTGTTAAGGGTTTCGCAGGTGCCCAGGCATATTGACTACGAGGGCGACAGATCACGTTCAGATCAAACTGTCACCCACTCGAGTCAACACGAGTATCAAGAGAGTCTGATTAGTTGGGTGCGGGAAGGGATGCTGTCGCAGTGATCGCGAGGCGCTCATCGAGCGAGTATGCACAGAAAAAGATCAGGGGCAATTTGCATGGACGTGTTGTCCAACGTATTGCATGAAGATATGTCGTTATGAGTAACCGCCCGACCATGACCGTTCTTGACGGCATGCTGATATCGCACGGTTGGGGCGTGTCGAGTTCGTGCGGCGTCGAGGTGAAGTAGGTCACGAGGACCATGGCAACAACTCATCGACAGATTGACTGCGATCGACGAAACGGCGTAGGTAGGCTCGGCATTCCTCGGAAATATTGGGCAGTTCACGATGCTTGATGTCCACTTTTGAATCGCCGAATCGACGGTGTTCCGGGGCTTTTTGGCAAAGAGGCTTAATTGAATGTGCGGTCTGATCCAACGCAGTATTTGACGCTTGTACAGTATGCCTAACAAGACATCTGCAGAGAAAGGAAAGGAATTTGTGTTCGGAGTTTTGAATAATTATCGAGTGTGGTACTCGTGTCTGCGCCGAGCCACATCGCTCTTGCTGGCTAGTTCGGCTGGTGTGTTGATAGCCGGCTGTTCAACAGTTCCTGGCATGCTGACTTCAGCCGAGATGAAGAGCGTGAGCGCTTCACATTCTGCGCCATCGGTGCCGGTGACCGTTACCGAAATCGATGCCTCTGTGGTCAATGCGCAGAATAGTGGCGCCGAAGAACGAGATCGCCAAGCTATCGCTACGCTGGCTGGGGTTCCGGGCGCATATCGGATCGGACCCGCAGACGTTTTGCAGGTGACGGTGTGGGATCATCCCGAGCTTGCGCATGGGTCCGGTGCGCCGCTTTCGACCCCACCGCGGCCGGCGGATCCACCGGAGGGTGTCGTTGTCGACGAGGACGGCTTCATTCAGTTTCCGTATGTTGGCCGCCTAAAGGTTAGCGGACTCAGTACCGGTGATATACAGGCCCGTTTGCGCGAGGCACTTACGGAATATTTTCGTGCCCCGCAGGTGACTGTACGTGTCGCGTCATTTCGGGCCCGGCGGGTATTCATCGACGGGGAAGTTCATTCGCCAGGCATCCTGCAGATTAACGATGTGCCAATGACCCTCACGGATGCGGTTGGCAGGGCCGGGGGGTTCACGGCGAACGCTGACGTGGGACGCCTTCAGTTGATTCGCGGTGGGTCGAAATATGTCGTTGACCTCGGCGCCCTGATCGCGTACGGCGAGAGTCCCGAGAGGCTGGTGCTTCGGGACGGCGACACGTTGCATGTAATGGCGCGCGACGAGAGCGGAGCTTATGTCCTTGGCGAAGTTGTCAAACCGATAACCGCGATTCCGAAGCAAGACGGTAGCCTCTCTCTCGCAGACGCACTGTCACAGGCTGGCAGCTTCAACGCGTCGACCTCGGACCCGCGGCAACTCTATGTCGTGCGGGGTGTGAAGAATGGTCGCGCTCAAGTCTTTCACCTCGACGCGCATTCCCCGGTGGCAATGATCATGGCGGCACGTTTTCGTCTAAAGCCGGATGACGTCGTCTACGTTGCACCGACTGACCTCGCGGTCGCAAGCCGCGTACTTAACCTATTGCTGCCCGCTATCGACGCGGGTCTTACCGGTGCAGTACTAACGAAATGATCACCAATATCCTAGTGGTCTGTACCGCAAATATCTGCCGCAGTCCCATGGCAGCGGCGCTTTTTCAGGGCGCACTTCCGCGTGTTGTTGTTTCCTCTGCTGGCCTCTATGCGCGAGAAGACTACGCAGCAGATCCGGTCGCGGGACAGGCAATGCGTGAATATGGTGTTGACTTGGGCAGGCACCGATCGCGCGCGGTAGATGACCGGATGTTAGCGACGGCCGATCTGGTCCTGGTCATGGAGCACGAACACAAGCGCGAAATTGAGCGACGTTATCCTCAGAGTCGGGGAAAGATCTTTTGTCTGGATCCTGATGATGACATCGCGGACCCATCCGGCGACACAGTTGCAGAGTATGCAGCAATCGCTTCGCGAATTGCACTCTTGACTGATAAATGGGCCGGACAAATCCGGTCTATTTGAGCGGTTCCGCACAGGATTACCCCCAGCAAACGACCCGAGCGCTCGGGCCAACAAACGAAACGAAAGTATCCGAAATGACGGCGACAGAAGCCAATCCGAACGATCAAGACATGGATGTCATGTCAATGCTTGACCTCATCGCCAAGAGCTGGCGCGTGGTTGTGACGATCACCGATGTTTTTATGCTAATCGGTGCGCTCATCATGATGGTGGTCGCGCCGGTGTATCGCGCCGACATCATGGTGCAAGTGGAAGACAGCACGGATCTCGCGTCGCAGGCTGCAAACGGCGTGGTCGGTGGACTGGCCTCGCTGTTCGACATCAAGTCGACTGACGACGGGGAGATGCAAATACTGAATTCACGTCTTGTCACGCAGGCAGCGCTTGATTCACTCCACCTTTACATCGACGTGGGACCGAAGCGCCTTCCGTTATTTGGCAATTTGATCATTCGCAACTTTCATCCGCAGTTTGCACCGGGGTTTTTGGGTTTTGGTGGCTACGCATGGACTAACGAGAGAATCGATATTCCTCGATTCGATGTACCTCAAGACTTCGAGGACGATACGTTCAAGGTTACCTATTTGGGGGGCCAAAGATATCGTTTGACCGGCGGTGACCTGGATAGCGACGCAGTCGGCCAGATCGGTACGTTGCTCAATCTCACCAGCGAGCGCGGTGAAATCCATCTGCTGGTGAACTCCATTGACGGCGAACCCGGCGTTGCGTTCAAGTTGCGCCGACGATCGCGCCAGTATGTCTGGCAACGTCTCCAGAAGGATCTGAAGGTTACTGAACTCGGCAAAGAGCAGTCGGGGGTGATTGGCGTCACGTATGATGATGACGATCCCGAGCGTGCATCCTCTGTTCTGAATCTTATCGCAGCCAGTTATGTCAAGCAAAACCAGCAGCGCAAGATTGCGGCAGCGGATCAATCCCTACGCTTCCTGGAAAGTCAACTGCCGGCTAGCGAGCACGCGTTGTCGGTTGCGGAAGACAGATTGACGGCCTATCAGAACACCCACAAAGTTGTTGATCTGACGGAGCAGTCAAAGTCGATCCTCGGGCAACTGGTTGATGCTCAGACCGCACTATTCCAGCTTCAGCAAAAGCAGCATGAGCTGACCACCACGCTCTCGCCGCACCATCCGAACGTGGTCGCGGTGGACCAACAGATCGGCACGGCTCGCGATACCATCGAAACGTACGAGCGACAGCTCCAGACCTTGCCGAACAATCAGCAGGGCATCGTTCGTCTCACACGCGACGTTCGCGTGCAGACCGAAATTTACCTTGGGTTGCTCCAGAGCGTTCAACAACTGCGCCTCGCTCGCGCTGGCGGTATCGGGAACGTACGGGTGGTCGATCAGGCAATCGTGGCTGAACTTCCGCAATATCCTAAGGCTATTGTCGTTTTGCCGATCTCGCTGGCAGCGGGTTTAATTGTGGGAATGATCGCGACGATCGGTTTGAGTGTCTTCGCTGGTCGCGTCAATGATCCCTCTGACATTGAGCGTCGGATGCTGCTAGATGTCATGGCGTCAATTCCAATCAGCTCGGCGCAGCCGCGACTGGCACGGCTCGTCAAACGCGGCGTTGAGCGGCCCTCGGTCTTAGCCGTCCGGGCACCGCATGATATCGCGGTAGCTGCCCTGCGTAGCCTGCGTACCGCTGTGCAATTTGCTCTCCTCGAACGTGGCCGAGGTCAGGTTGTGCTCATAACAGGCCCCTCGCCCGGCGTTGGAAAGTCCTTCACCGCAGCGAATCTATCTGTCGTGCTAGGGCTTGCAGAAAAGAAAGTTCTTCTCATTGACGGCGACCTGCGAAGGGGCGCGCTGCATGTTCCTTTCGGCATCGACGACGGTCCGGGCCTTTCAGAACTCCTTCTTGGGACCGCCACGACAGCGGCCGCCATCGTCAAGGACGTAGCGAAGAATGTGGACCTGCTGCGTGGCGGCCGTCCTGTCGATGAGCCAGACGAGTTGTTCGCCAGCGTAGCGTTACGTGATCTAGTTGCGAGCCTTGCCACGCCGTACGACGTGGTCATCATCGACTCGCCACCCGTATTGCCTGTGACCGATACCGCAATCCTGGCACGCGCGGCCGACATCATCCTTCTGGTCGTGCGCGCGGGGGTGACCACGACGGGAGAAATAGCCGAAACGCTTAAACGCCTTCAGAGCGCGGGCTCGGGCCCAGGGCGAATCATCTTCAACGGGTTGCGTCACGGCATCCGATCGAAGCAGTACGGCTATTACGCCCGCTATGACAAGCAAAACGCACGGCAGACGCGCATCGCCTCGCCGCACCTTAACGACTAACAGGTCCCGTTTAATGAAGAAGGTAATGCTGGTATTCGGTACGCGTCCCGAAGCAATCAAGTTGGCTCCCCTTGTGCTCTTGCTACGGCAGCAACCGGGTATCGATTGTCGTGTGTGCGTGACGGGGCAACACCGGTCTATGTTGGATCAGGTCCTTGAATTCTTCGACATCGTGCCGGAATTCGACCTTAATGTTATGGAGCCGGGTCAGACGCTCGGGCAATTGACGGGGTTTATCCTCAATCGGCTTCCGCACGTCTTTGAGACGTTCCGTCCCGACGCGTTACTTGTGCACGGTGACACGGCAACAACGTTTGCTGCGACGCTTGCCGCCTACTTTGCTCGGATTCCCGTCGCCCACGTGGAAGCTGGCCTACGTACCGGCGATCTGTATTCGCCTTGTCCGGAGGAGGCGAACAGAAAACTCACCAGCGTATTAGCAGCATGGCATTTCGCACCGACTAATACGGCCGCGCTCAACCTCTTAAGCGAGGGCGTGCCCGAAGGCTCCGTGCACATCACGGGCAACACGGTGATTGATGCGCTCTTCATGGCACTCGAACGACTGAACGACGGATCAGACCGTGCCGCAAAGCTGAAAAATCGCTTTTCTTATCTAGACAGCAGCAGGAAGCTGATCGTCGTGACCGGTCATCGTCGCGAAAACTTCGGCACGGGATTCGAGCAAATCTGTGAGGCATTGAAGCGGATTGCGCGAGCACATCGTGACGTGCAGATTGTTTATCCGGTTCACTTGAATCCGAACGTGAGGGAGCCCGTCAAGCGGATTCTTGGAGATATCGAAAACGTTGTGCTCGACGAACCTCTTGAATACCTGGAATTCGTCTATCTCATGAAACGCGCCTACCTTGTGCTGACCGATTCCGGCGGTGTGCAGGAGGAGGCGCCGTCGCTCGGGAAGCCGGTACTCGTCATGCGCGACACCACCGAACGGCCAGAAACCGTCGAGGCTGGAACGGTCCGCCTTGTCGGAACGAATGCAAACACGATCGTCACGGCGGTCGAGGAACTTTTATCGGACGATCTCGCGTACCAAGCTATGAGCCATGCTCACAATCCCTACGGTGACGGGCATGCATGTGCGCGCATTGTAGACGTGCTGCGCGAGTCGCTATTCGAAGAAAAAACCATTGCCGCTTAAAAAAACCCCGCACACCTGGAGTTTACAAAAATGACGTTCGACGTGATTTCTATTATCGGACTCGGTTATATCGGCTTGCCGACCGCCGCGGCATTTGCTGGCCGTCGAAAAAAAGTGATCGGAGTCGATGTATCAACGCGCGTAATCGAAACGATCAACAAGGGCGAGATACATATCGTAGAGCCGGAACTCGACATGCTGGTAAATGCCGCGGTGACACAGGGATTTTTGCGTGCCACCGCGATACCCGAACCGGCGGACGCATTTCTGATTGCGGTCCCCACTCCATTCATGGACGGCAATAAGCCGGATCTCAGCTACATCGAGGCGGCCAGTAAGGCAATTGCGCCCGTATTGAAGAAGGGCAATCTCATCGTGCTCGAATCGACGTCGCCAGTTGGCGCGACAGAGAGGATGGCTCAATGGATGGCCGATCTGCGGCCCGACTTGACTTTCCCACATCAGTTTGGCGAGGAATCCGATATCCGTATTGCGCATTGCCCGGAACGGGTATTGCCCGGTCACGTCATTCGCGAACTGGTCGAGAATGACAGAGTGATAGGCGGGATGACTCGCAAATGTGGCGAACTTGCTGCAGAGCTTTATCGGATCTTCGTTGAAGGTGATTGCATCTTGACCGATGCGCGTACCGCTGAAATGTGCAAACTTACCGAAAACTCGTTCCGAGACGTTAATATTGCATTTGCCAACGAGCTGTCACTGATCTGCGATCACCTGGATATTAATGTATGGGAGCTGATCCGCCTGGCGAATCGGCATCCTCGAGTGAGTATCTTGCAGCCCGGGCCGGGCGTTGGAGGCCACTGCATTGCCGTTGATCCATGGTTCATCGTGGATTCCGCTCCAGACTATGCACATCTGATCCGGACTGCCCGTAACGTAAACGACGGAAAACCGAAACACGTTTTGCAACGCGTTGAGCGCGCAGCAAAGCGTTTCCATGATCCGGTCATTGCATGTCTTGGCCTTGCATTCAAAGCCAACATCGACGATTTGCGCGAAAGTCCAGCAGTAGAGATTGCGCGTGAAATCTCGGTACATCAGTACGGACAGGTACTCGTAGTCGAGCCGAACATTGACGCGCTTCCTGCTCGGCTCGAAGGTAAGGTCAGCCTTGTGAGCCTTCATCATGCCCTCTCACACGCCGATATCGTCGTGGTGCTCGTCGATCACACATCTTTCCGCCAACTTGACAAGGTCAGGCTTCAGTCCAAGGTCGTGATCGACACCCGCGGCGTGCTGGCGTGATGGTGATGTCAGGTAGCGGTTTGAAAATCCAACGCGATCGCCTATTGCAGCGGCTCGAGGCGATCGTCAGCACAGGCACGCCGGGTCTGTATCGGGTTGTGTCGTTTCTCTGTGTGCAGCATGTGTATTCGCTCGCAGAACTTGGCCGCACCGGTGCCAGCATGGCGATCGCGCAGATGGCGGGTTTCTTTACCGCGATTGGCTGGGCGACACTCATACTCGTTCGGCTGCCGGCGGCAGCAGACCGGCGCTCACGCACGGATCAGTTCTACGCGCTGACGCTCCAAGCTATTACAACCACCGTTGCGGGTACTTTGCTCTTCTTGGGTGCGTCGGCTTTCCTCGGGCGCTTGGTGGATTTCGATGTATGGCCGGTCGTCTCGCTGTTATGGGGCTGGACGACTTATCAGTTGGCGCGCCACTATTTCATCGCCCTCAAACGATACCGTGAGGCCATTATTTTTGACGCAGCGTTGGTGTTGACGTCCGCGATCGCGCTAGTGGTCTGCAAACGGACCGGAATTCCGTCGTCGCATGCACTCGCCATCGCGTTGATCGCGACCGCGTTCGTGATGTTCGCCGTAATCGGGCTTCCATCCCGCGGGGCAATCGCGTATACTTTTGAGCTCAAGGGGCTCCAATTTGGACTCACTAATTTTCTGTCTGGCGGCCCACCGCTTGTGTTCATTCCTGCTGCGACGGCCATGTGCGGAGCCACATTCGCCGGAATGCTATCGCTTCTTTCGTCGCTTTCCGCGGTTGGTCAACTCGTGCCCCGGGCCATTTCCATCACAAAGCTCCCGGAGCTTGCCCGACGCCGGTCGGCGGCACAAGCGCTTGATGACACCCTCCAATCGATGCGCAGAAGCATTGCATCCGCAAACGGCATCGTTTCGGTACTGAACGCGGCTGCCGTCTTCATCGTTGCGTTCCACAAAACGCCGGATCCCGCGATGCGTTGGACGGCAGTTATGGCCGGATTGCTACTGACGCTGCTTTGTGCCGTAAGTGTCATGGGGCTCACAAGCAGCAATACGATCGCGATTTTCGAAAAGGCATCGGTTTCCGTGCGGATCAACGTGACGACAACAGTCCTGTTTGCGTTGCTGTTCGGTGCCAGCACGTGGGTTGGTGGTCGGGTTGGGTTCATGTTAATCCTCTGTTCCGCGATCGGCATAACCGTCCTTCGCAACGAAATGCTGAGGGTCAGTGCGAAAGCGGCGTGCTTCGACTACATGTCGGGTGGTATTCAATATTGTGAGGTTGTGCGATGAACCTGCTCACCGGCAGTCGTCCGGTTCAAACCAATTCACTCGGTTCATGGATTTTGGCGATCGCCTATATCGCATTTTGCATCGGTGACATGATGCTCCAGGTCAATGAAGACCTTTCGTCGCCGATCAAAATCATCGCATTCGGCCTGCTGGCGCTCGCATTGCTGTACCGGCCGAGGTTTCATCGCCTCATCTGGCTGTTGCTGCCTCTCGGTGGCGTCATGCTTGTCGCGACTGTGCGATCGTTTAACAAAAGCGCTGCCGTTGAGGAACTGTCCCGTTTCGCCTTTCCGATTGCGATCACTGTCACAATTTATGCTTATCGCACTTCGTTGCGCCCGGTGATCGTAACATTTATTGCCGTCGTGATCAGTAATGACTTGTTTCAGTGTTACGCCTATGCTGCGCACGTCGCGGGCCTTCCCGCGTTGATTACAGAACGTATCGATTCGGGTCTCTATTTGCGTGCACAGGGCTGGATTGGATTTTTTTCCGAATTCAGCTTCATGAACTTCTGCGCCTTTGTTTTATGTCGTCGTTACTGGATAACTCGTAAGAGCATGCGTGCTTCTTGGATCTTTATGCTCTTTGCGGTACTGGGTCTCTCTTTCAAGCTGTTTCCGGTGGTTGTCGCGTATTTCATCATCGAGCGAAAGAATAGTTTCCGAACAGTGCTCGTCGTCGTCGTTGGCACTGTTACAACAGCAGCAGCTATGGTCACTGGATTGCTGGATAAATTCGTCGACGTCGCGAGCACTAAGGTTTTGCTTTACATCGTCGCCGGCAATTCGGCGCGGGCGGAGTCTTACCGCGTGTTGTTCGAGTCATTTGCCGGGGGGAATGTCTTTGGAGAGGGACTTGGCTCTTTCGGCGGTCCCGCATCAGTGAAGTACAACTCGCCTCTATATAGCTCATACAACTTCAAGTGGTATGGCATGGACAACGTACTGAAGACCACCGATACGTTCTATCCACACCTCTTCGTCGAGATTGGCCTAGTCGGCGCATGCATATGGATGGTCTTTGTATTCCTATACGGCCAGCTAGATCGCCGCGACGCGACCTGGAAATTCATGGTCGTGGCATTCGCCTTTGACAACATCTTCTCGATGTCACTGTTGTCGGCGTCATATGTCTTTTCCGCATTGCTAACTATGTATCTCTTCTCACTGTCGCGCTGCGAAACGTCCTTAACGCAACTGCCTACGAATGCGGGAAGGCGTGGAGTTGCGAAGGAATTTTTATCTGAGCTTTCTGCGAGGACCGTATGAACGACACGTTTTCCGATCCTCTAGCAGTTGCCGACGCGCTGTTCGAGCATTGCCGGGTTTATGATTTTGCGGGCGACGATCCGTTCGATAGCCTGAACAGCAGCCTGTTCCAGACCTTGGGACTTGGTGCGATTTCTGCGGCGCGAATCGCTTGGCTCCAATTCCATAAACGGAGTCCCGTTAACCTTCGCCGCATCGTAGGCGTTCCTCGTAAGCGCAATCCGAAAGGAGTCGCGTTGATCGTGCTTGGCATGTTGGAGCGGCTAAAGCTTGACGCATGTCCCTTCCAGATGGCTGACGCGATAAGTCTCGGCGACTGGCTCCTTTCGGAACGGTGCGATGTGCGACGCTGGAAGCACAGCGCGTGGGGATATCACTTTGACTGGGCCGCGAGGGCCTTCTTTGTTCCCAAGGGTACGCCGAACGCGATCACGACATGCTATGTTGCACGCGCTCTCTATGCGCTCGGCAATGCGACAGGTGAGATTCGCTTCGTGGACGCAGCCGTTGATGCCGGCTATTTTCTCAACACGCTTTTTATGGTTTTTGACGGTCAGTCGTACTACGGATACATCCCGGGAGAGAAAGCGTTCGTTCACAACGCGAATCTGTGGAGCGCTGCCCTCGTATCGGAGACGGCTCGTCAAAACGGCGACGATACTCTTCGTGCCCAATCTCTGCGTGCGGCCCGTCAATCGGCTTGCATGCAGCGCAGCGACGGTGCCTGGCACTACGGGACACGGGCGCATCACGCCTTCGTGGACGGATTCCACACCGGATACAACCTGGAAGCACTCAACGTTATCGCTCGAGCTCATGGCACAGGTGAATTCGATGAGGCTATCTCGCGCGGACTTGATTTTTACCGCAAGGCGTTTTTCCTGTGTGATGGAACGGTCAAATATTACGACAGCGGGACTTGGCCACTCGACACCCATTCGGTCGCGCAGGCATTGATCACATTGTTGACCGTTGGCAAAACCGCTGCGGACCGTCGCACGGCGGACACGATATACCGCCGCGCGATCGACACGCTCTATATGCGCGACAAAAAGCGCTTTATATACCAGCGTGGGCGTTTCATCACTAATCGTACCGATTACCTGCGCTGGACCCAAGCGTGGGCATTCTATTCGATTTCCCTGTTTGCCAATCAGGTATCTCGTGTCCATTTTCCTAGCGCGAAGGAACTCTTGTCATGCAACGCATAGAAATCTTCAAATGTCCGATGGACGTCGCTTCAATGTCCGAGACCGTCGACGTCATCGCAGATCGGGTCGAACGCCGACAGTTCACTCAGCATGTTGTTGTCAACGTTGCCAAGTTGGTGTCCATGCAAAAGGACCGTGAGCTTGCTGCGTCGGTTCGCGCGTGTGATATCGTCAATATAGACGGAATGGGAGTCGTGCTGGGTGCACGCATTCTCGGGTTTCCGGTCAATGAAAGAGTGGCAGGGGTTGACCTGTTTGACCGATTGCTTGAGATGTCTGCATTGCGCGGTTACCCAGTATTCCTACTGGGAGCCACACAGGAAGTCGTGCGCTCCGCAGCCTCGAAGATTGCAAACAAAAACCCGGCGCTTTTAATCGCCGGCTATCACCACGGTTACTTTTGGGACGACGAGCAGGAGGTCGTCGAGAAAATCCGGAATTCTGGAGCGAGGTTACTGTTCGTTGCCATTACGTCGCCCAAAAAAGAAAACTTCATCAATAAGTGGAAAGATGGTATGGGCGTGGATTTTGTGATGGGCGTTGGTGGAACGTTTGACGTGGTAGCGGGGAAAGTGAAACGGGCACCGCGCTGGATGCAGCGCAACGGTCTCGAGTGGGCATACCGCGTAATGCAGGAGCCGCGTCGCATGTGGAAGCGTTATTTGGTGACAAACAATACGTTCGCCCTGATGCTGCTGAAAGCGAGGATCGCTGGAGCGCGGAGACAATGACCATGCATAAAATGCTAATGATCTTGATTCTGACCACCGCCGCTTCGACGAGCGCCGTTTCTGCTGATACGACCGAGGGAGACGGGTTTCTTACGGTCTATCGGACTTCGTGGGCAGCGGGAATTGATCCACGACTTCAGTTGCAGGAATCCACCGTCTATGCGATCTCCGTGTTGCCGTTGGCTGAGTTCGGCGGAGTCGCGTTAAGGACGGCGATGAGCCGATCGGACGACTTTAGCACCATAGCGAATGGCGCACCACGCGTGGAAGTGGCATTCACACCGGTCGCACGTTTTGCGGTGGGCGGCGATTATGAGGTTAGATGGTCGACAATGATTCCAGCCGGTTATCCACTCGACGGGAAACAGTCTGAGATCATCTCGCAGATTCACCAGAGCGACTCCAACATCGGATCCCCCCCATTCGCCCTCATGCTCACCGGCAACCACTATGAGGTCGACGTCAGAGGAGACGTGAAAGTCTCTCCTGCGAAGATATTCAAGTTTGGCGCGCCGTCATCGGACGAAGGTCATGCTGTTCGATGGATGCTTCGTTACCGCGTAGACGCTAGCGGGGCGACTGCCGTGACTGACCTCTATAAGGACGGTGTTCTGGTTGTGCACGCGGGAGCCGTCCCTAATGCTTATCCTGGCGATCGGAACGGATACCTCAAGATCGGCATTTATAAGTGGTGGTGGAAAACGCGTCCAAGCGACGTTGATCAACGATTCATGTACTACGGCGACGTCGAGATCAGGGCGCGACGAGGCACTGTTTCGACCGCAGTTCCCGCGACGCGTGCGTATACGAAGGAGATCTCGCCATGAAGATCCTGATTGTTGGTCCCTCGCTCGATGTGCCGGGAGGCGTTGCAAACTATTGCAAGCTGATGCTGGATACTTTGACTGTCCCGAGCGCCTATCATACGATCGGCCGTAGATTGGGGGAGGCTGGGGGAGTTGCGTCGTTCCTCAGGATGGTAAAGGATGCGTGTGCGTTTCTTCGCCATTTGCGCCGGTTAAAGCCGGACATTGTCCACCTCAACCCGTCGCTTAACTTCAACGCGCTGCTTCGCGACATCGTGCTGCTGCAACTGAGCCGTTTCCATATTGCCCGGAAGCTTGTGTTCGTGCACGGGTGGAATGACCGCGTGGCGAAAAAACTGACCCATCCGATTTTGCGGCGTTTTGTCGTATGGGGCCTAGCGCCCGCTCACGGCTTTATCGTGCTCTGCGCTGCGCACCGGGACGCGCTCGAGCAACTGGGAGTGCGCTCCGCTGTATATGTCGAGACCGTAGCGGTACCGGACGAGGCGGGGCGCACGAGTTTGAAGATCGACGATGACGTGATACGCATTCTGTTTCTGTCTCGAATTGAGGAAATGAAAGGCGCATTAGCGGTCATACATACGCATCGGATGCTGCTTAAGTCTGGGCGTAAAGTGGAGTTGGTCATCGCGGGGGACGGTCCCGATCTTGATCGAGCACGCCGTACCGTGGCCGATGAGAAGATTGCTAACGTCACGTTCGCAGGCTACGTAGTCGACGATGCCAAGCACAGGTTGCTTGAGTGGGCATCGCTATTTCTGTTCCCAACACGGTACGGAGAAGGGTTGCCAACCTGCGTTCTTGAGGCGATGAGCTACGGACTGCCAGTAATAACTACGCCGGTCGGAGGGATTCGTGATTTTTTCGAAGACGGCCGCATGGGCCTTTTGGCTCACAGTACTGAACCGGAAGTGCTGGCTGCACTGGTTGATCGGCTTATAGCAGATCCGGCGATGAGACGTTCCATGAGCGCGATGAACGAACGTTACGCAAAAGAGCGCTTCAACGCTTCACAGGTTGCGCAACGCCTTTCGGATGTCTACACGACGCTTTTTGATTCCGGTGCAACCGCGTCTTCCGATTGAATTCGGTGGGAATAGTGGTCAATATGCTCTATATTTTCCGTCTGTCCAGCATTCTTTACAGAATGCGGGTGCCGTTTTTTCCGTGGGCGTTGAAGGTTCTCAACCGTGTAGTCTTTTCGGTGTCGCTTCCCCCCTCGGTCAAGGTCGGTCGTAATGTTACGTTTGGATATCAGGGGCTTGGGATTGTGGTGCACAGTCGTGCGGTGATCGGTAACAACGTTCGAATCTCGCCCAATGTTGTTATTGGCGGCCGAGGTGGTCCAGGCGTACCTGTCATTGAGGACGATGTTCTGATCGGTGCTGGAGCATGCATCCTCGGGCAAGTAACGGTCGGACGGGGTGCGAAGGTCGGCGCGAACTCTACGGTCGTATCGGACGTGCCCGCGGGCGTTACGGTGATCGGTGTCCCTGCAAAGATTATCGGATCAAACGGCGCCCGGCCGAAAATGCGGATGGATTGAATCGAAAAGAGACACCTATGTCCAAAATCGGAGAAGTAGTTGTTCCGGTAGCAGGACTCGGCGCCCAATTTCGGCCGGCGCCCAAGGTGAGCCCAAACAAGATGCCCGTTGTCGACAAGTCGCTTAGAAGGCAGCGGGTCCTGCCG
>JARLIE010000257.1 GCA_031291875.1 Minisyncoccota bacterium | reverse complement strand
GTGGCAATGGGAAGTGCACTTCCAGTCGCTCGTTCAAGTTCATGCGCGTGGGCCCGTTTGCGCGCAACGACAGTAGATGGCGTGGCCGTGCAGGATCGCCTGTGTCGCATCTGCGGCGACGCCTCGGTCGAAGACGAGCGACACTTCCTCGCCATGGCTTCATCGCCATCGCTTTCATCGGTCGATGTCGTCGGCCCAAGCAGTCTCGTCCGTTGGTCGTGTGGTGTCGGCGTGAAAGTTTCGGCGAGATCGATCCGATCGACCGGTCGTTCGGCATCCGTCATCCGTCATCGATGTCGAGTACATGTCGTGGACTAAGAGCAGAGCGGAAACATGCATATGTACACCTCAACCACGTGCACCTCTCACTCCTCCCTACGCATGCATATGCATATGTACACGCTCTGCTCTTAGCTTCCACCCCTGTCCACCTTCACCTGCAGCTCGCGCCTCCACTGGACGGGATGACAAAGCTGAATTTCGGTTGAGTTGTTTCGTACAAAATCAGAAGATTTTGTACGGAATGAATTAACGCTTATACTGATAACATTTGCGGCGTTTACACTTTGCTTGGTGGCGACTGAGACTACTTTTGTTGAGTGTTTACACAGAAGGAGCAGTTAGCTTGGACTGATCTATGTTTTACGTAACGGCATGCTTTACACGTTCCAAAAGCATATCCCACTTGCGTGGAGACAGGGAACTCGACGAAGGTTTTCTTGGTGGAGCAAAGTTTATTAATAACGAAACAGTGACGGAGATTGTCAGTCATTTTGATTAACAATTTGTCGCTCCTTGAAGTAAGTATCACATGCTCGCGGAAACAAATTTCAGAAGATTCTGTAACAGTTCGCAATCATTATGGTTGCTGGTCGATTGAACTTTAATTTGAGAAGTTGATTTCCGCTTTGGAAGAAAAAGAACAGTGCTTTAGAATTTTCTTTTGGATGAGCGCTCATAGACAGGCTTGGACATTGGTGGCAGTTAAATAATTATTCGGGTGTAAGCGAAGCGAACGCGACAAATGCAATGCAGCTAGAAAGATGCGCGATGCGATACGATGTGCGCGGCTGCGTGCGTGGTCCCGAGGACGCCTGAAGCGCCTTGCTTACGCGCCTGAGGCCAGTAGCGTG
>JARLIE010000256.1 GCA_031291875.1 Minisyncoccota bacterium | reverse complement strand
GTCGTCGACGCGTTACTGGCGTTGAGCGTTCCGGTTACGGCTAGGTTCGTGGTCGTCGAGTTGGTCGCGAATGAGTTGGTAGCGGTGATGGTGCCGAAGTTCGCAACGGCGGATGTGAGCGAGTCGATGAGGCCGGTTGTGAAATGACCGATCGAGGCGAAAAGCGTCGTCGAGGTCGCGTTTGTCGCGATCAGGTTTGTCGTCGTGCTGTTCGTCGTGATGCTGCCGGTCGACGACGCGGCGCTGAATGAGATCGAGCCGGCGGTGAAATTGCCGCCGACGTTGAGATCGCCCGAGAGGGAAGTGTTGCCGGATACCGCGAGAGAATTCACTGAGACCGAGCCGCCGGAGAGTGAAGTGTTCGTGATCGCGCCGCCGGTGATCGACGGGTTGGTGATCGCAGTTCCCGAGAGCTGGTCGATCCTCGTGATCGCGCCGTAGGCCTGCGGGTTGCCGTTAGCTGCCACGTACTGTGGCGGAGACACGGCCGCGGTGTAACCGCGCGAAGAGATCGTGGCTTGCAGTGCGGCGATCTGACTCTCGACATCAGGTGATGGGGTGGCGGACGGCGCGGGTAGTAGGTTCAGTACCTCGCTGAGACCCGTGAGGACGCCTTGGAGTTCCGCAGGAGTGACGGTCTCGCTTGCTTGCGTCCCCACCTCGACGACAGGCTGCTCTTTCTTGACGACGATTTGCGCGACGACAGTGGTGGTAGCTGTGGTCGTTGCAGTCTGCGCCGGCGGGCCGAAGGGATCGGTACTGGACGATTGCTGAGCGGGGATGGTTGGGGGCGCTTGGGATGCATCGACGGCCGCAACGAACGCCCCGTAGTTCTCGGTAGCGGGTGCGGTGCTATTTGTGATCGTCGCGACAAGGCCGCCGATCTGGTTTCCTACAGCCGCTGCGAGATGCTCGATACCGGCTGCGAAGTCTGAGAGCATCGCCTCGACGAACGCGATCGGCGATTCGGGAGATGAAGAGGCAGAATCCGCCGATGCCAGTGCAGGGCTCAAGACCATCGCGAAAGCGACGATCGTGGCTACAAGCCCCGCTCGGTCGAACATACATTGTAATTATACAATGTATATCCGGCGGTTTTGGAGAATAGTTAGAGCGCGTTGATAACTATGAAGCGGCGCGATTGACTAATTGCAAAGTATGTGTCGTAAAACAGATATTGTGCGACCATAAAAGAATGGCTTTGTCAAGCTGTCTTCCCTTCTTGGTGCATTTTGGATTCTGTATTGCATGATTTGACGAATCGTATTCCTATCTGAGTATTTTATTTGTATATAGTTAAATGCGTATTGTTAAATAGAGTGAATTTCGCCTGTGGAATACTTGACTTCAGCGGATGGAATTCTTGATTTCCACCAGTGGAAATCAGGACTTCCGAACGCGCTTTTTCACGACGAAATTGACCGTGTAGAAGTTCGTCTTCCCCTGCCCTCGTCTCATGATTTCGATGAGTGAGCACTCCTCAAGCTCCTTGATGAAGCGGTTCACGCTGGCGATGCCCATCCCAACATCCTTGGCCAGGCGCTCTTGACCGGGGAAACAAAGGTCGTTGTGCCATGCGTAGCTCAGAAGTAATGCGTAGACGGTTTTCGCACCGATCGAGACACCCGGATCGCGCAGAATGAAATTCGGGATTTGGGTGAAGCCATGAAGGGTCACCGGGTCGATGGTGTTGAGCTTCATGTTGCGCTCGATGCGCTGCAACTGTTCGCCTATGTGTTCCACCCACGCATTATAGCGTACGTCCGGCTGTCAAGACGGCTTATCCCCTACCCGCACGCTGACGGCGATCGACCGGCTACTGGCTGTTTCCAGCGTGCTGGTCGCTGTCCGCGCGATGATCGGCGTTCGCTCCCCTTCCGAGTAACGGCGCTAGCATCGTCTGCAATCCCCTGACGAGATAATTGGTCTCCTTGTCGCGCTCCAAGAGCGCGGCGATCTGCGTGTCCTTTACTTCGATCTGGTGGCGAAAGAATTCCCCCTGCTCGCGCAGGCTCACATTCTCTCTTTCGAGCACCGCGACCAAGCCCGACACGTCGGGCTCGGGCGTAGTCTGTCGCTCCGGAATTATCTCGGTGTCCGTGTCGCGGTCGGCCGCGATTGGGCGCGGTGTGTCGCCCGTCGGCGATGGCTCTGCATCATGAGCGACGGAGTCCGTCACTTTTTCCGATGTCGTGCCGTGTCGCACTTCGTCGGTGAGGCCGTGAAGTTGCGCGAGCTGTTTGATCGCGCGCTCGACGGAAACCGGATCGACAAAATATGCGAGTCCGGTTGCCGTTTCCTCCTTGATGCAATCGAGGCGGCCGGCGGCGCAGTAGCGTTGGAGGGTTCTGACGTTGCGGGGGAGGCCGGCGTCGTCGAAGAGGCGCGACACGTCGTCCAGCGAGAGGGAATACTGTGTCGCACTTGGCCGGGCTTGGTCGGGCATTGTCGTAAGTGTACCATCTTTCCAACGCGATGCAGATTGTTGTCCCCACCGGTGATTCGCATGCAGGTCGGCGAGCTTCTGCCCAGATTGCGCCCGTTCGGGCCGCGGGCCGCGCTGTTGAAACTCCACAGCGATCTATTTATCGTGCATAGTCGGGTACAACCGTATGCGCAATATTACCCACCAGAGATGACTAATCTAGAGAAACTTGTGGTTGCGCTTGAAGATAGGCGCTTTCTGAACCACGCGGGGGTAGACCTGATTTCCGTTGTTCGAGAGGTTGGCCGCGCCGTGAGCTTCAAGCGACATGGCGGCGCGAGCACGATCGACATGCAGTTCGTCCGCACCGCAACTGGCTATAGGAAGCCTACGGCGTGGCGTAAGTTTTATGAGATGCTGTTGGCGTATTTCATTCAATACAGGTATAGCAAAATTACGATATTGCGCTCCTATTTGGATTGCGCTTTCTTTGGCTCACATTTGATCGGCGCACGCCGCGCCGCGCAAAGTATGTTCAGCGCCGACTACCGAGAGCTAACGATCGAGCAAGCGGCCATGTTAGCTGCGATGTTGGTCTATCCTCGCCCGCTCGAAGGCGGCGAGACCTGGCTAGCGAAGGTCCGTCGCAGATCGGATTATGGAATGAGAGTCTACATCGCTAATAAAAAGCGCTTTGACCAGTTGCCACGTTGAAAAGTAGCGCAGATTGAAGACCGAAAACGCAACGCGCCGGCCAAAGTAAACGAGCTTTCTCTTCTCTTCTACCGCCTTGAGTAAATCGCGGCAGAATCTGGACGTTGTAGCGCTTAGCTTGAGCAACTGACGCTCAAGCTTCGCCAGTTCAGCGGGGGTGGGTGTTCCACCCAAACGGCGCTTTCGAACCTGCGCCTCCAATTGCGCTCCGACATTTTGAAACGGTCGGTGGATCGAGCGCTCTAGAGTCTCCGAGTATCGAAAATCTGCGTATATATTTAGACGTGCGTAGAATGATCCAAGATTATCGTTCCATTTCACTACGGAGTCATCGTATTTAGCGAGGCGATCCTCGACTAACTCTGTGTTTAGTGCACTTATAGCCCAATATAATCGCTGGGTTTGGTACAGACGCTTGCCGATCGCGCCAGATAGTTCTGGAAATAATTCTTTGAGTGACAAATACTCCTTTTCTTCCCCCAAGAATTGTTGTTGGCGAAGCCAAACACGATGCTGCCATTGCTGTAACAATCGATTGCCGATCAACGCGGTCAAAAGAAAACTCAGAAGGATTGCGACTATCTGCGTCATGGAAACGTCCGTTTCAACGCGATATTCGGCGCGCCGGTGGGAATCTGAATGAAGTAGGCACAGAAGTAATCGAAACAGAGATAGGAAACGACAGCCACGTGGGCGACCATGAGGGATACCGAGAGAAGATACCACAGAAGCCGGGTCAGGGCAGAAGTGGCCTAAAGAGTGCGATCGAAACAAAGAGCCCGCTTGCGCGGGCTCAAAACATCTCCAGGTGTTCGCACTTCCGATCGTCCATCAGCGCGGCGAGCTGTTCAAGTTGCTGCGCCGTGACCGTCTCGGTGAGAAAGGCGACGACGTTCTCCATTCCGCCCTCGTGCGCCGTGAGCGACTGGAGCGGATCGCGGACAAGGAACCGGTCGCCTTCGACGACGCGGTGCGCGTTGAAGATTGCGCCGCGCGGATCGAAGCCGTTGGGGAAGAGCAGGGTCGGGCTCTCGTCCTTAAGCGAATAATCGCGGACGTCCGGCGGTGCTCAACGCATGATGTCTTTACAAGGTGTGACCGGCATTCAACAATGACGACAATGGCAACAAAATCGACAGTCTATCGGGTCATGATCGGGTCTCCGTCCGATCTCGCGGACGAACGGCAGGCCGCGTCCGACGCCGTCAACGAGTGGAACGCACAGCACGCCGATGCCGAAGGTGCGGTGCTATTGCCGGTCAAGTGGGAAACGCACGCTGTACCGACGTCGGGGGTGAGGCCCCAGTCGGCGATCAACAATCAAATCGCCGATCGCTGCGACATCCTCATTGGAATGTTTTGGACCAAGCTTGGCACTCCAACCGGCGTAGCGGCCTCTGGGACAGTGGAAGAGATAGATCGCTTCGTTGCTGCCGGTAAGCCCGCGATGCTCTACTTCTCGCGGCGGAGAGTTCCCAGGGGGAAAGTAGACGCGCTCCAAGCGGAGAAGCTGAAGAAATTCAAAGCTGCGACCTACAAGAATTCGCTAGTTGGTTCGTTCGTGAGCGTCGCTGGGCTTAGACAGGTTCTGTTGCGCGACCTCACTCGCCAGGTCAGACTGACGCACGGACGCACCCTTCACGCGAGCCGAATCGAGCGTGCGCAGGCAATCACCGACCTTATCAAGCAGCACAAGCAGAGCGGCATAACGATCGACGAATTCAAGAGCTATGAAGAATTGCTGCGGATTAAGAGTCGCAGCAAAGCCGAGACGCATGACCCCGTGCGACCCGGAGAGGTGGGACCAAACGGCCATCCAATCGGTTACACGAGCGCGGGCGACAAAGTTGAGTGGCTTCCGTCCGACGAAATCGAAGGGAAGGTGTGGCCGATGATTCTCCGCCGCGGCGACAAAACGATCCTCTCCGCATACAACGAGTTTTGGGAGAAGGTCTGGTGGAATAGGCACCAGAACTGGCTCTATCGGTTAGCGACGGGTGAGGAGAAGCTGACTGAAGGCCAGCAAGCAATATTTGCAACCGCCCGTGAGGCCGCGAAGCGCATCGAGCGGAAGTACGGAAAGAAGAACTTAGGATGGGATGACTTCGAGTGGGGGTTGCTCAGTGGTAAGCTTTCCGCACTGTCATGGGTACTCGGCTCCGAGTGGAACGAATCACTCGACACCTGAGGCAATCGTCATGTCCTCATGTCCGGCCCGTCGCCGCGACTCCAGGAACATCCGCCCGCGAGGTGCGGCGGGCAGGCGAAGCCGAACATCGTGTTGCGTCCATTGCTCGTGATCGAGTCGACCGCCTTCATCAACGTCCATATCGCGCTTTGCGCGGACCAGCGACATAGTGCGACAGCATGTTCACGCGTGCAAGAATTGTAACGTGTCGCGGTCGGACTGGGTCTGTCGCGGTGCGTCGCGGGCGACCGCGACTGCTCATGAAATTCAAGAGTCTCAAAAGCGTTGGGGCTGCCTTATTTCTTGAACTCGTCGAGCATGTCGGCCCACTTCTGCATGAGCGCGACGCGCTCGGGCCAATAGATCGCCCGATTGTATGCGCG
>JARLIE010000255.1 GCA_031291875.1 Minisyncoccota bacterium | reverse complement strand
GAACCGGAGTTATCAATGATCGACTTCAATAAACTGTCGCGCCCCAGCTCCGTATCTGCACCTCTGGATCCGGCTGAGATATTTGCGAGAACGCCAAATCTTAACGGACTGGTACGCTTTTGGACTTGACTAAATCCATGATCTAAGGCATATTATGCGCATCGGGAGTTGATGCGCCATGAACATTTCAGAACTTTTCGAAACATTCAAAACCCAAGAACAGGCGATTGATTATTTGGAGGGGGTGCGGTGGCACGGGAAACCCATATGCCCTTATTGTAATAGCGAGTCTGTGGGCCGTCACGCGAGCGGGGACCGTGCGGGCCATCGCTGGCAGTGTCGCGATTGCACTCGGGCTTTCTCTGTCACGGTCGGAACGCTCTTTCATGGCACTCACGTGCCGCTTCGCAATTGGTTCCTTGTTCTCGCGCTCATGCTGAATGCAAAAAAATCTGCAAGCGCCTATCAAATAGCCCGCGACGTCGGAATGCGCCGCCCTACGGTCTGGAGCATGATGCATCGCGTGCGCACCGCAATGGCGGAAGACCCGACACAAGAAAAATTACTTTTCGGCATTGTTGAAGCCGACGAAACCTATGTCGGCGGAAAGCCGCGCAAAGGTAATAAGCGTAACGGCGACACGCCAAATAAGCGCGGTCGTGGCACAAAAAAAGTCCCCGTGATTGGCGTAGTTGAGCGCGGGGGCCGTGTTGTTGCTCGGGTTGCAAAGCCGGGCGACCTCTCCGCGAAGGGTATAGCAAAATTCATCAATAAATTTGTCGATCCCGATGGCTCGATTTTGATTTCTGACGAATACAAGGGCTACAACCGCGTTAGTGAAACGATGCTTCATACCGTTATTTGTCACGCTCGGTCATATGCGGACGGCATTGTGCACACGAATACAATCGAGAGTTTTTGGGCGCTCGTGAAGCGGGCGTGGTACGGCTCCCATCATCACTATAGCCGCAAATATATGCCCCTATATATCGCGGAGGCTTGCTTCAAATATAACCGACGAAAAAGCGCGGACTCATTCGATGGATCGATCCGCATGTTTGTCGGGAGCGCCGCATGAACAAGCTCTGGTACGGCGATAACCTTACTATCATGCAATCAATGGGGAAATACTCCGTCGATCTGATATATCTAGATCCTCCATTTAATTCAAAGCAGAATTATAATTTGCTCTACAAAACGATGACCGGCAAGCCAGTTCCAGAGCAAGTTGAAGCGTTCTGCGATACGTGGGAGATGGACGCGCAGAAAGAAGCAATCGCCAAAAGCATGCCCGTACTTATGCGGGATCATGGCGTGAACGATTATTATGTAGATTTTTGGCGGTTGTGGATGCAGGCGCTACGCGAATCGCAGCCGCATTTGTTAGCCTATCTAATTTTCATGGTACAAAGACTTTTGTATATGAAGAGCATTTTGAGACCAACCGGATCAATCTATTTGCATTGCGACCCGACCGCGAGCCATTACATTAAAGTTATGATGGACGGAATATTTGGACACGAAAACTTTCGAAACGAAATTATTTGGAAAAGGACCGGCGCGCACGGGCGCGCAAAGAAGTGGGGTCCGGTTCATGATACAATCTTGTTTTACACTGCAAGCGATAAGTACACATGGAACCGTGTTTTTGAGGAATACGATAAGGAATATCTTGAGAAATTCTATCGCACAAAAGATGATAAGGGATTGCATCAACCAATTTCTCTTACAGGCCCGGGAACCCGCACGGGAAGCTCCGGAAAGCCGTGGCGTAATGTTGATCCGACCTTAACGGGACGCCACTGGGAATTGCCGCCGGACCGCGCATTGCCAGAGTGGTTTAAAATCCCGGAAGGCTATGCGCAATCGGATTGTCAAACTCGACTTGATATCCTTGACGAAGCCGGACTTATTTATTGGCCGAAGCGCGGGATAGTGCCGCGCTTCAAGCGCTATTCGTCGATCGCGGGTGGAAATCCCGTGCAAGATATTATTACGGATATCGGTCCCCTCTCAGCTCACTCTGCCGAGCGCATGGGCTACCCTACACAAAAGCCAGTCGCGCTTCTCGATAGAATTATCCGCGCCTCAAGCAATAGAGGCGACATCGTTTTCGACCCGTTTTGCGGATGCGGAACAACTATTTATGCCGCCCATGAAAGCGAACGACAATGGATCGGATGCGATATCGCGATCCTTTCTATCAAGCTGGTACGAGAAAAGTTGATAGAAAAGTACCGCCTCGTGGAAGGGAAAAATTATACCGTCGATGGCATTCCAACAAGCGTTGACGGTGCGATGGAGTTATTTACAAAAGACCCTTCAACATTTCAGAATTGGTTCGTCGAACGTGTGGGTGGCTTTCCCATGCAGCGGAAAAGCGCCGATAGAGGTATTGATGGACGAATCTACTTTGAAACGCGCGATGGATTGCGCGAAATGATGATCCAAGTTAAGGGCGGCAAACACGTTCGCCCAACCGACGTGAGGGATTTGCGCGGCGTGTTGGAAAGAGAGCCGACCGCTGAATTGGCGGGCTTTCTGAGCATAACGCCACCGACTAAGGCTATGAAAGACGAAGCGGCAGAAGCCGGCACTTACGAGTATGCCGGCGTTCAATATCCACGTATCCAGTTTTTAACTACGGAGGATGTTCTGGTCGGCAAGCGCGAGTTTCATATGCCGACGCGCGTGAATACGAAGCTTACAACGGGGCAACAGTCGTTTGCCCTGTAAACAACAAAGCCCCGCACGATGGCGGGGCTTTGAAAGAACACTCGCGTCTCCCACTGGGCATGCCCAGCGTTAAGGAATCGACGGGCAAGCCCGGTAGCGCTCGATTTCCTCAATACAATTTGTATCGGACCGGATGGGACCGAGCAAGGAAAATCAGGCACTCATTGTGGTGAGTGAGAGACGCGAGTGGGAATCGAACCCAACTTACCCTCGCTACAAGGGACCCCGGAATGCAAAACCGAGTGCATAACCAATCTGCCATCGCGTCGAGACAGAGGCTACACTAAGGCGCGGAAAACGCGAGTCATTTCTCCAAATTAGATTGAATACTCAAGTTATTGATTTTATTGATTAAAAATATAAATTAGTCCAAAAGCGTACCAGTCCGAAACCAAATACACCGCCCGCGTCAAACATTGGACGATCGCCGACCGCGAGGCGCATGAAAAAATGGGCTTCCACCAAGGCTGGGCGATATGCACGGAACAGCTCGCGGCCTTGGTCGCCAAGCTCTGAGGCGTCGCGCTCCATCTTAGCGACACGCGCGCCGATCAGCCAATGCGGGAGATACCGAGCTCCCGCTCAGCTATTCAATGGCAGCTTTGGAACCGCCTGGAGAAGGCGGACCAATTCAACCTGGCGATTGGCGCCCGTTTTACGGAATATCGATCGGAGCTGGGTTGCGACGGTCGTTCTGGCGACGCTGAGTTTGGCGGCCGCTTGCGCCAATGTTTGGCCGTCGAGAAGATGGCGCGCCAGTCTCTCCTCGGCGGGCGTTAGTTGGAAAAGCGACCGCAATGTTGACGATGAAGAGCCGTCGGGCCGCGATATGTCCGAAACCAACAGCATGGCGGTGCTTTGGGACGCCGTATTCCAGCCATGTCCATCGGCGAGCGGAACGCAGCAGAGCGAGAGGGGGCGCATGCCTTCCGCTTGACTAATCGCAAGCGCGCCTCCCGTTCTTCCGCCGTCGACACAGCCGGTGCTCTGGTCGATCAAGCGTCGAAGCATCGCGTTTTCGTCGCCGCGCCGGGCGCGGATACGATTGTTTCGGATGGTAAGACCACTTTTGTTATCGTTGACCAATCTTCTCGCCGCTTCATTGGCGAAGCGCACGGAACCGTCATTCGCCACGAGAATGACCGGCTGGTGAAGCTTCTCGATGGCGTTAAGGGCAAGCTCGGCGTGAAGCTCCGCGTCCTCCAACCGAACGCGAAGGCGCGCGGCCCGTTGGAGGTGGGGCGCGACGCGCCCGATGAAGGTCTTGGCCTCGGAATCAAACTCGCCGCATCCCGGCGATCTGCCGACCACGGCGAACGCGGTGGCGCGTTCGCGTTGCTTAAGGGGCAGGACCATACAATCGAACGTGTCGTATTTCGGCGCCCACTCATTGGCGAAAACATCGCGCCGACGTAACCCCGGCGTGAGCACGCGGCGGTCGTGGATCGGAATTCCCTCGGATGCGCTTGGCAGCAATCCCCAAACAAAGCTGCGAGCCGCGTAGCCGGAGATAAAACTGTTCATGCTTTCCAGATCGTAACCCGTGAACTCGAAAAGCTGTGTTTTTCCCTCGAGGCGCATCCCGAACAGGGCGCCACAACCGCTCGCCGCCTCCTGAATCGCCCCAATCGCCGCGCGCCAGGCGGTTGGCTGCGTCGTTGACGCGTAAATGAGATCGATAATCGCGGTGTATTGATCGACGGAGACCATTCCACACTCCCGGATCTTCGGCGAAGTCTAAGCTTCGGCGAGCGACTCGTTCGACGACTTATCACGGCGCGGCGACCGCGACGCGCGAAGAAAACTCGCCGAGGCGGTGATTTATTCCCGGAGAGTCGAAGTTTTTTTCGTTTTGATTTGTGACGGGATGACCACCTCCGCGCGCCATGCACCAGATGTCGGTGCAAATGTGGGAGCAGACGGGGTCGCGGGTTCAAGGCTACTCAACCCGAAACAATGGAGGCGCGCATTGAAACGCGATCCATGGCTCGGGGCAAGTCTAAGTGGCGGTCCGCTTTCGCTTAGCGTGTGTCGAGAATCGCGAAATGGCCCACGTCGCCCGCGTGGTCTCGGCTTCGCGCGTCCGCGCGCGGCGCGCCACGACATAGCGTCCATCGCCGAG
>JARLIE010000254.1 GCA_031291875.1 Minisyncoccota bacterium | reverse complement strand
GCGAACCTCGCGATGCTCGCGCCACATGCGCAAGATGTTTCCGTTGATGACTCCTGCCCGGTGGAAGACGTACACGTCCCTCAAAAGCGCACTGAACAAGCCGTGGCGCACGTCGGATACGAGGATTTTGGTAGCAAGATATGCCCCCAGTTTTCGAAACCGACCCGTGAGCTCCGGCCGCGCCTGCAAATAGGTGAGCAAACTTAAGCCGGCCTGTTCCCACTGATTGGATTGCCCATCGTCGGACCAATATTTCTGCCAGAGCGGCTCGGCGATCAAATGGCCGCTGCCCAGCCGCGACGCTCGAATCAGAAATTCCCGATCGTCAATCCATTTCATGCCTTGGCAAAATCCGCCGATGTCGAGAGCAACTTGCCGGCGGGCGGTGATGCTGGTGCCCTCGACACCAATCAGATCGCACATCAACGCCCACTCGAAAGCGGCTGGAGCGAGCGTCAATTCCGGCATGCGCACGACTTGGGTGCGTTTTCGATCAAACTTGATAGAAGAAGACAGGGTGGCGACCACCTCAGGCTGGTGTGCGAACACCGAAAGTGGTGCGGACAAACGGTGCTCGAGGTAAACGTCGTCATCGTCAAGTAGTGCGAAAATATCAGCTTTTGCCGCATCAAGGCCAAGATTCCGAGCGCCGGCCGTTCCCAAATTCTTCGGTGGTCGGAGAGCGCGGATGCGCTCATAGGTCAACGACCTCAAAAAGGTTACGGTGTCGTCGGTTGAACAATCGTCAACAACAATCAGTTCGAAATTCTTTTCGTCCTGAGCGAATACGCTGGCAATGGTTCGCTCGAGCACGCGGCGGCGATTATGTGTTGGAAGAATTATTGAAATCTTGGGCGACGGCACAATCGCGCTCTTCTCTTAGCTGGAATTACTCTGTCAGCTAGAATTATCGTCGCTCCAAATAATTCTGCCCTGCGTCATTGCGTCGTGCAAGGCCGCCAGGCCGCTACCTTTGAAAGGCTATATGTAACTTTTTTATTTCGGCTTTTGATTTTATGTTTTGTTTATTTTGTCCGTTGTGGGTCAAACGCTGCGTATTTAGTCAGTGCCCGGGCGGCCCTTTGTCCGTTGTTGTCCCAATAGGCGACAAACATGGACGCGGTTCGTTTGTCCGCGAAGTGCCAATCGCGGCTTTTTGCACTGCGGAAAAGGGGCGGGCCTTTTTACTCATCACCAGGAGAGGACGTTGCGGAAGTCATCAGCCTCATACAGAGTGGGTGGGCTGCAGCCGAAACGCTAAAAAGCGCTTTAAATTCAATTATACCCAATACGTCTCTAGGGGCGCGATGCAATTGATGTTAAAGATGGCACCCTACGATCCGCCCTGCAACACGGAAGCGATTTGTGAGTACAACGGTCGCCGAAACGCTTACTGTCAGAGAGCTCGTTACCAGGTTACGGAAATATTTCGTACGGCGGGTGTTGTTCCCGCTCGGCGTACTCGCCCCTTTCGCATATTTCTTCCCGAAGATCGCGCTTTTTTACGCTATTTGCGGCGCCTACGATGTGAGCCGCAACCACGGACTGAACTTTTCGACGGTGCGACGCTATTTCATCGGCAATGGTTTTATGACCTGGGTGTTGTCTCCGTTCAACATTTTGCTGGATTTTCTGTCACTGCCCTACATCAATAAAGGTGTCTATCGGCTTGAGGATCTGCCGCCCGCCTATCAGGAAGAGGTGAAGCGTCTGATGCAGATCGCGAAAGACGAAAATCTTGTCGCTCGATTGGAAGCGCGAGCCAACGAATTCCCGCGGACAATGGTTTTCTTCCGATGGTACGGCGTCAATGTGGACACATTCCTTGATGTTCCAGCATTCCATCAGCCGTGGAATTACATCCAAACAATTGGCGTTTCAGTCTTCAATAAGAAGGTTTCAACCTCGAAGCATTTTGGATTCATGCGGGCCTCATTGCGGATTTTGTACAATCTCAATGATATGGCGGATAACTCCGCCTACATCGAAGTCGGTGACAAAATTAGTTATTGGCGCGAGAACAAGCTGTTCATATTCGATGATACGCTGCTGCACAACTCGGCTAACGAAACCAACCAAGTTCGCTATTGCCTGTTCGTCGACATGATTCGGCCGACGCGGTTCCCAGCCGTTATGCGCGCCGTCATCTCCGGCATCCGCCTGCTGACCCAGAGCTTCAAATTCGTCTACTACAAGAACTGGAAGGTCCTTGACTTCTAGTCAAACATGAAAGGCTCGGTCCCTCATGCAGCAGATTATTTGCGCATGGTTAAGCCGAATGGAACCAGATTGAAAGCTTGGGGACCCATCCGCCGAGCGGTAACAGCCTTTGGGATCGTCTTCTGCCTTGTCGCAGGCGCGATTGGTATTTATTGCGGCGCCCTGCAACTGCTTGGTAATGTCCATGTTGTCGTTGAGCAACAGTTTTATCGCTCCGCGCAGTTGGATAAGGCGACGCTGGCACGAGTGATCCAAGAACACGGGATCAAATCCATCCTCAATCTTATGGGGACTAGCCCAGAGAAATCTTGGTACGTAGACGAAATTGCTGTTTCTAAGGCGCTCGGGGCCGAGCATTACGATTATGGAATCAGCGCGAACGAAGTCGTTACCCCGGACAAAATTGACCAAATACTAAAAATCGTACGCGATGCCCCTAAGCCGATCCTCGTCCACTGCAAGAACGGCGCAGACCGAAGTGGCCTCGTTGCGGCAATTTATCTCGCGAACTTACGGGGCGTGATCGTCGATGAGGCGGCAGGCCAGCTATCGCTTTACTACGGTCATTTTCCATGGCTCACCAGTGGTACTGGGGCAATGGACGAAAGCTTTCGAATATACGAGCAGCGAGGTCAAAAATTTTGAATAGCATCAACCTAAAATCTCAAACGATTGCTTTGATAGGCGCTGAAACCGGCTTCGCTAGTGCAGCATCGACCGACTCCGTTCAAAATGTATTAGAAACTGCCAATATCGCTTATGGGTCATTAGCGGACAAGCCGCCACGGGCCAAAATTCGGCCGTTGTGTCCTTAGGGGCAAAGCGGACATCGCCCCAGCATGCTACTCT
>JARLIE010000031.1 GCA_031291875.1 Minisyncoccota bacterium | reverse complement strand
CGGTGAATTGGTCGGCACTAAGGAGAGTATAAACCTGCATGGGAGGGTAGATTATGTACATTAAACATGCTGTGCGCCTTTTTTGGTGTCCTGGCATCTATTCTTCATCGAAAGAACTATCTTCAATGCGACGGACAGTACGATCGGACTGCTGTCAGACTGAGTGGAAGCAGCGGTTATCGTAGAGGTGGACTCTGCTGCGAGACTCAGTGGAGGCAGCGGTCTGCCACATCTGCCACGACTGTCAACTGCGACCACCGACGACGTCGCCGAGTTCGATCGCACCCACCGATACCACCCGCCGGAGGAGTGACTGTCGGACAAGTACACTCCACTCACGTGTAAGTTCGGTACCCAGTTCGGTATCCGGGTACCCATTCTGGTACCGAAGTTGGGTACCTGGTACCCATCACTTCGGTACCAGTTTCCCCTCTGTACATAACTCTTTTACTCGCACGCGTGCGCCTTGCATGCATCCAGTTCGCCAATCGCATACAGCTCGAAGCATCGCATCAATCTGTATCTAGTGACGCTATTGAGCTGCTCGAAATGCAATTGCTAGCACGCAGCGCGACAGTACCAAGTTCGGTACCGGGTACCTAACTTATGTACACAGGTACCTAAATTGGGTACCTATTGTTGTGTACACAGGTACCTAACTTCTGTACCCGGGTACCGAACAATGTGTACACGGGTACCGAACTGAGGCGGATGTGATAACCAAATACCAAGTACACGTGCAGCGAGCCTTTGAAGGTGATTGAGAAGAATCAGACACGAGTTGTGGTACTCAGGTGACCATAATTATTAAGAATGGAAGTCGGGATCGACGTACGCGTGACGGTTGAAGCACATCCGATTCAGAACTCGCTCGTGCTAGACTAAGTACAACTCGACGAGCGATCGAAGGAGTTTCGGGTCCGACAGCACGGATTTCTTCGCCGGCTCCCAATAGCAAAATATCTGTTTTCCGTTTCCGCTGGGGTCGGGTATGCGCGCGGGTCCGACCTTCTTCACGATGCACAGTGCCTCCATCACCAGTCGGACGCCGCGCGGCGGATTTCGCATCGACTTGATCTCGCTGATCTCCTGCGGCGTGAGT
>JARLIE010000253.1 GCA_031291875.1 Minisyncoccota bacterium | reverse complement strand
GAGATCCACGCCAAGACCGGCGAGCCCGAGCGCGCGTTCCGCGTCGGCGCGACGACGCCGATGGGGCGACCGGGCACGCCCGACGAGGTCGCCGAGGCGATCGTCTGGATGCTCAGCGACGCGGCGTCCTACGTGACGGGAGCGGTGCTCGACGTCTCGGGCGGACGCTAGGGGTTGAGAGGCTGGTGAGGCAGATCCGCCGCCACCCCGGAGAGGCGTAGTTAGGCGGGGGGTGGACGGTCCATGCGTAGCCGTCAAGACGGCGGCATTGCGCACAACTCCGTCACTTAGCCGATGGTCGCCGCATCTCGGAAGCGAACGTTGAGTCCGGAGGCCGTGCTCGGCGGCCGCGGGCAGAAAGAGGATCCAAGAAGTCTGACTTCGCGCTGAACTGAAATCGCGATTTAGAAGGTGTGTCACAAGTTCTAGTCAGCACGGTTGAAACGAAAGACGTAATACGGGAATTGATACACTGGTGGTTAAATAGAGGGGCGGAACGTGTCCCGTTGGAAAACGCTTATAATTGTAATTTCGCTGTTGACTATAGCGAGTTGCGACTGGTTTGCGCAAACTGCTAGATACAGATTCACCGTTGAAATTGACGACAACGGGAGAATTGTCAGCGGATCGTCGGTACAGGAGGAGCAGCATTCTTTTAGAAGGCGAAGCACGATTGCGTATATTCAATTCAAGCCTGAAGACTACATACAGGGAGAGGCAGTAGTAGTTGATCTTGGCGCCAAAGGACAATTATTCGTTCTTATATCGGGCGAGAAGGGTCCTTGGAGAATGTTTGAAGGAAGCGGAAGTCAACACCAAGATGACTACGATCGGGATGGTTTGACGCCAGCCGGATTCCAACGCAATGCTAACAGAACGGATACCCAGGTATTCGGCGCGACCGAAATGCCGCTAATGGTTAGATTTCGAGACCTGCGGGACCCCTCCACAGTAGAAATTGTAGATCCGAAAAATCTTGAAGCAAGCTTTGGGCAAGGTGTAAAATTCAGGCGGGCGACGATCGCGATCAGCCGCGATCCGCTAACTACTGGTATAGAGCGTTATCTTCCTTGGCTCGTCGGCGGTCAATTGTTTGACGGCCTTGTAACCAAAGATGTTGACCTGAGAGACGAATCGATAAGGAATAGGTTGATGAATATTAATTTTTGGCGCCACATGCAAACACATTGCGTCCCGAATAGGCACGTAGCAAATGGCGACTGTTAAAATATTAAGAAAACTAAAGACGCCTTGAGTTTATCATTAGGAAACTAAATCTGTCGTCTGATCCTGGCGCTTCGACTTTTATCGAAATGGCGCTCCATCCCTACTTGTGGGAGACGATAAGTCGGCGTCGTCTCTATGGGCGTCAATGATTGCGGCCGGGGCTGATCGACACCGAGATCCACGCCAAGACCGGCGAGCCCGAGCGCGCGTTCCGCGTCGGCGCGACGACGCCGATGGGGCGACCGGGCACGCCCGACGAGGTCGCCGAGGCGATCGTCTGGATGCTCAGCGACGCGGCGTC
>JARLIE010000252.1 GCA_031291875.1 Minisyncoccota bacterium | reverse complement strand
CTCACACCTGACACCATCGATCACCTGCGCAAACTCCACCCAGTGGCGACCGAATCGATGGGCGACCTACCCGATGATGCATTCGCCATTGGCGTGGTCGACGCCCAACAACTCGATCGTATCCTGCATCACCGCGTACACAATGGCTCGACGCCCGGCCGATCGGGTATGACCGGGTCGCACCTGGTCGCCGCATGGGATGCCGCCTCACCCGACGGTCGTCTCGGCTTCCAGCTGCTGATACGCGACATCTGCAATGGCGTCTTCGTCGGCGAGGTCAAGCAACGCCTGCTGGCTTCGGTACTGATACCTCTATCGAAGGCGAATGGCGGTGTGCGCCCGATCGCTGTCGCCGAGACACTCCTTCGTACGGCCTCGTTCTATATGATGTCGCTCCTCGAGGATGATATGGCTGCCTTCTTCCCTCGCATCCAGTTCGGTGTCGAACTGGCCGGCGGGTCGGAGGCGGCTGCACATCTGACGCGCGCTGAGCTGGCACACGCCGGTAGTAAGTGCGCCGATATCATCGCACTCAAGATCGACTTTCGAAATGCATTCAATGCGATCCTGCGTCGTCGCGTGTGGGCGGCACTCCGCTCTCACCCGAAGGCCGCCGTCCTCCTGCGAGCATTCCACTGGCAGTACTCGGATCCGTCGTCACTGTTGGTCTTCGATCGCAGTGGTCATCGATTCGCTGAATTGCTCTCGACGGAGGGCGTACGCCAGGGATGTCCATTCGCCGCCTTCGCCTTCGCACTGACGGTCCAATCGCTGTATGAGGCGGCACTCGACCAGACTCGGATACCCAACTCCTGCCACGGTTTCTCAATCCAGGACGACTTCACCATCGTCGGCCCATACGACGAGGTCATGCGCGTGTATGACTACCTCGAGCAACACGCCCACGTCGACCTCGGACTGGAGCTCGTCACGGCCAAGTGCCAGGTCTTCCTCCCACCGACGACGACGACCGCAGTGGAAGTGGTCGACGCCATTCACACCGCATGTGCCGATCGTGGTCTCGCCCACGACACTCGTATGGAGTCGCTGGGTGTCATGTTCGGACCACACGCGGAGATTGTCGCACACGTCGACTCGGCGGTCGATGATAGCGCGCACTTCTTTCGCTGCCTCACTCACCCATCGATGCATGTACAGACGGCGTCGCTCCTCCTGCGCTCCTGCGCACTGCCGAAGTTGAGCTACCTCACACGTACGACTCATCCCGACCTGCTGCTGGCACCGGCTCGTCGCTTCGATCAGATGGCACTCGATGCGCTGAAGACGATCCTGCATCTGCATGGCGCCGATACCTTCACCCGTCTGGAGTCACAGACGAGCGATCCGGACTGTCACATACACGACCCGATGACAGACGGCTTCGATGGTACAGACGCGACACCGCCCTCAGGATCGCAGCCGCGCACCAGTACCAGTCGCTTGACGTATTGTTGTTGTTGTTGTTGTTGTTGTTCTTGTTGTTCTTCTTCTGGTTCCATGATTACTTCTGTAAATGTTTCCCTGTGCACGATCACTGGGATACAACGACTACAAAGATATCATTGCCACCCTGGAGGCCTCTCTGATGACGTTGCTGCCGCTTCACAGCGACTCCCATCGTCACCTGCAAGAGGCGCGAACTGATCGCCAACTCCTCGATATCGAACGGCTCGAGGAGTGAAATGAAATGGAGTTGCGAAGACCGATGAACGAGCGTCCTCTCGAATGCTTCTCATTCAGTGCAACACTGACGGAGTTGCAATATTCAAGCCATAGCGTACTAACCAAAGCACAATGACTCGAACGTGTCGCCGGACTCCTTCGAGCGTGTCATATTCGACGCACGCCATATCAATCCGACGCATGTGCTGGGATTCACCCTGAATCACACGTTCTGACGCGTTTCGATTCATCCATCGGGTCGGGCATGGGTGAATCGGCATCGTCATCATCATCGTCGCTTGATCCATCTTCGCCAACTTACTAATCTCAGTCTCCGAAGCCGATCCCAGAGCCACAGGCTCTCGCAGCCGCCGCGTCCGACGCTGTTCCCGCTGCGTTCCAGCTGCCACCACCAGCCTACCTTTCAATGTATTCGCGAACCTCACTGATGCCGAACAGCCAAGTCATGGAGTGTACTAAGTTGTTCATCCAATACACCTTCGATCTTATGCATGCAATTCCAATCCCAATGACATTGTAAGCATTTCTATCAGCACACACATCACCGATGAATTGTTTCAGATACTTTACTTGCAACACTGCGTGGATGTAACTTTTCAAGTGGGCCACACGGTCGCCTGGTGTCGAAAATCTGATCATAATCTGTTTGCAGATTCATATCTCGTTGCATCTCTTTGCAGATCTCGATACCGGACTGTTTCCCGCACTGCTCACTATAAATAAAATACCGAAGAGAGTGCCTGTGTCGCAGACGATGGAGTCCACAGAGCTTTGATCATGATGGAAGTTGTTTGGAATGAGTTCGTACTTGATAACTGAAATGCGATGTCTCGTTTCTACAAGGAACCTCAAGGACCTGATCCATGGTTGTACATCAGAGCAGCCTTGGACAAAAGTGGTTTTCTCTTAGGCGAGCTGTTCACGCGTCGCGCTGGCGAGCATGATGCAATAGCGGCGCGCCCACCGCAGCATTGAGTAACACTACACACAAACTCTGTTTGATATCTGTTTGGCAGCCACACTGCTGTTGCATCGCGGAGAGGAGAGGAGAGGGGAGAGAGAGAGAGAGAGAGAGAGAGAGAGAAAAAGATTTCGAGGATCAAAGAAAAAAAGGAGTTCCTTTCCGAAAAGAGAAAAGGAGTTGAGCGAAGAAAAAAGGCTGTGGGGTGAGTCGGCCTGCCTGGGTGGCTGATTTTCCTCGTACTTCTCTGTCTGCTAATGAACCTGGACAATAATGAACCTGCGGGAAGTGACACGTACCGCAGGCCCTCACACAGCAGAGCAGGTCGCCCACGAGAAGGCGACCCGATGCTGGAGTCCATACGGAGTACGGTTCCTAAACTTCCCAATATACATACAAAGGGAAGAACGGCGAAAGAGCGAAAGGAAGGTACGATGAGCAGGGTGAGAGAGAGAGAGAGAGAGAGAGAGAAGTGGTGTGGCACAGAGAATAGAGGGGTGG
>JARLIE010000251.1 GCA_031291875.1 Minisyncoccota bacterium | reverse complement strand
GTTACCCACGCTTCGACGATCAGAGGATCAACCCGATGAACGGCCAGGGGTTTTGGCATTTCCATTGTCGATACTTCCATCCAATCCGTTCCAGTGACATAGTCGGCCGCCGAAAATCTCAGTGCTCAAACATCCCGGCGGGTCAAGACACTTTTCGGGCGTCGTCCATATTGCCCGATGCTCAACTCGAGCATTGGGCGAAGAGAGTGATTAAAAGCACAGAGCAGGTCAAGCGCATTACATCATCGGGATCTGCGCTCGGTGCGCCGTCGCCCCGAGCGCAGAAAGTCCGCGGTGTTTGCAAGCACCAGAATAAATATCCCCAAGTTTATTGCGTCCACCAAGTCAAACGTAGCTCGGTCCAACATGGAGCGCGGCGGGTTACCCGCATCGAAATAGGCATGGACGATGGATCCGACCGCTCGCGATGAGCCGTCTCGGGCAGCGGCTGATGGGAAGTCGTACCAGTTCACGTCGTAGCCGTAAGCAATCGCCGTGCTTTCGGCGCGATACGACTTGCCGTTTGCGACGTAGGTATATGTCCATGATGGCGCCCACTGGTGCTTTCCATATTTGAGCGTCTTGGAGATCGTCCGAACGGACGTGACTGTTGCTTCGACTGGGAACCACGTACGCTCCACTGCTAGGTAGTACAGTTTCTTCCCGGCAGCAGCACCGGTATATCCGAGGAGGCCGACAACAAGCAAGGCCAGCAGCAGTAGCAAAGCCGAGCCGAAAATTTTGAGCTTCATCGCTTGTTCGCGTTGTTGTCGGTATCGCTGTTCTCCACAGAATTGTGGACGATCTACGTAGCGATGTCTAATGACCGTTCCTGGCCGCGTGCCGCTTCACGCAATGCGCATATTTACCCCGGCCTTGCGCGACTGCGATCGGCAGCACGCGACCCGTTGCAGACGATCAGATTTGCTGAAAGCGGTCATTGAAGAACGCAACAGGAGCGAGCTGCAGTGCCGTCGTCGATTCAGTTTGCGTTTCTATATATCATCGAAGGCGAGCGCGTTTGTGCGAGGGATCCACGATGATTTCGAGTTTGAATATCCTGATACCGGTTGAATACGACATTTACCCACAGGTCGTCGATTTTTATCGCACTGCATTGAAGCTTGCCGCTCATTCGAATGGGATGTCTACCAAAGGGAATCCGTGGCATTGCTTTCAGGTGCCAGGTGTCACTTTGACCATTCACACGGGTCGAGAAGGCAAGTTTCCTTACCCCGAGTTCAGACCAACTGGACACGGTATCGCGCTTGCGATTGAAGTACAGGGTGTTGTCGAGGAAGTCAAAAGACTCAACTCCATAGGAGTCGCGGTACTCAATGAGTGGGACTATGGCGACGGGACGATGGCCATATCTATCGCAGATCCGGCCGGGAACGTTTTAGAAATTTGGGGTTGTCCATGAAGACAATACCTATCGAATTAG
>JARLIE010000250.1 GCA_031291875.1 Minisyncoccota bacterium | reverse complement strand
GCAACTCGCCTCGTCAGCGAATGCTTTCTGAAACTCGGCGAGCGAACGGCCCCGCGGCATGCCCTGGCTTCCTCGCGATTCCGCTCGCGGACCGCTCAGACACAACATATAGCGGAACCTGAGTCAAAGGGATAAGCCTCCTGTGCCGCACCGCTGGTTCATCGGAATCTTGTCGTCGGTGAGGTCGTCATACCGCACCATGTAGTCCAAAAGCTCCGCAAAGGAGACTCTATTGGCCGCCCTGATCTCCTTTTTCGTCGCCTCCCTATTTTCCTTCTGCGCCCTCTCGGCAAGTATTTTTCCGCGTCGCACTCTTTCCTTGCCAAGATATCAATCTTTCAGGGCGAGTTCGAGCGCCGTCATTGCTACCAGTTCGGCTGCGATGATAAGGTCGTAGTCAATCCACGCCAAAAGATGCAATTTTCTGCTCCGCTCGAACTTCATCGCCACGATATCAGGGACGTTTCGGCGCAAGCCGAGATCAAGCACGAAGTCCCGCCACTCCGAAAAGGTCGAGAACGATACCAGCGCACCCAGATTTCCGGGCATTGGGCAAGGAATGACCAACGGTCCTGACGATCGGTCTCCGGCCTTCGCCACTGCTTCCAGAAACTCAGTTGTCAGTCCCATACACGTCATCCAGTAAAAATCTCACGCGCCGTCTTTGCTGCGGATGAAGCCGCAGGCCCTGCAGTAAACACCGTGCTGCGACGGCCGGCAACGCGCCTAGCCATCAAGTTTGACGCCAACATTTGCACAAAAACTGCGCCACGCCGGGAGTGCAAGTAGTATGGCTCGTGATCAACAGTGAGAAAAGCGCGCACATCGAACCTCCTCGAAGACGTAAGCGACTCGACATCACTATCGTTAGACAATCCGAGAATGCCGACACACCAACGAGCCGAAATATGGAACACATTCATTTTATCCCTCCACAACAAAATAACTCCCTATATTCGCAGGCGTTTTGAAGCTGCACCGGTTCTCGCATCCTTCGCTTGAAGCCGAACGACATGATCGGCGAGCGTACGGGCCGCAGCGGCATTCATCTCGCTATCGAGATCGACGACGACCTGATACCAGTCGCGCATGAAGGCCTTTTTGGGAGACTCGATCAGTGTTTCCACTAAGTCGGCCAACAACTCATGCACCCTCATCCACCCGCTCACGACCACGAGATCAAGCGTTGCGATTTTGACGGTTATTTCCTGACTTATCGCTTCATTGGCGCGATTGAGCGCGACAACCCACTGCCCATGGGCCAGCTTGTTTCTCAGAAGGCTGGGGTCGAAGACGTGGGTGTGAATCGCTGATTCCAGGCGTTGCTGAGCATTCGGGCGAAAACTGCCGCGCTTGGTAGCATCGAGATGTCGCAGGCCAAGCTCGACACTCTTTTTCCAGGCCTCGCCAATACCGTTTTCCCTGGATGCCTGAACTTGCGCGATTTCATCCAGCTTGAATCCATAGGGGGTATGCAATACCTTTGAGAAATTGGCTTCCGCCCACGCGCAAAAGAGCAAAGCGTATATCTTGCTGAAAGCGGTAGCTGCGGCATTATCCCTACCGCGAAGCGCAGCGTTAATTGACTTATGAACTTGCCGCATGGCCGTTCGAAGGGCGCGGACATTTTCTGTTTGAGCTCGATAAACATCGAGCTTGGCTTGCTGGTCCATTCCTTCTCTCCGGGCTGTCGAAAACCGCTATGAATAGGGTTTTGACAGCCCCGAATCGAACCCGGCCCACAGGCCGAAGCCAAATTCTC
>JARLIE010000249.1 GCA_031291875.1 Minisyncoccota bacterium | reverse complement strand
TCGTACCTGTGTCCTCTGTACTCTACCTCTCCACTGGCACGTGCGGCCCTGCTTGTGCCGCACTCCCCGTTCGCACGCTCGTACTGATCATACAGCGCGCTCAACGACACTCCACACACCCTCGGTATACTACCGGTCACATCTTCAACCAGACCTGAAAGTCTTTCATTTTGATCGTTGGGTCCTGTTTTTTTGCCCTTCGGTAGAGCTCATCGGCACCCTGCAATCCAGTTTCCGGATCATAAAATATTTGGCGCAGTACATCAGTCATGTTATTCCCAGTGGGAGAAACAAAGTGAAAGTGATTTCCACGTAGGTTAGTGAGCATGCCTGCTCACTCCGCGACTATGTCGGGATATCGGAGATCGTATGATATAGACGGCTGGGTATCAGATTCCGATATGACGACATACTATTCAGGTAGCAGTATATCGTCGTACGCCACTTGTTTATTTGAAGCTCGTCCATGACAACTTTCATGTGGCCTCGTGCTATATCTGGATGGGGCAGTAGGTGCGGCATGATCAAATATTCGAGGATGTCACGTGGGAGTGGTGTCGAGTCGAGCAATGCTTGGAGTATCAAGGGGGTCATTATATCTCCTATAAGATTCTTGTCTTTAGAACAATTAATTATTTGGTGCGGACGAGGTACACGTTTTCCAGGGTCTTGACGCGGGAAACGGCCGTGTAAAGTAGGTGATTGTCGAAGTTGTTGTTCTTTTGAGTCAGACTCAAAGAAATGAATAGGCGGTCGGGGAAAGTCAATCCCTGTACGATGTGAACCGTACTGGCGAATGCGAGATCCTGGTGTTGATTCATTTCTTCCTGCAGGATCAGGCGCTGGTTATTCACGTAACCCCTGATGCTTCGGTTATACTTCACTTTCAATGGAACAAACCCATAGGTTCGTTGCTCGTTCTTTGCTTGCTTCTCTAGTAACTCGTTCCAGCGGTCGACTTCCTCGTTCGTACTCGCGATCATCAAGTCTTCCGTATCCATTCGGTAGAGCTTCAAGCACTCCTCCGGGCTGATGAT
>JARLIE010000248.1 GCA_031291875.1 Minisyncoccota bacterium | reverse complement strand
TGCATCACGTCGCGCTCGGCCCGCTGCGTGTCTCCGATTCGATGCTCTGGTTTGCCGCGCTCTTTCTCACGGGTAGCTGTGCCTATGTTTTCAGGGCACATATCCGCTATGACTTTATTTCCTGTCTTATGGCGCTCGTGCTGCTCGCGGATTTCCTGACGATTCCGATGCTGTTTCGCGCAAGCATGTTGCTTGGTGGAGCGTATATCGTTTTTGGCGTGGCAACGGCGCCGGTATTCCATCGCTTCGCACCAACCGGCGCCGACCTCTCTTACGGCGTTTACCTGTACGGCTTTCCCGTTCAAAAGCTGGTGAGCTGGTACGTTCCCGACATTACGCCTTGGGGCCTCTTTGCCGTCGCGCTGCCTGCCTCGCTCGCACTTGCCGCGTTGAGCTGGCACCTTATCGAATCGCCGGCGCTGCGATTCAAGCCGCGAAAGTGGCAACGTTCCAAGCCGCAATTGGCGTAAGGCAAAACGGCCGCGACCTCAAATCGCGGCCGTTTTTTTATCGATCAACCAGATATCGAATTGATCGCTCGGCATCACGCCCGCGCAGCTCGATTTCTGAGTTTCGAAAACGACCGTTTTCGTTACCGTTGGAATTCGGGCGATCGGCGTCCTATTTTTCACCCCAACGAGTACCGAAACAAGTGCACTTATCAAAGTGTCACAAACGTCAAATCGGCCCGCGCACGCGGTCGGATGGGCCGGCGCCCTGCTGTACTCGACGATAAGACAATCGCCGAAATACGCGCCTTGCTGCGTAATCCTGACGTGCCGATATCGAGCATCACGAAGCGATACGGCATTAGCAAGACAACGCTTTATAGATCGGTAAAACGAGCTGAGAAAAAAGAAGCCGAGGGCACGCCTACCGGACGTAACGCAAAACCCCGAAGCAATACCCGATGAACTCGATGGCCTCGATCTGGTCCGCCTCAATCACCTCTGTTTGATAGTTCGGATTGTCGTTCAACAGGTGCAGCGCGCCCCCTTGCATGCGTTGCACCCTCTTACCCCTGATGCAGACACCCAGGCGCACCACGAACAAACCGTCG
>JARLIE010000247.1 GCA_031291875.1 Minisyncoccota bacterium | reverse complement strand
GGCATCGCTGGAAAACAATCGAAAGGCGTCATTCGTAACGAATAGGCGTGTGGCGGTCATGAAAATGTATAGCCCGGCCGCGACGGACAAACATGCAGCCGAGACACAGTTTGCGTCGTATGGACTTGCCAGCTTCTACACGGATGCAGAGACCGCGAGCGGCGAGAAGTTCGATCCGTACAAAATGACCGCTGCTCACCCTTCGTTGCCATTCGGCACCCGGCTGCGCGTGACTAACCTCGCAACTGGGCGATTTGTCACAGTTCGGGTCAATGACCGCGGTCCGTTTGTTCCCGGACGAGTTGTTGACGTCTCGTATACTGCGGCCGAAACGCTAGGAATTACCGAACAGGGCATTGCGAAGGTTAAACTTGACGTCGTTAAATAGCTAGCGCAGCCGAGCCAAACAGCGGACGTACCGAACGGTTCTAGCGAAGGTGCGAACCTAAAACGCTGAAAGCGGCACAAAGCGAACAAACCAACCGCGCCCGCGTTTGTCGCCTATTGGACTAACAACGGACATTGGTCGGCCCGGACGCTGAATTGATACGCAGCGATTGACTCAGAGCCGTCATTGACGCTGTGAGGCGGCGACCGCAGAATACAGGGTCTTCAATGCTCGACGATCTTGGCTGAGGATGACTGTGACCGCCCATCAAACCAACCCCGTTACGTTTGTGCGCATATTCCGAATACCTACGGAAGGTGTTGAGGACTTTCGAGCCTACGAGGAGGCCGTCTTGCCGCTATTGCCCGAGTTTAACGGGCGTTTGGAGCGTCGTCTGCGAAATCCGGATGGCACCGTAGAGATGCACATAGTTAGCTACGCATCCGATGCGGACCGTCAGAATTGCTCCCGATGGCGAACGTCACTTAATGGCACTTGGCGGACATTCCCGAGAGACCGGCGAATGTCCGCTGTTGGAGTGACAGCAGACATGGGTCGATGCTCCGCTTGACCATTCTTAGAACGGGTGGTGCAGCAATCGAGGGATGAGCCGTGCCGAACAAATCCAACGTACAGGCAAGTTCCCGCCTGAATAAATGGTGGCGCTTTAGAAATGAAACGCTCGAGCGTGTCGCCTTCATTGTTGCGATAGTAGGCTTTCCGCTCCTAGTGATTTCAACAGGTGCCGTCCTTTATCAATTTATCGAAGTAAGGCACATCGCGTCATCGCAGAACTACATTTTATTGAGCAATCTATTTTTCCGCGACGCTAATATCGCGATCGTCGATGCCATCGAGATCAATGCCATCGACGGCAAAAAGCAAATTCTTAGAGAGCACGGAGGAGAAAATACAAACACGCGCCTCGACAACTATCTCGGTGATTTTGATACTATTGACCAAGTGTACAAAGAGGGGCTGCTTACCGAGGACCAGATGTGCAGGTCCTTTTCCTATTATGTGAGCGCGACACTCAAAAACGAGGAGGTCAAAAAATACATGGGCGATAATCCTAGCTACTTTGATGGAATTAAAGACCTTAAAACCGCAGTAGAAAAAAGCAAAAAGAAAAACTGTCACTC
>JARLIE010000246.1 GCA_031291875.1 Minisyncoccota bacterium | reverse complement strand
GCGGCGCATGTCGATCTGGGTCGTCGGCGTGCCCTTGCCGGGGTGGAAGCTTTCGGCCGAGAGGACGACGCAGAGCTGGCCGTCCTCCCGCTCGATGATGTTGCCCTTGCGAATCGAGCTGGCGATCACTCTCACGTCTTTAAGTCCTCAAGGCTGGGCGCGGCGGCGCGGAGGCGGCTCTCCCTCCCTCCGGCGCGAAATGCGGCGGCACCATACTGATTTCCGCGGCAAAGGCCAGCGGCCAGCGAAGGCGGCGGCGGGAATTTCGGCAGAGGGCGCAAAAGGGGGGTAGTGGGGCAGGTTGAATGGCAGTTTTTGCGGCCAACGCAGTCGTTCAGCCGATTGTCACCGCTCCTCCGAAGCGGACAATGACGCGATGGGCCGGCTCGGCTGCTGTGGGCGGAACCCTGACATTTCGAGTGCGCGGCACAAATGGCCGCTTCGAGCCAATGCGATCATTCGACTTGAAAGCAATGAAGGTCTGCGGCAGTCAAAGCGGACCTCGCCGCGCTTGCTTTCACCAAGTCCAGATCAGCTACGGGACTCTTCTAATTTCCGAGGTCGTTAAGCAATATTTGGAAGAACGCGGCGTTACGTTTCTCCGCGTCGGAGATAAGTTTGTTGAAGCCTATAATCTCAACAAACACATCAAATTCCTCGTGGAATTTGAAGAGACCCGTTTTGTCCCAAGTTTCCGAGAAATCATAACGACGCGCCAGGCTTCGCAGTGTGGGTTCAAGGTCGGCAACAATTATAGAGGTAATCGGGGTTGCAGTTGGGATTTCGATTGTTTTACCCTCTGTCGTAACAAACGACCTTCGCTCACGTATGTGCTCGACAGTGTCATGCACCTGCTTGATGGGATCGAGGCCTTCCCGACCAAACGCGTAATCATCACGGCCAGGTCTCTTAAACTCGACAATAACAACGCTGGTATTACCTTGACCGCCGGCAACGTAGCATTCGTCATAAAACGCGACATCCGTAACCTTGTCGCCCAACTGCCGTCTTCCGCCGTGTAGCGTTCGATCGCTTGAAATGTAGGAAACAAACGCAAGGCGCTCATCAAGGAGCCATAAATTGTGCTGAAAATATTTTGTAGTTACCGAGTCCTCAAGGCGCGGAAACATCAATTGATGAAACGCGTCTTCGCGAGTCATTGCGCCTTTGTCGTCTGCACCTCTAAGCTGGTCAGCGATTTCAATAACAGCTTTCCGATGAATAATATATTCCGCTAAGGCGTCACGGTAGGTGTCAGACACCCGCCTCAAGAGTTGGCTCTTGCGTTCGGCGAAAAGTTCCTTGCTGGCAATAGTCTTCTGCACATAGGACGACCAGCGTCGCTCCTCTCGGACTCTCTGGATCGCGAGGTCAGAGACAAAATTTTCTTGCCGCCAGTTATTGGGTTTTGATCGAACGTACTCAGTTACCGTGTTTCCGCTGAGCCCGTATCGTAACAGCGGATGCCTTGACAGGAGTTGAATAACTTCATCGCGCTGTGTCGTCTTGATGATCTCGTGCTGTTCGCTCTCTGTCGCCAGGATCGCCTGACAGGCGCGATCGACAATATCGAGAATCTCATCTTCGTTCGCCTCAAGCTGGGTTCTTGCTTGGTTGGCGTGCTTGTCAAGGAACTCACCCGACAAACTGGCTATGACGACGTACTCAGTGCCGTCTGATCTCTGAAAGGCCGGCTTGCCAAGTTTGTTCTCGATTGAGCGTCCAGCTCCTAAAAGCCGATTGTCAGCAAAGAACATCAGTGCGTGGCGCGCGAACGGTTTTCCACGCTCGACTCGAGACACATCGCATTTGAACTCGCAAGGCTCACCTCGAAGCTCGATCGAAAATGTATGCGTCTTTTCGTGGCGAAAGACGCCGGTAAAATGCATTCGTAAATCGAATTCTTTGTCGCCGACAATCACCGTCGTGTCTGGCATTCGACCGTCAACGAGGTAGGTGAGAAAGTTGCTCGACAGATGGTCTAGGATGCGCTGCTCGGCTAGGGCCTCCCACTGACGATGGTATGCCGCTTTCACGCGTCGGTAGGTGACCGCGCAGCCCGTTTCGAACTCCGGGGCGACACCTCCTTCGACGTCGATAATTTCCTCAGCCGCGTAAACGTCGAAGCGAAAGCTCCGCGTCTCGATTGCCCCGTCAGTCGAGAGAGCTTTAGAATAGTAAGCGGTCTCCTCAAAGACTTTGAAGGCAACAAATCGACCAAATCCCTTGCCTCCGCGCTTTAGCTTGTTGCCGGTGAACGGCGTCAAAAAAGCCCGGTAATTAAGGTCGTTCAGGCCGTCGGCGTTGTCAGAAACCGTGACAGCGAATTCATCCGGATGGGTTCCGATCGAAAAGGCAAAGGTCAACTTCCCGGCGACAGCAATGTTGGAGCCACCAAATCTTTCGAGGAGTGCGTGGATCGCGTTGGACCCAGCCTCGTATACGGGCATCAGGAAAGCATCGAAGGTCTGAGCGAGGTGTGTCCGCTCCAGCACTGCGGGCATGTCGGGCTTCAAAAGCTGTGCCATTAGGCCAATTCCGCTATTTGACCGAAGGACCGATAACGCCGGTGTCGTTCACAACGGCATAGATGGTGTGCCGCCGCTCGGCAATCTCGCTTCCTTCGCTCGCTGTTGACCGCCGAGCAACCGGCGCAAGTGTCCGCTCCCGGCGCGCCGCGGAAATTCAGACTGACCCCCTACCCAAACGGGCCCGCCCTGGCGCGCTTCGGCGAATCCGATTACCACCTGACCCGCCTTGACCTCCGCCTCGCCCTTCTGGACTCCGTCCCGCCACGCCGACCGGCGGCCGCGCTTGGCGGCGCGGGCCCGTCTCGCCGCGCTCGTCCGCAGCCATTTCGCCG
>JARLIE010000245.1 GCA_031291875.1 Minisyncoccota bacterium | reverse complement strand
GTTGCCGCCGCCGATACCAGAGGCACCCAAGTACACGTGGCCGCCTACTGTTGGGAAGAATGCGTCACCGCTTCCTTGCTGTGCGATAAATTGCGATCCAATCGTGAAGCCTTGGCCTGCAGCGATGGTTGTTGTGCCGGTAGTGCCCGAGAGCGTCAGTGCTTTAGTGAAGGTGTTTGCTCCGGTGAACGTATTGTTGTCACCAAGGAGTGTTGAGGAAGCAGCGGTGATGGTGAAGGTACCGCCGGCGGTGATGGGGGTTGTATTGATAGTAGCGAGGGTGCCGGTGAGGTAGTTGGTGCCGATTGAGGTGGTGGCGACGACTTGGCCACCTGCGTTGGTGGAGAGGAGGCTGTTGGTGATTGAGGTGAGGTAGGTAGCGCCGGAGTTGCTCAAGCTCGGGACCTGCAAACCGTTGTAGAGCGTCGAAGTTGCACCGTTCACGAAGTTCCCCACTCCGTTAACCGAAAGAATGGATCCCGGGGTCGTCGTACCGATACCGAAGTTACCGGACTGACTCAATAGGACGTTTCCAAAATTTGTAACGAAACTGAGTCCGAAGTATCCGGCGAGTTGAACGGTTGAATTGGAGGCCGCACCGATGCCATACCATGGCGCGTTATTCACATCGTCTCCAACTATGCTCGCCACGCGGAATCCTGAGCCGCTAAAAGCCTCGCCCGAAACATATGAATTCCCTGTCGTCGTCGCGCCGCCGTTGATGGTGAGGCCGCCAGTTTGGTTTCCATTACCGATCGTCGAGGATGCAAACGCGGTGAGACCACCATTGAACTGCGTGAGGGTTGAAGTGCCGTTGCCTGCTTGCGGGAAGTCGTAGGCGGCAGCGATGGATGAGGAGAGATTTGTAAAGGTCGGGAGACCAAGGCTTGAGGTCGCAACATAATTGTAGCCGTTGCTGCCGTTGCCGACGAGCAAGTTGCCGTAGAGCGGCGCGCTCGATGTGCCGGTGCCGCCGTTTGCGATCGGAAGAACGCCTGAGAGGTAATTCACACCGACTGAGGTGGTGGCAACTACCTGGCCGTTTGCATTAGTAGAGAGGAGGCCGTTGGTGATTGAGGTGAGATACGTAGCGCCGGAGTTAGTGAAGAGTGTGGTGGAAGCTTGGTTTAACGAAGTCTGACTTCCCTGCACGGTAAAGTTGCCGACGACCGTGGAGGACGAATTTGCGATGAAGCCGCTCGTGAGCGTCTGGAGCTGACTCCAGGTGTTGGTTGTCGTGGTGCCGAAGCCGAGAGAAAGATTGTTACCGGAAAACAGGATCGGATAACTCGCGGTAATCGGCGCTTGGTAGTCGGTGCCGGCGGTCGCGGTTACGACCGCTCCACTCACGGTCTTCAAGATTCCGTTGAGCGAACCGATCGAAAGTGCACCGACATTCGCGGTTCCTGTCACCGTAAAGTTATTGGTGACGGTCGAGGACGCTGCTGCTACGAAACCGTTGCTTAGATTCAAGAGTGCGGTGAACGTGTTGTTGCCACTGAAGGTGTTGTTGTTTGCGAGCAAGGTTGAAGAAGCGGCTGGAATCGTGTATGTGCCGTTCTCGGCGATGGTGGTGCCATTGATCGTCGCGAGATTTCCCGAAAGAAGGTTAGTTCCGATTGAAGTTGTCGCGATTATTTTGCCGTTTTGATCGACGGAAAGAAGTGCGTTCGAGAGGCCGGTGTCCCAAATCGTGCCTGCACTGAAAAGTGTGGAGGTGGCGTTCGAAAACGTTTGGAGCGCGGTCCAGTTGTTGGCATTACCAAGATTAAGACCAAAGGTCTGCGCTGCGCCGCCGTTGTACGGGCTGCCGCTCAAGGTCGAATTGACCGAGAGATTGAAGAGAGTACCACCGAGCGAAACGCCGGAGATTGTGGAGTTTTGGAGCGAAGCGTTCGGGATGTTGTTGGTTGAAAGCGTGCCGCCTGAAAGCTGAAGGCCCGTGCCGATTCCCAGTGTTTGTACGGGCGATGTTCCGTTGCCGAGCAAGATCCCTGAGAGCGTCGTCGAACCAGTGCCACCGTTACCGACGCCGAGAGTGCCGCTGATGTAACCCGCGCCAACCGAGGTGGTGGCGACGACTTGGCCATTTGCATTAGTTGAGAGGATCGCGTTGGTGAGACCAGAGAACCAGGTGGTACCCAGCGTCGTGAGGCTTGAAGAAGCATTCGCGATATTCACTACCTTGGTGAAAGTGGTTGATGCCGTGAACGTGGTATTGCCACTGAACGTATTGTTGTTGGCAAGGAGCGTCGTCGAAGCAACGGTGATCGTGCCACCCGCGGTCAATGTCTGACCATTGATCGTGCCGAGGGTGCCGGTGAGAAGGTTCGTGCC
>JARLIE010000244.1 GCA_031291875.1 Minisyncoccota bacterium | reverse complement strand
TGCAACGTGGACGACCTACTCGTCCTCCTCGGGCTGCTCTTCCGGGGGCGCCAGGCCTTCGAGACCCTTCAAAAGCTCTTCCTCGGTCATGCGTTCGACCGCGACCTCGGTGTCGTCGGCATCGACGCTGGCACCGGCCGACCCGATCAAGGGCACCGTATCGGGCTCCGGTTCGTCGACTTCGACGAATTTCTGCAACGAATGAACCAGTTCCTCGCGCAAATCCTCGGGGGAAATCGTCGAGTCCGCGATTTCGCGCAGCGATACCACGGGGTTTTTGTCATTATCGCGGTCAATCGTGAGCTGCGAGCCGGACGAGATCATGCGGGCGCGGTGTGCCGCCAGCAGAACCAGATCGAACCGGTTGTCGACCTTATCAATGCAATCTTCTACGGTGACGCGCGCCATCGACTGTCGCTCCGTTAAATGGGACGGAATATGTTGATTATTCTCGGGTAGTTATAGGGGCGGAGGTCTTTCTGCAAGACAAAATTGTGATTTGGCCTCCGCAATTTGCTCTGCTAACCAACCGTGGGGGCCTAGAAGCGGAGCGTTTTGAGCCGTCACAAACGGCTGGGCGGACAAGAAAACGCTTCATTGCGTCGTCAAAATCCACTTTCGATTACCAAGACCTTTCCTCAATTGCGGCGGCACCTGTCCAACCGGTTCCGCCAGGCTTTGGCGCTATCGTCCTTGTGAATGCGCAGAACCGCTTACCACTGCGCCAAAAAGTTTACCGGTATCAACCACGTGAGAACACGGAATGTCCCCTGCTTCCAATAAGATCGCCCTCTTTATCGATGGCGCCAACCTCTACGCAACCGCCAAGACCCTAGGCTTCGACATCGATTACAAGCGACTTCTCAAGGAATTCCAGAGCCGCGGAACCCTGCTGCGCGCGTTCTATTACACCGCGATCATCGAGGATCAGGAATATTCGTCGATCCGTCCCCTGATCGACTGGCTCGACTACAACGGCTACACCGTCGTCACCAAGGCGACCAAGGAATTCATCGACGCCAGCGGCCG
>JARLIE010000243.1 GCA_031291875.1 Minisyncoccota bacterium | reverse complement strand
TTCTGTCGCCGCGGCCTCACGCGGCGGCGGCTTTCCTTTGAAGAAAGACGAAGCGGCGCATGTTGCAAGCGAAATTGGCGAGGCCGATCCTCAATTTCGCCCCGCCAGGCCGATCGTCTCGATGACGAGTCCCATCTGCCCTTCCTCGGCAACCCTCCGGCGGATGCCGCGCAGCTAATCGGCTGGAGTTCCACCCCGCGGTATTTCGAACGCCAGCCACAAAGATCGCGTCGCCGATTTGGTGTTTCCGGTAGAGGTCCGCGACCGTGATCCCCGCCTGCTGCTCCTTCAAATTCCGATTATCTGCCCTTCGTTGAAACGGCTCTTCCACATCTCCACCTCGTTGCTATGGAGTCTGTTTAGAACGAGGGCGATTCAAGGGGCGAGGTCAACTGCTCTGAACTACCCCTTACAAATTTTGTGACGGTCGGCGCACGCGCGCAATAAAGCCACATAAAAAACAACGTATTATTCCTAAAGCGCTGAAAGTGGATTTCGTCCGGGGCCTTGACAGCGATGACTTGAAGCCCCGAATCGGTTCCTCGGCGACAGCACGAACCCTGCGGGGACGGGTCGCCCTTGATCTTGGCTTCGGCTTTTTGAGGGCTCTCGCAGGATTCGTCCAATCCCACAGAGGCGTTCTCGTCAGGGCCTCGCCCCGACGGTTTCAAGTCGCACATTTGAGGCGTTGCATCGGCCCACCCCCCTGTGTATGGTTTGAAGACAAATGGAAATGAAAGGTATTGATCGCGGCGTATAGGGCCGCTTAGTTGACCGCAAGTTGTCATTGCAGAAAATAAGATATTCGTACTTCTCGATGTAGGTTTTGTAGTCTTTGATGCTGGGGCGAGATACGGTATTTTATTTATTTTTTAGAGAGATAATAGTGCTGAGGCTTCGGCCTAATATTAAGGTGACGAATATGAAGAAGATACAAACAAGTGTTCGTCGCGTTTTTATTTGGTCGATGTCAACGATGTGGGGACGAGGCCCGACGAGTTGGCCTCGTTAGTCTGCTCATAGATCTGCGGAAAATTCAAGAAAGCTCAGAACGTCATGGGCTATCTGTGGTTTATCAATGGGGTCCTCGGGACCTTACCAAGGGCGTCCAGCTCCTGATTGAAGATGCGAGAAATGTCGAAAGTGCGACTGGAAAAAGTGACCGATGGCGATCAAGACAGCCAAAACGACGCCAAACTTTGGGAGGCGTTTTGCGAGCGATTTCGCCGAGAGGTTGGCGACGCGATCTATTTTTCCTGGTTCAAGTCGCTCGAGTTGGAAAAAATCGTCGAGGGAATTGCTTATTTGAGCGTACCGACGAAGTTTCTGAGAAGTTGGATTCATGCCCATTATTTGGAGAAGCTGCGGAGTGCAATCACCGCCGTTCTGCCGGGCGTTCAAGATCTCGTGCTCGAATCGCGAGCCGCAACTCGGCTAGCGGGTGGTTGCGGGGACGAGCGGCGCGGCGGCGCGGCGAAAAAGGAAGTCGTTTCGGAAAGCCGCGGG
>JARLIE010000242.1 GCA_031291875.1 Minisyncoccota bacterium | reverse complement strand
CAGGGAGTAATCATCAGCCCATCTGCCTACGTCAATGAACTCCACGGCATTGTCAGACCGAAGAACTTCCAAGGCTTCGTTGCAAGAGCGCCAAATCTCATCATTGTGCACCAAATGATGCGTCAACAAACCGATTGGTGTGCTGGCCGGCAAGAGGCCTAATCGTCTGCCGCGAAGATGCCGCACGAGATGATCGACAATCCTGTCCGTTTCCCGAGCCGTGTTGGTCTTCCAGTCTATCATATCTAGATGAACATCGATTCGTGGACTTCCCGAGAACTCCGGGATCTTGATTAAGTTGGTCCAGGCAAGTGGAGGGCCAAATTGCAGCACTTTGCGCTCAAGGTAGCTCGGCATTAGCGAGACGCCGAAGAAGCCGATATTCGGAAGAGCCCTAACTACAGCGGGTGTGACGCGGTTAAACGGGGGAACAAATATCGCCTTTACAGTGTCAAAACGTTCGCTGAACAGACTTAGCGCTGACCGTGCATCATTAATCATGTTTGAAAGAGGTCGATCGGGACCAAATTCACCGGGCTTGTTCACCCGACCATGATCGATGTGATTCCAACCGTGGCACATGGGATAAAATTGCTTCGGACTAAGATCTAGGAAATCAGTAAGATTAGGACGGATTTTTCCTGGAATCACCGCGAGCCCAATTCTTATCCCGTAGTTGTCTGCAAAATCACGCAGTCGTTCCAAACTCTGCGACGTTTCGATGGCGTCATCATCGCGCACCCAGAACTTTGCCGTCAAGCCGGCCGTAGCCCAGCAATCGAGTTCGCGTCGGGCGTTGTCCCACGGTTTGTTGCCTCGAAATGTCGTCATTTTTTGATCTATTGCCCTGAGGTTTACTAGCTTCCCGTTCGATTCGGCTGAATCCCAGCCAGTTGCCGGACATTCTGACTCCGCTTATCCTGGATTACCAACCACCCTTAAAGTCTTCCGTATGGTGGGCAATGCGCACTGCAGCCTACAAATCGAACGCGTTTCAAAATGCAATATCTTCTCCATATTCTCCTCGGCAGCGGTTGAAATTTGATCGGCCGAACTCAATGCACCGCTACGACGGTCTCCATAATCTTAAACTTTTATACCACTTTTGTGCCTTCCAAGCCAAACTAGGTTTCGCCTTACTCAGTATAGGAGCCAATATTTAAGCCGCATAAATACATCAGGTGGCCGGGAACGGCTGTTAACCCACGCGAAAGAAGGATCTACCCGTTCGGTTGATTAACTGTCGAAATCAGAACGTGATAAAAGGCGTTCCTTTTAGATTATTGACGACATAGTCTGCGCGAAGACTAGTGGCGACGCTGTCGCATCGATTGCCGAGTTTTCTGGCGGCGCCACCACCATCCAGGAGCGATTTTGTGTTCCTTGGGTTAGTTTTTGGGATAGGTAACCCGAACGTGTTTGTTTAGTGGAAGATACTGATGCTTCAGGCTCCTATTCTCCGTGTTCTGATAGCAACCCCTTTTGGGGCGCGGCAGCGAGGCGGGATAGACCGCTTGACCGACCTTATTGTTGATACAATCGAAAACAGCCCAAACTGCCGAATCCAGGTATCCCGATTGATCACGAGGGGAACCGGAATGCTGATCTGGGCGCCGCTCATCTTTAGCTGGGCGCTCATTCGGTTTTGGACGGCCAAGCGGCGCGGTGAGGTGGATCTCCTGCACATCAATCTCGCGGCTGGGGGAAGCGCGATTCGGAAGGCATTCCTGGCGCGCGTGGCTCGACGTCTTGGTGTGCCCTATGTTGTCCACTTGCATGGCTCAAGGTTTCATCAATTCTGGCCGTCAGCGGGGCCATATGTCCGCAAGCAGGTCGATCGGTTGTTTGTGGAAAGCGCCGGCATAATCGTGCTCGGGAAATACTGGTCCAAACTGGTTACGGACCACGTGCCGGAGGTTGAGGATAAAATCATCGTGCTTCCAAACGCGACAGCTCCGATCCGCTTCGCTCGCGTATCCGCAACGGACGGGCGTGTCCGGATCTCTTTTCTGGGCGAACTCGGCCAGCGCAAAGGTACTCCTCAGCTGGTTGAGGCTCTTGGGCGCCTAGCCAGCCGTCAAGATTGGGTGGCTACGATCGCTGGCAATGGTGAAGTGCCGGAGACGATCGCGCGTGCGGAGCAGTTGGGCATTGAAGATCGCGTCAAAGTCCCAGGCTGGCTAGATTCTACCGCCGCTAGCGAGGTCCTTCGCGGAACTGACATATTTGTTCTGCCCTCGTTTGCCGAAAACCTACCAATGTCGATTCTTGAGGCGTTTGCTTGTGGTATCGCAGTCATCGCAACACCGGTTGGAGCCGTGGCGGATGTCATCGCGCATGAATCCAATGGTCTCCTTGTACCGCCGGGCGACGTCGATGCCCTGACAGATGCGCTTCTTCGATTAATCGAAGATGGAAAGTTCCGAGATTTCCTTGGTGCAGCGGCTAAGCGCGACCATGTCAAGCATTACGAAATCGATGCCTACGTATCGCGGCTGACCGACATCTGGCTCAAGGCGGCGGCAATCCGAATCGCATGAATTTATAGGCTTTGTCCTTTTTCGGAGATGAGCAGCCCTAGAAGCTCCAAACCTGCCATTGCTCGTGAGTGATCTGCAGCTAATTAATCACATTATCTGAGCCGATCTCGTCTTTTTGCCAATTTTCTGTTTTCAGATTAAGCATTTTATATTAATTGTATGGATTGTCAGAGCTGCATTCGCTAGAAGTTTATTGGCACGATCACTTCCGGATAATTGAGTGGCCGCCTCTTGACGCTAAGTCGAGGATTTTTGGGCGACTAATTTTGTGATGAATTGAAAATGAAGATTAGTGTTTTTGGTCTTGGTTATGTCGGCGCCGTGACGTCGGGCTGCCTGACCACGTTCGGTCATTCGGTCGTAGGGGTTGATTACTCGCAAGCCAAGGTGGCGCTTATAAATCAGGGAAAAGCACCGGTAATCGAGAAAAACCTCGATCAAGCTATCTGCGATGGCGTAGCTCGCGGGCAACTGAGGGCGACGCACGAGGCCCCAGACGCTATTCTCTCGACCGATTTATCTCTTATTTGCGTCGGAACACCTAGTAGAAAGAACGGTGACCTAGACACCGGTTCCTTGAAATCGGTGTGCGTTGAAATCGGAACCGCGCTTCGTCAAAAGTCATCTTGGCATTCGGTAATTGTTCGATCCACTGTTCTTCCAGGGACTATCCGCAACATCGTTATTCCGGAGCTTGAAAAGGCGAGCGGCAAGAAAGCAGGAATTGGGTTTGGCGTAGGCAGCAATCCGGAGTTTCTCCGTGAAGGCAACGCGCTGGATGATTTTCATAACCCCTCGAAAACGGTGATCGGGGCGGGCGATGACAGGACCGGCAACGAGATGGAGTCGCTTTATAGTTCGATCAAGGCGCCCTTGATCCGAACTTCGATAGAAGTCGCCGAGATGATAAAGTATTCCGACAACGTATGGCATGCGCTGAAAGTCGCGTTCGCCAATGAGATTGGAATTATTTGCAAGAGCCTCCGTGTTGACAGCCATGAAGTTATGGACATCTTTTGCCAGGATTTAAAATTGAACCTGTCGGGCTATTATCTTAAGCCGGGGTTTTCGTTCGGTGGTTCCTGCCTTCCAAAGGATGTTCGCGCTCTGGTTCACAAGGCGCGCTCACTCGATCTAGATCTGCCGCTTCTTGGGTCCATTATTCCCTCGAACGAAAAGCAGACGACTCGCGGCTTCGAAATGATTCTTCAGCTCGGAAAGCGCCCTGTCAGCATCCTAGGTATGAGCTTTAAAGCCGGAACTGACGATCTTCGAGAGAGCCCAATATTGGAAATAATTGAACGACTCATTGGCAAGGGATTCGATGTTCGAATTTTCGATCGCAACGTGAACTTGTCAAAGCTCGTGGGCGCGAATAGGGATTACCTATTGCGTATGATTCCTCACGTTTCCTCCTTGCTAGTGGAGTCGCTCGATGACGCACTTTCCTACGGCGAGATCATTGTAATTGGAAACGGTGATCCGGAATTCCGTAGCATAGCTCCCCGCATACGCCCCGACCAATTTGTTATCGATCTGGTTCGCATCCAGGATCACAGTCGTCTCGATGGACAGTACGATGGCATCAGCTGGTAATTTGTCACGCCCGAAACGGATTCTCATTATCGTCGAGAATCTTCCCGTTCCGTTCGACCGTCGTGTGTGGAATGAAGCGACAACGCTCGTGAGGGCGGGATACGAGGTGTCGGTAATTTGCCCGGTTGGTCAGGGTGCTACCGCCCGGCGAGAGACAATAGATGGCATTCACATCTACCGGCATCCCTTATTTGAAGCGCGCACGATGTATTTCTATTTTGCGGAGTAT
>JARLIE010000241.1 GCA_031291875.1 Minisyncoccota bacterium | reverse complement strand
ACTTTATGCACGATTGCCCTGTGCACGAGTCGATGGCGCATCAGATCGATTCGGTCGGCAAGTTCCGTAGGCTGCTCTCAACCGATTACACCTACGCGCATATTGCCCGGTTGCTCGGGGTGAAGAGCGTGCGTGTGGTGTCCGGCATCACGTTTCCCAACACCGTTACCGAGGGGCAACGCCCTCATGCGTCGCGCGGGCTCGATATCCTGCTTCCAGTCGGCTTGTCCAGTTCGGACAATACACGCCAGCGATACTCGGAGGTGCGCGCTTACAAAGGACGCGTGTTTCGTGAGATCTTCGAGAGTGTGACGGAATCGGCGATTGGCGATCTGAATGTCGACCCGCTCATTCAGACCCTTCTCGCTTGCCAGGAGTGTGGCATTCATTTCGACATGCGCAATGCGGACGTGCGCTTTCTAATCAGTTCCGTCCTAGATTTTGTGAAGTTCGAGCGGCGAGATCGCCTCGTCAGCGCAATCAACCACCTGCCGGTGACGCTCATCTCCGACCACGACGTAAGGGAGCGCTACGCGCATACCAAGCTGAACTTCATCGGCCAGAGATCGTTCCCGGACCTGTTGTACGCGATGAACGACGCGAAGTGCGTGGTGTGTCCGCTGCCACATCAGACCGGCTTTCACGAGCGTGCGCTTGCCTCGTTCACGGCGGGCGCGAGTGTGATCGCAGCTCCCAATGAGATATTGGAGACGCACTTTGTCCAAGGCCGCGATATGCTGACTTACCGGTCCGAAGAGGAACTTGCGGCCATACTCGAAGACGTGCTCGCTGGTCGGCTCGACCTCGAAAGCATGGCGCATAGCGGACGCGATCGCGCGCTCACACAATTTCCTTCCACGAAGATCGTCGACACGATCGTCTCGGTGTGGCGGCGTCAGCTCAGCTAACACCGAGTAGGTTGCGCAATGGTTTTGAAAGGAGGGCTCGGGGAAGCCGCCTTAATTCAAACATCGAATATCAAACATCATCACATTAGGCGCGCGTACCGGCCATTGGGGCCGATGATCCGGCTATTTGCGCTGAATGACGAAATCATAACCAAATCAAGGCGATGTCAGAACATTAAAACGAACACTAAAAAATCAGTTTGCACTTCCGGGAGCAGGTCCAATCCCACCGGAGACAAATGTAATAAAATGTATTGAAATGTCAAATTTACCGATCAAGGTACTTATTTCGTCGCTGCTGCCGACCCTTCAGATTGAGCCCTATTTTTGGAAAATTGATGTGACACGCACTTACAGTTGGGTTTAATGTCTTGTTTGATTTAATTCAGATAATTAAGCTATGGATTTATTAATGTGAAATCCGATTT
>JARLIE010000240.1 GCA_031291875.1 Minisyncoccota bacterium | reverse complement strand
GGATCGCGCCGAGATTCTGGATTACGTAGAAACGTGGTCGGCCGGCAATTGGTTCGAGCCGCCGGTGTCCTGGTCGGGCCTGGACAAGACATTCCGCGCCGGCGTTCATCACGGTTCGGCGATCTACTTTAAACGCAACGTGCTATCGGCGACGTTCATTCCGCACAGGTTGCTCACGCGCGAAGTGTTCGATAAGTGGGCGCTCGATTTCCTCACGTTCGGCAATGGGTATCTTGAGCTGCGAAAGAACCGGCTAGGCGGACCGCTCGCGCTCGAGCGTGCGCCGGCTAAGTATATGCGCCGCGCGACGGACCTACAGCGTTTCTATCAGGTCAACGGGTGGCAGGTGTCGCACGAGTTCGCGGCCGGCACCGTGCATCATTTGATGGAACCGGACATTAATCAGGAGGTGTACGGCTTGCCCGAATATCTCGGCGCCCTGCATGCGGCATGGTTGAACGAGTCGGCGACACTATTTCGCCGGCGGTATTACGAGAATGGTTCGCACGCGGGTTTTATCCTGTACATGACGGATGCGGCGCAGTCGCAAACCGATGTCGACGACATGCGCGCAGCGCTTAAAAACAGCAAGGGGCCAGGCAATTTCCGCAACCTGTTCATGTACGCGCCGAATGGCAAGAAAGACGGCATTCAGCTCATTCCCGTTTCCGAGGTCACTGCAAAAGACGAGTTTTTCAATATCAAAAATGTCACACGCGACGACCTGCTCGCGGCGCATCGAGTTCCGCCGCAGCTCATGGGGATCGTGCCGAGCAATACGGGCGGCTTTGGTGCGGCCGACACAGCGGCCGAGGTGTTCGGGCGTAATGAAATCGAGCCATTGCAGCGACGATTCGCGCAGCTCAATGACTGGATCGGCGACGAGGTTGTCCGGTTCAACGTTTATTCGATCAAGACGCCGAAATCCGCTTGAGCCTCATGCTACCTCGCCGTAGGATCCGGGGAGATGGCTAGACCCGCAGTCGTTTCGGAGCCGCTCCGGCAAAAAAAACATCCTCGCCGAGCTTCAGCCAAGCATCGAAGTTATGAGAGGTTTGAGCCACGTTGAACATTTTTCGTACGGATTCTCTCTCCATACTCGCCTGAACGTGCTCGGCCGTGCGGTCTCCAAATCCCGGTAGGATCGTGCAATTGGCGTGGGCCGATTGATCGCACCTTTCATTGTTGACGCAGTGAGGCACCGCGCGTTGTTCCCGGACCTTTCCAAGCCAAAAGGTCCGCTCTGGCGCGGTCGGGCGCTTCGACAGTAGCGCACACAGAGTCATCCCATTCTTCAGGTCCGCATATTGCAATGCCTCTTTACCGAATGTCGTCTCGCAATCGACGTATTGTTGCCACTCCTCGGGGTGGGTCCTTTCGACGACTGGTGCTAGAAGCGATATGGGAATAGTGTTCTCCAGTTCGCGTCCAGTAGTTGCAACGTGCCGCGTCACTGCGTGAGGTTGTTGACTTACAGCCTTTGAGCACGCACCGGCGATGACGCCAGAGGTTCCGCCAGGGAACTCGATGTCGCTGTCAGTCACACACAGACACCACTCTGCGGAGCGCAATGCTATTTTTGCGAGTTCAGTGGAAATGCCGGCACCATTTCCGTTCCGAGGTTCGACGCATATTTGCACGTCAGATAGGCGATCGTTAATTTGAAAATGCTTGGCAGCACTGACGTAAATTTCGGCGTCACGCGAGTTTTCTGCTAGCAGAACGGTTGGACGGATTCCGTTCGCGGCTATTTGGTCAGCTGGCACCGCCCAATGGGTGTCTCCACGCCGTTCGACGAGCGGAAGATTGCGTAATATATCGATTCGGTATGTCAACCGTTTTATTAACCCGGCCAAAAATGAATATTGGTCCACGATCTCTGCAAGCACCCCTCTCGCTGTCATGCTTAGTGCGGAAGACGCGCTGACACTTTTAAGAAGACCTCTCGGACCGAACATGAAATGATGGCCACGTGCGGCGGCACAGCATGCTGCTTCGATCGCGTCGCGAGCTATAGCGTCAACCGTCAGATCAAGGCCATCAAATGACTCATCAATCCAAATGATCATTCTGATGTCCCTGAGAAGAAGCCTAGCGGCCAATTTTGTAGCACGCCATCTTCGTCGAATTCTGCAATTCGAACTACCGTCTCAAACGTGTCTGGACTTTGATCAAAGAGAATCACTTGAACGTCATTCTTATCAACTTTGCCATCTGCTACGAGCTCTCCAATTCGATTGACCAAGCTTGAACTGTGAGTCTCTGCGACGATTCGGAGCTCTTTTTGAGCATGAGAACCGTACGTCGATATCGCACCGACAAATAGGTCAGCGATGCGCGCTTGGAACGCAGGATGGAGATGCAACTCCGGCTGCTCGACGACGAAACAAGTGGGGTAATTGGCCCGACCAAGTCGCCGTTTTCGAAACGGCGAAGTTGAGGACCAGATTTGGGTTGCAATTGGCAGTACTTGCGACAAGCCGAATCCTACGTCTGCGAGATTGGTTTCCTTTTGGTCTGCTCCTGTCACTACCTTTAGTGATACGTGACCACCGTCCTTTCGGGCCACTACGCCGATACCTAGATTCAACTGAAGCCAGTTGTTGAACGCCTGAAGTTCATGCGCTGCCATGCTGTGCAACAGCATGGCGATATTTGCGCCCTTCGAATCGATCTCATCGATCGAAAGTTCCTGCGATCGATAATATCGTTGAGCAGTCGCTCTGATTGGTTCAATGTAACGCACACCAAGCGCGAAAAGCCGCAGCTCTTCGTTGAAGTACCGCAGCAAGTTTCCTGCGCGACTGACAAACGCCCATTCTCGGAGCTCGCGGAAGCCGGGATGCTGTGCGGTAAAGGACGTGGTCGAGCGACGCCATGTGTAGGGGCCTGGAATGTTCTTCACAGCTTGCAGCACATCGTCGACGGGACCGATAGGGATCTCAGCGGCGATTTCAGATAACTTGGACTGCGTAGTATTTCCGTGAGAATATCCGCGGATCATTCCCGCCAGCCGCGCTCCCAAGATATCGATCGGGCGAAACGATTCTTGTTCACTGTCCTTCTGCTTTACCCTACGGTAAAAGTGGATATTCGGAAAAACCTCGCCTGTATGGCCAATGGGCAAGATGTCTGCACTTGCCGGGAGGGCGGCTCGAATCCAGGTTGCCGAACCGCAACTTATTTTCTCGATATGTCCGTTTGGCTGAAGTGCGATGTCGCAGCTCAAATCGAACGCGCGGATATTCACGTGGGAAACGAAGGTATTTCCTTCTGATTCTTCGATGGCGACCTCAACATCGAACGTGGTGTCTTTGGCAAGCCTGAACGCTTGGCGACTGGGCGAATCTGTGGGCGAGCGCCTGGTGTCAACAACGAAGCGGAATGCGAAATGCATGTCGCGCTTGGAACTCGCGCGACTCACTGCATCTTCAAATGTCCCAAAGTCAACGTACTTCCCCCACCATAGCAACGGCGCGCGACGATTCTCTTCAACGCTTTGCCTTAGAAGCGGAAACACTCGCGCAAACGTACTTTTACCTACGCTATTCTTGCCAACGAGCAGCGTGATCGGTTTTAGATCCACAAACCCGGTGTCCGAGAGCGCTCGGAGATTTTTTAGTCTGATTGCTTCGATCCCGCTCAATTGCTTCTCCTCGGTTACTCCAGTTTTGGAGTCTCCGCAATTGTGGCGACTGTGACGACTGAAAGCTAGTGCTAGCAATTCGTGCCACGCGTCGGGTCAGCGGAAATGACTGCGTCGCCGTATCTTCTCCGCTCGCTGAGGGCCTGTGAACGCAATTATTTTGACGACTAGGCCAATCATT
>JARLIE010000239.1 GCA_031291875.1 Minisyncoccota bacterium | reverse complement strand
TGTCAATTGGGAGGTAGTCGTAGTTGACAATAACTCGACCGATCAAACCCGTGAGATTGTTGAAACGTACTGTCGCAGATATCCGGAGAGATTTCGTTATATATTTGAATCGCACCAGGGTTTGTCCAGGGCTCGGAATACCGGCATACGCGAATCGCGCGGAGAAGTTATCGCGTTCATTGATGACGACGTGATTGCCGAGCCACTTTGGTTGCAAAACCTTACTGCCTCTTTGTTCGACGAGAAACGGGCTGGCGCCGGAGGGCGGATCGTGCCACCGCTGGATTTCAGCCCGCCAGAATGGTTCACGGTTGGCGGCAAAATGGATCTTGTTGGCGCGATTCTTCCGGTATTCGATCTCGGGAACCAAGCCGGCAAAATGAAGCGACCTCCGTACGGGACGAACATGGCCTTCCGCAAAAGCATGTTTGAAAAACACGGTATGTTTCGCACGGATCTGGGCCGTTGCGGAAACAGTCTTGTGATGGGGGAAGACACTGAGTTCGGAAACCGACTAATGTCGGCCGGTGAAAGCCTGCAGTATGAACCATCGGCCGTGGTCGAACATCCTGTGCCCGAGGAGAGGCTCAGTAAGAAGTTTTTTCGCAGTTGGTGGCTTGATTATGGGCGTACACGAATTATCGAACGCGGCCCTACTCCTCCGGTCTTTGGTATTCCTCGTCAGTTCTTAAGCCTCTTAAGTCTCGTTGTGCGTTTCCTTTTACCGCGAATTCTCAAATGGATGCTTACGCTCGATTCTCGGCGCCGTTTCTACAACAAGTGTCAGGTTTGGCTCACTATGGGAGAAATTGCGCAGACTTACCAACAGTTCATAGATACAAAGGGTGCGAATTAGAAGACATATCCGCATTCTCAAAGTTAGTTACAGAGGCCTATTGATGGACGTTACCGCGATTTTGTGCACATACAATCGCTACCAGAGCTTGACGAAGGCGCTGCAAAGCGTCGCACTGTCAAGGATGCCGGACTCTGTCGATTGGGAAGTGCTAATCGTCGACAACAATTCAAAGGACCAGACACGCGCTGTTGCGGAAGAGTTCTGCAGGCGCTATCCGGGACGTTTTCGATATGCCTTCGAGCCGCGCCAAGGGAAATCGCATGCGTTAAATTCCGGGATCCGTCTGACAGACGCGGAAATCCTGGCTTTCATGGACGATGACGTTGAGGTCGATTCAGACTGGCTCCACAACCTGACTTCAACGCTGGCCGACACAAGATGGTCGGGCGCGGGCGGACGAATTCTTATCGAGGCCGGCTTCACACTGCCGACCTGGTTGGAACCACATAGGCGCTACGCACTTGCACCTCTGGCTATCTTCGATCTTGGTACTGAAGCCGGGGAACTGAAAGAGGCGCCGTTCGGAACGAACATGGCGTTTCGGAAAGAAGTGTTTTCGAAACAT
>JARLIE010000238.1 GCA_031291875.1 Minisyncoccota bacterium | reverse complement strand
GGTTGTCTGACGTCGAGTTTGCAGGCCGGAATGTTGTTGATTTAATTGAATTGATTACTTCTAGTATTGGTTTGGTTTCCAGAGGTATTGAGCTGCAACGTCTTTTACTGCCACCAGGTGAAGATACGTCGGGTGCAGCAAAGGCGCTTCTTCAATTCATCAATACGCCTGTGACCATGAAAGGCAATTTTCGTCGTTTGCGCGAGCACGCTCGCGAGACACTACTAATGCCAATCGTTGTTAATAACCAACTGTCCACCGCTGCGGCGCAAATTCTAGCTGACGAGATTACCACTGGAAAACCTGGTGACCAGGTATTCTTTGATGTAAGGGGTGCTCAGTCCGATAAGCAGTTGGAAGCTCGGCACCGTGAGCAGCTTGACCGTTATTTGTTTACTTCAAAACAGCTCCTCGATGATTTTCTTTTTGAGCAACATGGAGCGCTAGATCCGCGACTGAAACAGCTGCAATGTGAAATTGCTAAGCTAGAGAATAAACTTCGTCATGGCGGCATAATTGGATCTATCCAATGGTTTGAGAGTCAAATATCGGATATGCTCCGAGGCGTTACTCCTAATCCCATCGAACCAACCTTGATGGGTACCGCGGAGGCGCTTTCGCGACGAGCTTGGGAGACTTCAGGCCAAGGTGAAGATGAAGCGATCGACCTCCCCGAATTTCATTTTGAATGCGCACCCTCCAGCACCATTGTTGTCGCTAGCATATTGCGCTGGCGATATATCGGACGCGTACCCACTCGCCGAGAAATTGTCGAACAGCTTCTTATCAACCAGCAGTATTCTGCGGCATTGAGATACGCAAATGAGATCGCAGATCCGTCGCTCGTAAGAATAATTGAAAGCGCGGTAGCTCCAGCGGTAATCGAGTTAAACATGCGCTGCGATACGTTAATAGCTCGGTTCGGTCGTTCATTCTTCGAAGCTTGCGGTACGTTCTCGTCTTTTGAGGCGGCTCTTTCGATACTTGCTCTAAGTGAAGCAGCTGAACGGTTAGAACTTATCGAGCTTGAACTTGAGGAAGACGTTATTGCAAGAGCGGTGGAGGAAGAGAAGCGCGGATCGCCCCCGATGCGAGAGCGCTTGCAGATGCTCCTTCGCGACGCTTGGGTAAGCGCTGTCAGCGATCGCTCGACCTTAGAGGAGTTGCAACAATCTTGGGACACAGCGTTCGAAGATCGCTCGGGGGAGCGTCAACACCTCTTAGTCACAGAAATCGCAATGGCCGAGGTGGCGGATAACCTTCCGGAGCTAAACAAAGCCCTTTCTCAGTTTAGCGAGCGTAGCCTTTACGCTCGACACTGGCTCTTAGCTTCGATTTCGGAGAGCTTCGCCGATTTGGTGAAAGAAGCATTGGAGCGAATGAAGTCATGGGCGGCATCCGCGCACTTGTTCTTGCCCGAGGAAAGGGAGGCGCTTTCGTCGCTTGGGGCTTGGTTTATGGATTTCGTCACTGCGCAGGCGGAGACACTCCAACCGTCGAAGGATTCGACCTCCGTTGAAGAAGCGTTAGAATTGGTGTTGTCCGTTTGTGTTACGATTTTGGGAGCTGAGCGGCCGACTACGTCGCTATCTCTTCTTCGTAAAAACGAAGCGCGTCCTGTAGAGGTTCATCTCAATACTTTGCCTCACAGCGAAGGAGGTGCGAGTGCGTTTTTGCCTCTTATGGTGGAGCCCTCGACGATTGAGCGAAGCAGCAGCAACAGCGATATGCCGGAGCAGCTAAAATTGGCAATTCGAGAAGAACGTTGGGAGGATGCAGCGGCGATTTGTAACGCGGATTCGGACAACGCGAGTCAGGCGTTAACAGAGAGGCTGCTCAGTTTTCGAAATGTTTTTGTCGGTTGCATGGATCGCAGTCCCAAGCCGCCCGCTGCCACCGTAGATTGCCTCATTACGGCTGCTGCCTGGCTTGCCAATGATGCCGAAGCAATACGTTTGCTTACGGAGGCGCGCCGAATTGATCTTGCCTTTGGCGTGTTCACTGGGGTTCTGGCCGCCGATGCCGAGGTGGAAATTGCTCGCTCGCCGGGTCCCGGAGGCTCTTGGGCCAGTTTGTTTGGCAAAGGTGCACCTTTGCGCCGCTTCTTTACGGGAGGGCTACCGGCGCGGTCTGCCCGCGCTCTCGAAAGTCTTATTAGCGGATCAATTGCTGGTTTAATTGCACAACGGCTTTGGGATGCCGTAACGACCGCCTCGGACCCCCAGACAATGCGAACACCGCTGTTGCAGTTCATGCACGATCACGGTGGTCGCGAGGCAATCCTTCGGCTTGCCGGCCAGCACGACTCTGCAATTGCACCTCGTTTGGAACAGTTGTTCGAGACGCGCGCCGCGGCAGCGAGCCGTCCTGACCTCGTCTTCGTAGCCCAGGCGTTGGCTGATCAAATTTCCTCGTCTGCAAAAACTGCACCCTTTCGAGATTTTGTCAAAACACTTCCTATAGCCGCAGAGTTTGTTCGCCCAAGCCTCGAGGTGACGATTGACGAAGGGCTTAGACTAAGAAACGAGCGACAAGATAGCGATGGCATTGACGTCACCGTGGTTGTGAGGCCCGTGGGACTGGTGCCAGCGAAGCTTGAAGCGACGCTCTTCGCAGATGACGACGTAACATTTGCCGATAACTCAAAGAGACGCGACTTAGCTTCAACCCCTCTTTATTTCGCCTGTGACTTTAGTATAAAGCTTCGCTTCGGCATGTCGTGGTACGGTTCAGGTTCCTCAAGCTTTCGCGACGCGGTAAGGCTGCGTGTCACGGCACTTACCGTAACAGGCGAACGGTTTTCCGCCGACGTTAGTTGCTCTGTAAAGTCTGTTGGCCGCTCTAAAATCGGACGACCCACGTTAGATACTGACACGCTTCTTGAACTATACCCCGGTGTAAACAACACGCCGGCCATCGACAGTTCGTTTGTTGGTCGCTTCGAAGAACTTGAGCGCCTTAATCAAGTGCTCGTATCGGCTAAACGGCCTAGTCCTGTGCTACTTACAGGAATGCGTCGAATTGGTAAAACATCATTGTTGTTTGCGTTTCACAAGCGTTTCAAGCAACTTCATTCATCTGAGGCTATTACATTCTACATATCGCTTGCAGAACGTAAAGTAGCGCTTGAAAATCTGGACACATCTGTCTCTCGCACTATTTTCGACGCTATTCGCCATGGTCTCGTACGGCAGAACTTAAATTTGTCGGATCAAAATCATAAATTATGCACTGCGGTCCGCGCACACTTTGTGGGAGATTGGAAGCAGGCACGCTCAGCTATACAGGCGTGTTACGATGAGGAAAGCCTTGCGGACTCCCTAATTTCGGTGAGTCGCCTTTTGATCGAGTGGACGAAAACTACGAAGGCGCGGCGCGTCATTTTTCTCGTTGATGAAGCAGAAGCGCTTGTAGCTCCATATCTCGCAGGAGGACGAAAACGGCTTGAATTAGAACAATTTCTTCAGAGCCTCCGTGAAATTTCGCAAAATGTAGACACGATTGGGTTTTTGCTTTGCGGCAGCAACCATATTAATGTTTTCACACGTGAGTATAAAAATGCCTTTTTCGGCAGCAGCCAAGTGTTGCAGCTTGAAGGGCTGAAAAATCCCGATATGGCCGCCAATATTGTATGCCCAGCGGGCATAGCGCCATTTATCCAATTCGAAAGGAGCGCAGTAAGTTCGGCGCTTGATCTCTGTGCAGGAATGCCACAATTTCTTTGGCAAATCGGCGCTACGACGTCGCATATAGTTCGTAGTGGCACCGCGACACGGTCAGATGTCCGAAATGCAGTCGCCATGCTCATAGGGGAAGGCAAGTCTAACCTCCCATTCAAATCTTACGAGGTATTAGAACCCATCGAAAGCATGCTCCAACTTCATACATCGCGTGAGCGCGACCTCCTGTGGATGCTGTTATTCCGCGTAGCAGCGTCAAGTTCACTCGTGGCACCAGAAGCTGCCGCACTTACAATACTCGATCCGACGCTGATGAGCTTCGACGATAAGGCGGGCTGGACAAAGCGCCTCCTCGCGCTTGTTGAACTTCGAATACTCTCGGTGCGGGCGTCATTCTACAGCTTTACAGTGCCGCTTTTCGCAGAAGGCTTCCGCGCACAAAAAAACTGGCAAGAATTTGACATCAGGCATCAGCGGGTCGGAGCACATCCATGAGGACAACGTGCGATTGGTTCGTCACACGCGCGCTTTCTTGTTGGGGCGCACAATCCGGGCGATCAATGCTTTTGCTGGTCCCACAAGGATGCGATGAGCCAGCGACGTCCAGGCTCGTCGCGAGCTGGACGGCGGAGCATCTTGTCCCGCCTTCGACTTATGCGAATCATCACCCTACAGTCATAAGCATTCCCTCGGATAGTGCGTCAACAAGCGCGCAGTTCGCGAAAATGGTCGCAAGTCGATTCAAAAAGGCCGTCGGTTTTTCGCTTGAGTTTGATGCGGGAGATTATCCAAGCGATATATTAAGAGCCGGCATTGAGGGCGCGCTAAGCGCCGGAAGCTATCCCGTCCTAGTGATTGAACGATTCCATGCCTTCGCAAGTATGAGAGACGGCGGGATGAGTTCAGTGCTTTCCACCATGCGCGAACTAGAACATGGTGGCGACATGACAACGCTTACTCTCTCGCCCATCGGCTATGATACAATCCGAAGGTCTAGAGATGTTCAACAGCCCTTTTTGAACTCGGTCTATGGGGATAACCACGACCAAGCAGTAATGACACCACTAAGCCGAAACGAATTCGTTGCTGCGGCGACCAAGCGAGGTGTTTCAGTTCCGGACGCAAATCGACTTTATTCACGCGGCGGGGGGCCTGACGCTGTCTACAGGGCTCTCATTGATCTAGCCAACGAAGACGATCAACTTATAACGACACTATGCGCCCAACGTGCCGGTCTGACGATCGATGCCTTTCTCAAACGTTCATTTTCAGAAGCAGGAGCGTCTCTCGAGGAGTTGCTTGCTCATCTCGCAGTCGGCCGGTCAACTGAAGCGGAAATTCAGTTTTTCGTTAATAACCCTGTAGCGGCCTTCGTTTGTCGGAAGTTAGATGGGGGCGGGCTCGTATGCTCAAGTCAGATTATCGCTCGACGGATT
>JARLIE010000237.1 GCA_031291875.1 Minisyncoccota bacterium | reverse complement strand
GGAAGCGTCAGTCCAGCCCCGATTGCGATTACTGCGTAAAGGGCCGGTATTCCCCACGCACTCAGCTGACGTTTGTGTTTCCGGAATTTGGAAGAACCTGCTCGGAATGACAAATGCTTTTTTCGATATTCAGCCACAGTGCTTTTCCCCGCCCACACTAGAAATCGCGAAGAAGCTAGTATTTCTCCGGGATAAAGTGTCTGCCCTTGAGTGAAGCTTGATCATCGTAACTGCCTTTGTTCTTTCGTGCGGGCAATTCCACTTTTTCTCTTGGCGTCTTGCGGTAAGGAATAAGACTCAAGAGATGCCGGATGCAGTTGAGCCGCGCTCTCTTTTTGTCGTCAGAGTGAATGAGGTACCAGGGCGCGTGTTTTGTATCGGTCGCTTCTAGCATGCGGTCGCGCGCGCGCGAATATTCATACCAACGGCGAAACGATTCCAAATCCATCGGGCTGAGTTTCCACTGCCGTACGTGGTCGTTAATCCGGGCTTCGAAACGTCGCTGTTGCTCCTTTTTGCCGACTTCCAACCAATACTTGATGAGGATAATACCAGCATCAACGATATATTTCTCGACCGTCGGGCATAGCTCCAGGAATGCTTCGTACTGTTTGTCGGAGCAGAAACCCATCACATGTTCCACACCGGCCCGATTGTACCAACTGCGATCGAAAATTACGATTTCGCCGGCCGCTGGGAAATGTTGCATATAGCGCTGAATGTACATCTGACTCTTTTCGCGGTCGGATGGAGCAGGAAGTGCTACAAGTCGGAAAACCCGAGGACTGACCCGTTCGGTTATTGCGCGGATGGTTCCGCCCTTGCCTGCGGCGTCACGACCTTCAAAAACGAGGATGACTCGAAGCCCTTTGTACTTGACCCAATCCTGAAGTCTACAGAGCTGTGCCTGCAGGTCGCGCATCTCCGCTTCATATTCCTTGCGCTTCATCCGTTTGTTTTCTTTTTCGTGGTCTTTGTTTTTCTTAGCCATCAGTAACGCTCCTTAGCTACAGCGTAGCAGTCACTAAACCGCGTTTCCCCCGGAAGTGCTCGGCAGCGATGGATCTCGTATAGACGCAGCTTTTCGTTTCTGCGCAGCCGATTCATGTGAGATGAGATTTGTTTGCGCACGTTATGGATGCACCCGGCGCTTGACGCGCAACTGCGCCAAGGAGCGAGCCAGCGAGGCGTTGATGTAGGCAACTTCTTCATCGGAGAGTTTATCTTTAAGCCGCGCTTCCGCGCGTTGCCGGGCTTCCTCGGCCCTGGCTTCGTCAATCTTGTCGGCTTCCACTGCCAAATCGGTTAGGATCGCGACGCAGGTGCCTGTGACTTCGATGAGTCCCGAACCCGTCGCAAAGAAGGTATCTCGGCCGTCTTTACGCACGATGATTTCGCCCGGCACCATCTGTGTAATAAGGGGGACGTGTTGCGGGTACACTCCGAATTGGCCGGTTACGCCCGGCAATGTAACCATCTCCACGTCCTCAGAGTACACCGGGCCCTCCGCGGTGACGATTTCAAGTTTTAGCGTGTTGGCCATGTTTCAACTCGGTTTGACTTCGTCAATCCCGCCTTTCATGTAAAAGTCGCCTTCAGACACAGCATCGTG
>JARLIE010000030.1 GCA_031291875.1 Minisyncoccota bacterium | reverse complement strand
GTCGCACCGAACCGACTCCGATGTCGACCGGCAAGCCATCCGCCCGAGGTGAATCAAAAGCCTCAAGTGCGACTTCAGCTCATCCACGCCTCACTGCTTCCAACTATGCGCAAGCAATCGGCGGATTGATGTATGCTTCGAACTCCACTCGCCCGGATATTGCTCAGGCGGTTTCGTTCTGTGCTCGTGACACCTCAGCTCCTACCGCTGATTCAGTCCTTCGAGTCAAGCGAATCTTCCGCTACCTCGCCGGCACATCCAGTATGGGCCTTCGCTACACAGGAGATCGAAACAAGCCACTAACTGCTGTGGTTTATTCAGACTCCGACTGGGGCGGAGACTCAGCTGATGCAAAGTCCACGACCGGTACCGTGACCTTGCTCAGCAACGCTGCCGTCGAATGGCGCAGTAAGAAGCAATCTACCCGTTGCTCTCAGCAGCTCCGAAGCAGAATATGTTGCTGGAGCAGAAGAAGCTCGAGACATCGTGTGGATCCGACGCTTCCTCGCTCATGTCGACTGTGCTCAGCGCAAGCCCACGACTCTCTTCATCGATAACCAGTGCACGATCGGCATGGCGAATGATGATGGAGTCCATCACGCTCGACGAAAACACATCAACGTCAAGCATCATTACATCCGGCAATGCATCCGAGTTGATCGATATCTCGTCACTCGATGGGTAAAGACCTCTGAGAACTTGGCTGATATCTTCACGAAGCCACTTCCCACTCGTCAATTCCAAGCCATCCGAGATGTGATCATGGGCTACAAGCACCAGATCCAGCAGTGATGACCAGTTCATGGTACATCCAAGCTGAGGGGGCGCTGTTGAGTGCATGTAGCGCTCTTCATTCCCGTCGTTAAATGCCTTCGCCGGCAATGCGCACATCTCGGCCTCTACGCGACAGCCACATTCAAGAAGGGTGATACGATTGCGCCGTACGATGGAGATGTCGTCGTCACGGATGATCCCGATTTCGGCGACGACTATACGCTGAAAATCGCAGATGATCCCGCACAGTGCGAGACTGCTCGATAATCGTCCTTGTTTTCGATCTCGTTTTCGGCGTTTTCGATGTTGTTTTCGGTCTTTACGAAAACACTCAAATTTTACTGAAAGTGTTTTTCGGTGTGTGTTTTTCGTCCTCGTTTTCGGTCCTCGTTTTTCGTCCGTGCAAAAAGAGATTTCTTTCTTTGTTTTTCGTCGCATCTTTTTGCTCGCTCCGAACGGGAATCGAACCCACGTTACTTCGCT
>JARLIE010000236.1 GCA_031291875.1 Minisyncoccota bacterium | reverse complement strand
ATCTTGATAGTCAATTCAGCTCGCTAAACAATGATATTTACGTAGCTGCACTTTGCAGTGCGACTTCGTCTGGTTGTGTCTCCGACCAACCACTTGCCCATAGGCTGCCTTAAATCAGGCAAAACTGCTGTTTTCGGGTTCGGGCGTGATTATTTTTCTCACGGCATAAGGTGAATACGCGTACGATTCGTATTCAGTAACTATTGACATATGTGATAAATGTTATAAAATCTTCGCAGAAAGGAGCTTCATCATGCAGCTCAAAGAGCACCTTGAAAACTATGTTCGTACCTACGGAAGATGTCTGCGTCTGTACTGGGAATCTCCGGCAAAGCGATATCTATGGATCAATGCCTTCGGGATTCTCATTCGGAGACTAACCCCTGTGGGGGTTACCTGGTTCGGTGGGGCGATGGTAAATGAGCTCCAGCGATCCGCTCAGGATCACCAGTTTTCTCATCGGCTCGTAGCCTATGCCCTACTGGCGGTCGTGTTCACCGTTTGTCGTACGGTTGTTAAGAACACTCTGGCACCCAAACTCGGTTGGATCGAGTTCGAGGTTGAACAGCATTTCAAACTTCTCGATGCAAAGAAAAGGATTGATCTGGACTATGCGTCTCTTGTCGATCCCGACTTTGTACGGAATGAAGATGTGTCCTCCGGACACAGTGAGCATTCTATCGAAGATTTCTTGAAAGGTCCTATCGAGATCGGGTCCGACGTGATTGCTGTGGCATCTCTCATCGCGTTGGTCTGGACAGTATCTTCAATGTACGTCCTTGGAATCGTCCTCGCTTCGATCCCGTTATTCTTCGTCGAAATGAAGACGAGCCGGGAGCGGTACTGGATGCGGTACTACAACTCGCTGGAGAAAATGAAGTCCGATTGGATCCTTCAAGCCTTCAGGGATGAGAATCAGCTCTTGGAACTCAAAGTCTTCGGTTCGGTGCAACGACTCTATGATCAGTCGGTCGCTCTGTTCCGGGTACTGAAAGGTCGGGAAATCGTCTTCAATGCGCGTTCTCGATTGCTCATCTCACTTGCGACGCTGTTTGCATCGGGGACGATCGGATTGTTTGTGGTCCAGGTCGGCTATTCCGTCGTGTATCTCGGACTTTCCATCGGCACGGCAGGGTTCATCCTTGTATCTCTCAGGACCCTCGAATCACGGTTTCATTCGGTCGTGCAAAATTTGTCGCGTATGCCCGAGAGAACGCTGGGGATGCTCGGCTTCATCCGATTCCTTGATTGGAAACCCGTGGTGAAGTGGTCATCCTCGGGCTGGAAGATCAGTGGCGATGAGCCGATTCGTATCGAGTTCGACCATGTGTCGTTCAGATACCCGCGATCGGACACGTATGCGCTCAAGGGCGTATCGTGTTCGCTCACCCTCGGGGATCGGATCGGTATCGTAGGCGAGAACGGCTCGGGCAAATCGACCTTCATCAAGCTCCTGCTTCGGGTGTACGACCCGACGGAGGGGCGGATTCTGGTGAACGGACAAGATCTTCGCGCGGCAGATCAAGCCGCGTGGTACAACCTGCTAAGCGTGCTGCAGCAGAATGTCGAAATATATCGCTTCGGCTCGATCGCCGACAATGTGGCACTCGGAAGTTCTGAGGCGGTATCGCGAGAGCGCATCGAATGTGCGATCGCGAAAGTTGATCTGTCTTCCTTCGTGGCGGGATTGCCTCAAGGTATCGATACCTTGACCAGCTCTCGTTTCGAGGAAGGGATTCAGTTCTCAGGAGGACAAGAACAGCGGCTCGCATTGGCGCGCGCACTGGTCAAGCGTCCTCGTGTCCTGATCCTCGATGAGCCGACCTCCGCTGTAGATGCAATTGCGGAACAGAAAATCTTCGACGAGGTCATGGGGTGTGACGGAGATGGCAGAGTCACGATCTGCATCTCACATCGCTACACGACGCTTTTGAGAGCAAACCACATCCTCGTCTTCGAGTCGGGGGTCGTGGTGCAGCAAGGATCTCATGCGTCACTAAAGTGTGTCGAAGGTCCGTATCGCACACTTTTCGAAGCACAGACGAAGCACCTGTGAACAATAGTGGCCGACGCTCCCAAGCGCCGGCCACTTTCTTTTACTTATAGAGGGTGGATTCAATCGACTTTCCCTGCTGTCGCATGTCGAAGTCGTCGGTGCAAAGTACGCAGCTATATAAAACACAGACACGATATAAAAAGCGGCGCATGAAAAATCTCATGCGCCGCTGAATCGTTCGCGTTAGTACCGCTTACTTGCGCGGTGCTTCGCCAGGGCCTTGAACTGCAACCGCAGGTACACCAGATTCCTAAGAAGAGCATCACAACTTTCAGAATCCAGATTGATCGCTGCGATCGGCGAGCCGACGACATTATTGTCGGAAACGCTTCGGATCAGAATACGACCCTTATCGCCGGTTTTGTCTCCGCAGGCGCTGGAAAAACAGACGATCGTCTTCGAAACGAGATCGAGCTGCGGGATAGAAGAGAGGCGTCGCTGTATCTCGGCGATCTCTTCTTCGGTTCCCAGCTGAGGAGACCATTCGGCCATCTGCTTAGCATCCATGTTTTTCTCCTGTTGAATTCCTTTCCCAACCTATCATAAAGAGGCTTGTTAAAAAACAAGTAAGAAAAAATGGAGAAGTCCTCAAACTTAGTCCTCCCGAAAAGCGGTGATTGTCATCGTTTGATTGTGCAAAAGGCACTGCTTTCCGCTTGCTGCGGTCGGGCAAAGCTCGCCGTAGGAATAGAAACCGCTGATCGCCGTTTCGGCGCCGAGTACCGAGCGTACCGCTTTCACCTCATCGGTCGAACGCTCCTTGAGCACCAGCTTTCTGCCGATGCAGCTCACCAGGATAGCGAGCTGTGGATGATCCGTACCAAGCGCCGCGAGCGAAAGCTTGCCCGCACCGGATGCGCCGTCGATGAGACGGTCGAAGTTGGCTTGCATAAAGTGCGCTCTGGCGCCCTGCGGCATGTCGCCGGCGAAGGTCATGCTCTGATCCGCTTCGTTGACACCCAAAATGGTACGCACGACCTCGTTGTGTACTTGATCCTCGGTTTCAAGCCGAAGCGGAAAAAGCAGCGCCGAACTCGGCAGCTGTTTCGCTTGTTCCTCGCCGAGAATTTGCTTGTACACGGAAAGCGCCGGTTTTCCATCGATTTCGTACAGTACGTTTCCGTTTGACTTGGTGAGGGTGTGCGAATCGCCGTAGACGTCCCATCCGCCAAGCGATCCATAACCGACTTTGAGCGTCGGGCCATAGAAGCCGAGCAACACCACTTTGTTGGATTGCCCCGGGCCGTCGCGCCCCACAACCGTCTTTTTGAAGTCGCTGCCGTCGCCGACAAGTCCGCCCGTCACCGAGACATTCGGAGGCAAGTTGTCATTGACGCCTTTGACGAGAAGCGTGCCGTTCACATTAAGCCCGTCGCAAAAGACCATCGCGTGCACCAAGCCCTCAACCGGCAAGAATTCGGCGAGCCGTTTGCCGACATTGAGGCTGTCTTCGACGTTTTCAATGGTAGTTTCGGAAAAGCGGACGACCGATTTTTCAAAGTGAACAGCGGTGAGTGCCACGGAATCGTCTCGCACGGCGGTATCGAGTATCTCCCCTGCCGTCGAGCACATGATGATGTACGCACCCGGATAAAAGTTGCGGATTTGCTGGAATATTTTTTGATCCTCGACGAGGACGCGTGCAGCAAAGGCGAACACCAATTGCGGCGCCGCGTCGAGCTTTTTGTCGTCCAAATTCTCCCAACCGGAGTCTTTGGTCCAAAGTTTCTGTTCGGTGCGAATCATGCCCGCCATTGTAGCACTATGAAGCTGGCGCCCGTGCGCTTCAGTGTGCAGCACCTAGAAACAAACATTTCCGATACAAGTCGGCAAATCGCCGTCGAGATACCAACGACCTCCGACTTGGACCATCTTGATCGACTGACCGCTTGCGAGTGTACAGGTCCCCTGCGTATCGGTGTGACTGGTAATTTGCTCGCATCCTCTGAAGGCGGCGTAGTTGTCGAACGTGCTATGCGCTTTTTGCAACGTGGCAAATTGCCAGGCGTATAAAAGGACCAACACGGCGAATATGCCGAGCGCGAATTGCGCCCAGCGATGTTTTTTTACGTATTCCATATATTCCGTACTAAGGCTACTAATAAGATCGCTCGCAATGAACGTCCACAAAACAACGCTCGAACCGGCGTCACGTTCGAGATCTTCGAAATTCTGCAAAAGCTCCTCACGGTGCGCACGTCGGTACGAAGCCGGATACAACCAAAGCAACGTTTCGTAGAGTTTCGAGGAGCTTCGTTGCATGGGTAGTTCTTGTTCCATACCTAGGCCGTTTTAACCTTGCGCTCCTGCGCGACTTTCGCCGCAAGCAATAAACGATCGACCTCTGCCGCGAGCACCCGCTTTCCTTGCGCCGTCAACCGATAGTAGATGCGTCGAGGATCTTGTGTGGAATGGGGCGAGCGCTCCACAAAGCCGCTTTCCATCATCCGATCGAGCGAACCATAGAGTGTGCCCGGCCCCATCGTGACAGTGCCACCAGAATCCTCGCTGACTTGCCCCATGATGTCGTACCCATGGCGCTCGGATCCCATAAGGGCGAGGAGAATGTAAAAAACAGCTGGCGTAAGCGGAGTAACGTCGTTCGTCTTTCTCATACGAGCATGATATATCCGTTACGGATATAGTCAAGTCAGCGGAGGCGCTTTGCGTTCACTTCGTGCAGCGCGACGATAAAGAGCGATTCACTCCAGCCTAGCGGCGTATTGTCGTTGTATTTCGTCGAGTTGGAAAAATAGAGCTCCGGCAGTCCGAGCTTGGTGGAAGTTTCCTTCGCGCGCTCCAAATATTCCTTTGCCTTCTCCTTGTCGCTCAACTTTTCGTAGATGATCGAAAGCCAACTCAAACCGAAGGTCCATTCCGCCTCTTCCGACCAGCCGTCTTCGTTCTTGTTGTAATAGCGATCGCCTTTGTAGCGGATCACACCGCGCTCACGCAGCAGGTGATACTCGACATGATCGAGTATTACTTTCGTTTGCGCGCTATCAACGACGTTATACGGCCATATGAGCGAGAGCAACGCCAGATCCACGAATTTTCCTTTGGATTCGCGAGGAAGGATCGAATCGAGCGTGATCTTGCCGCGCTCGATGAGTTCCTCGGGGACTTCGATCCCCTGCACGTCGCGGATCGACATAAGTCCGGCGAGACACGCGCCCACCGAGGAAGCATGTACTTCTTCGTTTTCTTCCCACATGCCCGAATCCGGGTCGTGCCAATACTGTAGCGTCGAGAGATACCAGACCAGCTTTTGCAAAACACGGCGGTCGTCGTCGCTTTGCACGAGTAGCCCGGGCTTTTCTTTCTCCAGTTTTCCTATTTCGAAAAGAATGCAGCCGATCGAGTCGTTCTGCTTGTTGCCCCACTCTTCCCAATATTCGTCGAAGGTCTGCGGATTGTAGCGCGGGTGAATGTACTGGTGCGTATATTCCGGCTTTTTGGAAATCGCGTAATCAATTTTGTATTCGTGCTTTTTGAAGATATCGAGGATAGCGCGGTACGTTTTGCGAACAATGTCGTAATCGCCGAGCACCTCAAACGCGAGGCACTCGTAAAAATTGTCCCGCAGCCAGGCTTTGTCATATCCTTCGCCCTCACCCTTTTTGGATGCTGCAAAAAGCCCGGATTCGTACTGCAGCCCTTCCAATATTTTTAAGTGCTGTTCGAGCAATTTGCGATACACCGTTGATCCCATCGCTACTATTGTAGCCCAAAGTCTCCAGTTTCAATCTAAAATCTAGCGTGGTACAACTCATCCAGAACACATTGATAGGAGCGCAAAATGCGTGACGGTGAGCCGAATATGTACGCTGGAATATGTGCATCACGTAACACGACGATACAGATTCTATGGTCAGGAATGCAGGCATTCTTAGTTTTCAACTCGGTCGCGTTGCCTATCGCGTTCGGAAGTCACCAAAACGAGTCCGTAAAGCTGCTTATCAGTGTATTCGGCTTTTTTATGCACTTGGGACTCGTATTCGCCGCGATCCATTCAATCGATCTTCTGCAGTTCTGGGATGATCGCCTCGCTGAGCTCGAACGATTAGATGAGGAATCAGAAACGGAATCCGGTTCACGTGTAGCTATATTCAGCCACCAAAACTTTTGGGAACGCCAAGAATGGCCGAGATTACGAGCATACTACTTTCCCTTTGGAATGGGTGTGGTAGTGTGGGCTTACGAAGTGATCGTATTTTTCCAGTCAATCTTGGAATAGATGGAGGTAGTAATGACTTCTCTAGTTAGTCGATCCGCAAAACGTAAACGCGGCTGGTTCGAGAGGATGACCTTCAGTAAACACTTCGAGCGAGCTCTTGTGGCCGTGACGGTGGTGAGTTCTATCGCTATCGTAATTCTTCTCCGTAAGGCGCACCTCATCTGAAGCTCTTTCCTTCAACACCCGACTCGAGGTCGGGTGTTGTTTTATAGAGCAAAAGGAGTTGCACCCTGCCAGTCGCCTTGGAACACTTCCGTCAGCCGGGAAACGATTTCGGGATCAGCGATCATGAGACCCAACTCCCTGTTTTGATCGAGCGATGACGAGGAAAAGTTTTCGGAACCGACAAACGCTTCTGCGGCATCCGCAATAATGACTTTCGCGTGGATATAGAGCGGCGCGCTCGCTTTGTAGGTGCGGATATGCGCGCCGGATTGCGACAAATCGTCAAACGCCTGCCGCCACTGTTTCGAGTACGTCATGTCGATCTCGACATTCACTCCGCGTTTGGCCGCTCCTTCGAGCGCCGTAATGATCTGCGGATCTTGCATTTCTTCGTTATAGACCTCAAGCGACGAAGTTGCGTTCTGTATGAGCGAGAGTAGTTGATCGCGAGAATTCGGACTCCATACGAGATGGTCGCCGTTTTGCGAGGGTATGCGTTGCCCGCTCCAGTCTGCATTAAAGGTTTGTTCCATCGCCGTGACGTCGTTTTGGTCGGTATCGATAACACCGAAATCACGATCGCCTTTGTAGTATTTCGGGGTCAAATTAAAAGTCATAACAAACGCTTGCGTGCCGTCGATTACCAGCGATTTTTCATGCGTGAGCGCAAAAGAAGCAGAAGACCAGTGCACTTGAACCCCGTTTGTCTGAAAGTAATCGAACGCGCTTTGGTTGGCACTCGATCCGGCGCCGAAATAGCCATTGTCGAGAATAACCCGAACTGCGATTCCCGCTTTCGCGCGCTGGGCGAGCAGTTGTTCAAGTTGTATATCTTCGAATTCGTACATGACGATATCGACAGAGCTGGATGCGCTTTGAACCATGCGCACAATGGATTGCGTGCCATCTTGCGGTTCGATCACCAACGTCTGTGTGCCGCTTACCGAAGGTGTAAACCGCTCGCTTTGGGGCGTTGCCGTCTGCGCAGCAGAGCCATAAAATGCCGATCCAGCTATTGAAAGCAAAACGAGCACCGCATACACAAAAAACCGTCGCTTCGCTCTCGACCCCATATTCCCCTATTGTACCGCGCGACTACACGGAGAATCTTAATTGGAAGATGTTCCTGCCGAGCGACCAATGAGCGCGATGAGGAAAATCGCGGCAAAGACGGTGACCGCCATCCACGGAATGGTCACGAAATTGAAATAAAAAACGGTGCGCACAGCACAATCGCCTGTCGGGTCGCATGGGATAAGCGAACCAGTAGGAAGGATTTGCAAAAGATGTTGGTAGAGGGCAATGAGCGCGCCAATGAATGAGAGCGAGAGCAAGTAATCCGCGATGTCGGAAAGTTTTTGTCCTTTGATGATCGCGATCAGAGAAATGAACGGAATCGGATACATAAAGACGCGCTGCCACCAGCATAAGACGCACGGATTCAGCGCTCCCACGTATTGCATGATCAGCGTCCCCGCAATCGCGAGCGTTGAAAAGACGAAAATCAGCATGAGGCCGTACGAGCCGTACGCCCTACGAAGCTTTGCGCGCCCACTCGCCTTGAAGAGCGTGAGGAGTTTCGCGACAAGTGCAATGTCGAGCACCAGGGTGCCGATCGCCATCAAAAGAATGAATATGGAGGCAAAAGCCGGCATGTTACTTGGTCGAGGTCGCCGTTTGCTGAGAACTTGAAGCCGCGGCTGCCGCGAGCGCCTGATCGATCACCTGCTGGAATTGCGCAAGACCGGTCGGGTTTTGGATCTGAGTGAGGTTGACGAAGAAGGTCGGCGTGTGATTGATCTGCGCGGCAGTGCCGGAATCAATGTCACGCTGCACGCGCGCGATGGTCGCGCTCGAGTTGATGTCGGTGTCGAACTTCGTCACATCGAGTCCGAGCTGCTGTGCGTAGCCGTTGAAGAATTTCGTGACGACATCAGCGGGCTTCAGCGACGTGTCGGCGGTCCATGCGGTCTGATTCTTGTACAAAAGATCGTGCATTTCCCAGTACTTACCCTGATCGGCGGCGGCTTCGGCGGCTTGTGAACCGATCATCGCAAAGGGGTGTACCTGTGTCAGCGGGAAATTGCGGAAAACGAACTCGACGCGATTGTCGTATTGCTGCTCGAGCTGCTGGACGAGCGGCTCCCATGCGCCGCACGCGGGACATTCAAAATCGCCGTACTCGACGACTGTCACTTTCGAGCTTGTGTCCCCTTGCACATGATCGTCTGCGGTAATCGGCGCGGCAATCGTCGCGCTAAAGCCAGAAGAATTGATAGAAGCGCCGTTCGAGAAAACTGCTGCGGCTACAACGGCGAGGATGACAACTACAATAAATCCGCCGATAAGCCACATCTGAGTGGTTCGTTCCATGATTTGGTAATACTAATTGAAGGCTTTTTAAATGCAATGCGTCGAAGGCACGAGCTACGTCGCGAAAACGGTTACCGACTGAAATAGAAAATGATACAGGCGCCGATGAACACCTCTAATCCCCCGAATACCGACGTCCGAACGGATTTTTCCACATTTTCTGGCTCAAATCTTGCTTTTTTTCTGGGGAAGGGTGTATAGTCGGAACTAGCAACAGTGTCGCGGCGACATTGTTCAAAGTAAGGAGAACAATCATGCACGGAACACACCGAGATGTGGCCGCAAAGGATATACTCCATCCGCAAAGGCAGAGAGAGGAGAAATATCCGATCTCTGAATTGGAAGCTTGGCTTTTGGGCGCCGTCCTGCTCGTTCCGATCGTTATGATTACGGTTCAGACACTCCGGTAGCACACCGGTTGACGTTCACCCTAGATCTGAACAACGCTTTTAAAGCAAAGAAGTCGCGGCACTCCGCGGCTTCTTGTTTTTACAGCACGATGTGGATTAGCCACGAGAGGATCGAAAGCACGATTGCCCCCAAAAGCGCGCTCCAAAACCCGGCGATCTCGAATCCCGGGACAACCAACGCAAGTAGCCAAAAAAGCAGTGCATTGATGATCAGCGCGGAAATTCCGAACGTGAGGATCGTGATAGGAAGCGTGAGAATACGTAGCACCGGCTTAATAAGCAGGGTGATGACCGACCAAACAAGGGCCGCCAACAATACACTAAGCCAACCGCCGGTTACCGCCACGCCCGGCACGATATAGACCGTGAGAAGGATCGCCGCGACAGTACCTAAGTACCGCAGAATAGTTTGCATGAAGAAAGTATACTCCTGCTTCGGGTGAGCGTGCAATCAAATACAAAAGCAGCCCCATACGGGGCTGCTGCTTGTTTATTCCCACTTTTCGTCCGTATCGTCGTCTGCTGCCGCCGAAAAACCGTCCTCGTCTTCGTCCTCCTCTTCCAAAGCCTCTTCTATTGCGTCGCTTGAGAACGTCTCTTCCTCGTCACCGTGGTGTTTTTTCTTTTCATCCTCGTCGTAGACCATGCGAATTCATTGTTATCTTCGTAACACGCTTATAGTATCCACGAAGTCGTCTCGCGCAAGACGAGAATGCAACGGGTGTGGATAGATTCGTTTCTGACGCTACAATCCTCCTATGCAGCCTTCGGATCCGGTGACATCGCTCGTGCGTCTCACGCCGATCCAGCTCTCCGCACTCAAGAAACTCGGCATAGCGACGATCCTCGATCTCCTCTACCACTTCCCTTCACGCTACGACGAGGCCGGCGCCGAAGAGTCGATTGCCGGGCTCGTGGCAGGCCAAGAAGCGACCATCTTCGGCACCATCAAAAAGCTTGAGACGAGAAAATCCTGGAAGCGGAAAGTTCCGATCGGCGAAGCAGTGATCGAAGATGGCAGCGGCTCGGTCAAAGTCATGTGGTTCCACCAGCCGTATATAGCGAAAAAGTTTACCGAGGGTATGTTCGTGAAAGCTGTCGGCACCGTCGGCGGGAAGGACAACAAACTGTATCTCGCGAATCCGCATGTTGAAGGCGCGGACCCGGCCGAAGCAGGGCTTTTCTCCAAACCGGTAGCTGAAAACGACGAGAGGCAATTTTTTGCGGTATATCCAGAAAGCCGGGGTGTTACCTCGCTTTGGTTTCGGCACGCGATCGATCGAGCGCTAAAATCGGGCATCGTCGATTCCCTGCAAGATCCGATTCCGGCGCAAACGCGCGAAAAATACAACCTGCCGGACATCGCCTCCGCACTTCGTTTTATCCACGTGCCTACCGACATTCGGCACGCCGAAGCGGCGAGAAAGCGATTCTCATTTGAAGAAATCTTCGCGATCCAGGTCGCGCGGGCGCTGGAGCGAGCAAGCAACGATGCGCAGCACTCCTTCAGTATTCCGGATGCGTTCGATTCCGCGCAGCGATTCCTCGCTTCGATCCTGTTCAAGCCGACCAGAGCGCAAAAGCGAGCCATCGAAGAAATCTGCGACGACTTCAACAAAGCAGCTTCTTCAAAAAAAGGTACTTCTGGTCCGATGGCTCGTCTGCTCGAAGGCGACGTCGGAAGTGGCAAGACGCTTGTTGCCGCGGCGGCTTCCTATGCGACCGTTACCTCGCGTCCGCCGGGTCGTCAAAGCGGAACGCTGCAGGTCGCCTATATGGCGCCGACGGAAATTCTTGCGCAGCAGCATTTCGAATCGTTTATTGAGTATTTCAAAGACCTCCCGATCAATATCGGACTTATCACCGGTTCGGGATGCAAAAAATTCCCGTCGAAGTCCTCGCCAGGAAACGCGACGACTATTTCTCGCTCGCAACTTTTGAAATGGGTGGGAAATGGCGAGATCGCGATGCTGGTCGGCACGCATGCACTCATCCAGAAATCAATTCAGTTCCAGCACCTCGCGCTTGCGATTGTCGACGAGCAACATCGCTTCGGCACGCGGCAGCGTCGCGCCCTTGCCCACAAGGGTGATGCCGCGCCGCACTTCCTCTCAATGACGGCGACACCAATCCCCCGCACGCTCGCGCTCACGATCTACGGCGATCTTGATATTTCGGTGCTCGATGAATTGCCGCCGGGTCGCGCGAAAATCACGACGGCCATCGTTCCCGCCAAAGATCGTCTGCTTGCGTACGAAGCCATTCGCTCTCAGTTGCGGCAAGGGCGTCAGGCGTACGTGATTTGTCCGCGCATCGACGAGCCAGATCCGGAAAAACTCAATGCGATTCAAGCGAAATCCGCAAAGGCCGAAAGTGTCCGTTTGCAAAAGGACGTATTTCCCGAATTCAAGATCGGGCTCCTGCATGGCGCAATGAAGCCTAAGGAAAAAGATGAGGTCATGCGAGCTTTCGCCGAAGGTGAGATCGACCTGCTCGTCGCCACTTCGGTCGTCGAAGTCGGCGTAAACGTTCCGAATGCGACCAGTATCATCATCGAGGGCGCCGAACGATTCGGCTTATCACAATTGCATCAACTGCGTGGCCGGGTCATGCGCTCGTCGCACACGCCGTTTTGTTACTTGTTCGCGGAAACAAAAAGTGACGTATCGCTCAAACGATTGCGGGCGCTTGCCTCCACACAGGACGGCTTCAAGCTTGCGGAAGCCGATCTCGAAAATCGAGGCGCGGGCGACTTATTCGGCCGCTCGCAATGGGGTGTCTCGGACATCGGCATGGAGGCGCTCAAGAATCCGCGTCTCATCAGCGCTGCGCGCGAAGAGGCACAAGGCCTTGTGGCGAGTCACCGTGAACTATCATCCTCGCTGCTTACGCGAGTGGAAAAGATAGCCGGAGAACTGCACGGCGAGTAAGGTTACTCGCCGCTAGATCGAACACTGGTACGAAATCACACACCCATTGGCATTGGTTTGGAACGGTGTGACAGTACCCGAGCAGGTAGGCTTTTGGACGAACGGACACGTTACTGGGGCGGAAGAGGTCGCGCTCGGATTCGAGGAGGTCGGCGTTGAGGATTGCGGCAGCTGTACCGTGCACTGGTAGTAGCTGCTACAACCGTTCGCATCAAGAACGGGTTGCCATTGAGTCGAACATTCAAGCGTCGGAGGATGGGCCGGGATGCACTGCGCTTTTGCGGGCGTCGTTCCCTGCCCGGGAGCGCACGCCGCTTCCATAGCGGCGCGCGTTTTCGGGCCTACTACGCCAAGCCCTGTCGAATTGGCATCGCCTCCGGTCACAATTCCGTTCTTTTCTTGCCAAGCAGCTACAGAGGCCTGCGTCAGCGAACCGAAATAGCCCGTCGTAAGTCCATTGAAATATCCTTCTTGCGCCAGGAATACTTGGAGACCGGAAACGTCCGCGCCAGAAATTCCGAGTGAGAGCGTTCGCGAAAGATCAGGACAAGATGCTTGCGTCGAGGGTGTCGAAGACGGAGCCGGTGTGCTCGGCGTCGAGGTCGCTGTGCTGGACGAACCAGTCAGTAATTTTATTTGTTGTTCGAGCGTGGTGATTTGCGCCAATACCGCTGAAATATCGGTTGTGCTTTGGGCTGCGGCCGAAAGCGGCAGGACGCTCACAATAACTGCGGCGGCGATACTACGAGCAACGTGCGTCTTCATATTATTGTGTGATCGTGACGCCGACGGTATTGGTCTGCGAGCCTCGAGTGAGAACTACCGAATACGTTCCAGCACTCGCATAGGTATGCGTCGTCGTTTGCGTCGTGTTCGAGGTGCCCCCGCAAGGTCCCGTACCCGGAGAGGATGCGCCATCGCCCCAGTTGATTGAATACGAAGCGCACGGCCCGATCTGGAATTGAAGCGATGCGGCGAGTGGATTTCCGTTGACGTTCGGACTGAGCGTCGGCGCCGAGTACGTGTTGGAGTTAGAACTGCCGGAAGATGCCGACGCGCTTCCGACGGTAATACCCTGTGTCGCGACAGCTTGCGAAGAGATAGTTCCCTGCGAATTGCGAACGAAGATGATCAACTGCGCGTTATAGGTTCCCGGCGATTTGTACGTGTGCGCGACCGATTGCAGCGAGCCGCCGCAGTTGGATTGCGAGACGCCGTTCGAGCCGAGATCAGATCCGTCGCCGTACACAACGTCATATGCGAGACCGGAAGCACATGAGATATAGAAGGTGGTCGAAAACGGCGCTGTGCCGCTTGTGACAAGCGCATTAATCGAGCCTGATGCCTGTGTCGGCGAACCTTGGGCTGCGGACGATCCGGAAACGGTGACGGTTGCCGTCGATGAATGCGAACCAGCTGAAAGCGTTAGCGTATAGGTGCCACCATTTTGATATGTATGTTGGAATACCTGATTTTGCTGTGAGCAGATGCCCGGCTGGAGCGTGATCACCTGGGGCTGCGTTCCATCGCCGTAATCGAGCGTGTACGTTCCGCCTCCGCAGGAAGCTGCGGTGTTGACCGTAACAGTCGCCGTGGTCGTAAGCGGCGCCGCACCTGAGATTGGTGATACCTGCAAGAATCCACTCACTACCCCGCTGCCGGTACCCGAACCGGAACCAGTGCTTGCGGTATTGTTGCTATAGCCGCCGCTGCAGGCGAGACGAATTGCGGATGCGGTGCGAGGACCGACGACACCGTAACCGGAGGTCGAAGGAGAACCGTACGAAATGATGTTGTTAGCAGCTTGCCATTGTTCGACGGCCGTTTGCGTGAGCGAACCAAAGTAGCCGGTCGCGGGAGAGATGTGCAAGAATTGCTGCAAGCTCGCCACGTCGTTTCCTGTATCCCCCATCGAAAGAACGCGACCAATCTGCGGACACGTGCCAACATTGGTCGAGCCCGAAGAGCCCGCATATGCGTTACCGCTCGTGCCCTGCATTGCATTGATTTGAGCGATGAGTGCCTGCACTTGCGCCGTGAGTGAGGCGATGCTCGCGCCATTGTTTGCGGAAGTGCTGGTGTAATAACCCGCGTTGGGGTTATACGTCGATTGCGTCGTAGCGGTCGTTGAGACAGCGTTCGAGTTTCCATTCACGATCACCTCGCCCACGATCGCGGAGCCGTTGGCGTTGTCGTAATAGTTGTAGGTACCGCTGGTATTGAATGTCGCGGCGAATTGTCCGCTCGGCGCTATTGAGCCGCTTTGGAACAAATTGTTATTGCCGATGACCGATTGCGTCGTGCCGCTCGTGTTGGCCCATACGACCGTATCGCCCGGATTGACGGTAACGACCGACGGTGAGATTGAATTAACGCCGAGGGAAACTTGCGCCTGTGCTGCAAGCGCGGTTGCCGGAATAAAGAGCGCGAGTAAAAGGCCGGTAAATGAAAGCTGCTTTCTCATGCGGTCATTCTCGCACGGGACCCTGCGGGCGCAATGCGCCTATGCACACGTCATGAAGCAGGATCACTGAAGGCGAACCTCTATCATATAAATCAGTAGTTGATAACACCGTATATGAAAATGAATGTCGAGAGGACCGTATTGGCAAAAATGCCGAGCTGGTCGGCCTTCCTCCATGCTCGGTACGACGCATAGAGCCAGAAAATTTGCGAGATCAAGCCCGCGATCACTCCGTATTGAGGAAGTTTCAGCGAGGTCAGGAGGAACCCGCCAATCGTAAAGAGTGGCAGGCAGACTTGGACGATCGAGTTCCAGATCCCCTGCTCACTCTGGTCCATACCAAAATAGCGTACCATGCCCAAATCGGTCTATAATCAGTGCGCTCCCGCCCGTAGCTCAGTTGGTTAGAGCATCGAGCTTATACCTCGACGGTCCTTGGTTCGAGTCCAAGCGGGCGGACATGTTAGCGCTAGATGGAGTATCCAGCGGCCTCAACTTCTGCGGCAGTACATGGGAGGAGTGTAATTCTGCTTGAATTCGCTATCCCTCCTTTAGCCCTTAACCAAAGCAGCGTGCTACTATTTTTATACCTTATGCGATATACCACGTATGTCGTGAGCGCACTTTGTAGTATCGGCATACTCGTGTTTGCGTATATCCATTTCCGTTCGGAAATCACCCCAAGCACGACCGTCGTATGGGATGCCTCCACGGCGTCATATCTTGCCCATCGCGTGTTGCTTGATCCTACCCCATCACAAATCCAGGCCCTGACCACTGCAGGTTCTGCTTTTGCTGCGGCACAAATCCTCTTGGCCGCGCCAGACCCGAACGAAGAAGTAGCCTACAGTGCCGGCCTGAACGCACTCGAGCAATCCCAGCCTACGGCATCCACTTCCGCCCCGGTACTTGAGAGAGAGATTTATACGTACGAGCTGATTCACGATCCCAACGGAGCACAGCGCAAGCTCTATTATCTGTGGGAAAACATTTTCTCGGTCGATCAGCAGGTGGATCCGGGCGATGCAGTAGACAAGATCGACTATCAAGATATACAAACCCTCGATCAAATTCTCTACAACGGTGCGTACGGCAACTATATCGACCTGTTGAAGCAAGTTCAGACCTCCTACGCGATGGGCAAGTATCTCAACCTCATCGGCTCGAATCCAAAAAATCCAAACGAGAATTATTCCCGCGAAGTCATGCAGCTGTTTCTCATGGGACAGTACACTCCGCTTGATACGACCGATTCGACAGCAAACTACTCCGATGCCGACGTGAACAGTCTCGCGTATCTTTTGACGGGCTACCGCGCTACCATGAACAAGCATACCGTCACGTTTGATCCGAAATTCCACTACAACGGCCAAAAGATGTTTTTGGGGCAGAACGTGAGTTTTTCCGATCCGATGCAGGCCATCGATTACATCGTGACTCAGCGCAAGGAGCAAATCAGTGAGTTTCTCTCATACAAGATTCTTAAATATTACGTTTCCGACAACCCCGAGCCTCAAGATATTACGACCTTTGCGTCTGAGATTCGTGCGAATGATTTCAATATCAAGCCCTCGCTAACTTGGCTATTTTCCTCGCCGATAATGTACCGGCCGGCATATATGCAAGAAGATCGCTATCGTTCTCCGCTTGAGCTTGTAGCAGCTTTCTATACGGCGGTATTTGGGCGAAACGACTATACGGTGGTTCCGAATCAAGGGATTCTCTATTCACTTTCCTTCAATCCGCACCATCCAGGGAGTGTCTTTGGACGGCCGGGGTTTGACTCGAATATAGAATTTTTCTCGGGAAGCATCCTAGACGCGTGGATCGGTGGCGCCGACAGGATTCTTCGCGATCCGCATGCTGCAAACGCCGAGAAGCAATTTTTCTCGAGCCTTGTATCGCAAGGCGGAGTCAGTAATTCCGATCAGCTGGTTAAAGCGCTTGAGGGTGTCCTCTATGATGGAGTCGCCTTACCCGCATCAGTCGAGAATGATCTCTCAAATTATCTCAGCAACAACGACACCATTCCCGATGCGACCGTGACGAATGTGCAAGATCCGGGCAGTTTCAGTCGAATGCTCGGTGTTCTCAATATCATGATTGCCCAGCCGGAATTTGTGATGGACGGTGGTAATCCTTCCGCGTTGCCGATGAGAACGCAGGGTGAATTATCTTCCGCCTCATCGTCGCTCGTTATTGTGCGTGTGCGCGGCGGACTCGACTACCAACAGCTCGTCGCGAACATAGGCGACTCGGCATATGCAGTGAATAGAGCCTCTCTGGCGTTTAACACCGCAAACGCGATCTCGCTTGGCAAAAATTACGCGCTTAATCCCGCCGCTTCGGCGTTCAAGCCGCTTATTGCGCAACATACTATCTCATTCATCACCGCAGTAGGACTTCCCGGGCAAGTACGCGCCCACGACATCGCATCGGACCAGATGGAAACGGGCCTCTCCGCAAACGGTCATGGAATCGGCGCGCTTCTAAAGAGCGCCGAGCCATCACTTAATTTGGTCTCCCTCACCGACTCGCCGCCAATTTTCTACCGGGGAAGCCAAAGCCTGCAAATGGGTGCAGCGGATCTCGCGCTATATCCCGAACTAAAGACAGACAATTCAAATCCGAAAGGCCAGCTCGCGACACTCAAAAAAGTTTTGTCGGATCGAAATCTGCCCGCTGGATTAGCTGATTTTTATTCTCAAACGTTTTTCCTCGACGAACTCTCGAAAGAAAATTTGGCAGCAGGCGGAAAAGGGACGCCAGGCGGGACCAACCAAACACAACTGCCGTTCCTCGAGTATCTGATCAATCACAATATCGGAGATGTTTATTATCTCTACGCAGACGATTCCTATGATTTCCATGCAGAAGAAGAGCCGAAATTTGATTCCCAAATACAAACATTGACGACTGGTTTGACGAATCTCTTTACCGCGGAATCAGCGCAAGGTCGGAAACTCACAATCGTATTGTTCTCTGAGTTCGGAAGGACCGACAAGACCAACGGCAACGACGGCACCGATCACGGGATCGCAGGAGGGATGGTTGTTATCAGTAACCTCTTGCAGTGGCCGGCCATGATCGGGACGCTTCACCCCAGCACCGATGCAAACAATTGGACGGATACTGAGGTTGACGAGCGTGAGGTGTGGTCGGGCATATTCGATACCATGTATGGCACCCATACTGCGAATCTTCTAGGTGCTCTGCATCCACTTAGTTCATACCCGGTTACTTTGCCGTAGTGAGGCTAGCGAGATAAACGGTATTCTCAAGATAAAGACCCTGCCGGCTCAACGGGCAGGGTAACCTTTCTCGGAGGAGTCGTTCTTTAGCGGCGTTGCTGTTCGAAGGTCTGCTTTCGCAACTGTTCTTCCGCCTGCTGGGTCTCGTGGGTAAACTGATCGACTTTGCGCTTTTCGTCCGTCAGTTTCTTGCGCAATTCCTCCACTTTCTTTTTGGTCGTTTCGAGCAGGAGTTCTTGCGTATGGAGTTCATGCTCCGTTTTCTTTATCTCTTCCACCTGGAAGACCAGTTGTCGTTTCATCTGGGCTAGCATCATCGGTTCCATACCTTTAGCGAATGACCTTCGCGACGGCCTTGGCGACACGCTTGTCGAACATGTCCGGGACGATCTTTTGCGCGTTGAGCTTTTTTACCAAACCCGCGATCGCATACGCGGCCTTGAGCTTTACTTCCTGCGTAATCTTCGAGACCTTGTGATCGAGCGCACCGCGGAAGATACCCGGGAACGCGAGCGAGTTGTTGATTTGATTGGGAAAATCGGAGCGGCCGGTCCCCACCACCGCAGCGCCGCCTTTTTTGGCTTCGTCGGGCATGATCTCCGGCGTCGGGTTGGCGAGTGCGAAAACAATCGACTTGGGATTCATTGTTTTGATATCCGCTGCGGTCGCGAGCCCTGGTCCGGAAACACCGATCAGTACGTCGGCGCCCTCGAGTGCTTCGCGCAAGCCTCCCGTCTTCTTTTCAGGATTGGTGAATTCGGCAAGCTCGCGTTTGTGCGGCTCGGGACGATGCTCGTCGATAATCCCCTTCGAATCGAGGACGATGATGTACCGAGCGCCTGCTGCGCGCAACAGATTTGCTGTCGCGGTGCCTGCAGCTCCGGCTCCACTGATCACGATACGAGCGGTTTCCAGTTTCTTTTTTACAACCTTAAGTGCGTTGATCAGGCCCGCCAAAACGACGATGGCCGTTCCGTGCTGGTCGTCGTGCATCACGGGTATATTCAATTTTTCGATGACACGCCGCTCAACTTCAAAGCATTTCGGCGCGGCAATATCTTCCAAATTGATGCCGCCGAACGCGGGCGCGATGCGAAGCACGGTATCGACGATCTCGTCGGTATTTTGCGTATCCAACACGATCGGCACTGCATCGACATCGGCAAACGTCTTAAAAATCGCGCTCTTTCCTTCCATGACCGGCAAGGCGCCAAGCGCACCGATGTTGCCAAGGCCCAAGACGGCCGAGCCATCAGATATAACCGCGACCATGCGGCCTTTTACTGTATACTCTCGCGCGAGTTCAGGCTTTTGCGCGACGAGGCTCGATACCGCGGCGACGCCCGGCGTATAGACCAGTGCGAGATCCTTCCTGTTGCGCACCGGCGCCGCCGGCATAACGCGAATCTTCCCCTTTAATTTTTTGTGTAAAGCTATCGCTTTCTTGTCGTTAGATGTTGCCATAAAGCGAGTATAACAAAATCCCGCATCGGGATTGACGCACGATACTGCGCGGGTTATTGCCGACGATCCGTAAGACATCCGACCTCGCGGCAAGTACCTTGGATTTATTTGACAAAAGACCAAGGAAGAACACTATTGAATTTAGGAGGACGAAAACGTCTTCTGCAATAGAGTAAGGAGAATGTCATGGGAACGAAGCAGTTGCCCGTGCCGCAGCGTCTACCGATTCAGTTTGTCGCAATGCAGGTCCCAACCCTGGATCCCAGCGGAAGGAATCATGTTTTGTCCGAACTCGGACCCGTCGTTACTTCCTGGGCCGTCCGAAACCACAACCAAATAGTGATTAAACATTTGGACGTCGGCGGTACGTATCGGCAAGATGATATCGAGTATCCCGGGCCCTATGTCTTGTTGGCAGCTTTTATCTTCAATACCCCACAAGAAGATCTGTGGTCTGCTCTCGAAGATCTCGTCGATAAGATCTGCAAGACCTTTCACTGCATGCGAGTATTCGTCGAATACAACGGCCACAAACGAGAACTCGCCCAGATCGAACCGCCGCCGGTTCAAAACCCCAATGAAGTGCATCCGCAACAATTGCACTGATTGGAGCGAATGCTCATCAAACTCATACGACGCACCACCCGTGCGTCGTTTGTTTTTATCAACAGGCAAACTTGACACAACGTACATATACTTGTATTATCACATCGGCATACAGCCAAGGAGGATACGCAATGGCCAAAAAGGACCTGCCTGAAGTCGGCACAAAAACGACTGTCTTTCTGCTCCTCGTTGGAGCCGTGATACTCCTCGGAGGTGGACACGCTCTGCAACAAGCGCAGCGTGCCCAGTTCTACGTCGCCGTGGCTCGGTGAAAACGAAGAAGCGCGTCGCGAAAGCGACGCGCCTTTCTTTTGTTATTCCACGAGCGGGATTGTCGGCTCAAGAACCTCTTTCTTTTTTGGGGTAATGCCGTGCGCGATCAGGATGTCTTCAAAAGCTTCGCGTTCGATCGTTTCGACTTCCACCAAGCGTTCGGCGATTGCGTTAAGCGCGTCGCGGTGTTTTTTGATTACGTTCTCAGCCTTCTTGTGAGCCCCTTCAATTATCTTGCGTACCTCCGCATCGATCTGCGCCGCAACTTCCTGGGACGCCTCTTCTTCAACCCCTTCCCCAAAGAGCGCTTGGCGACTGCTTGCCGCAAATGCCACCGGTCCCATTTTTTCGGACATACCGTAGCGCGTCACCATATTGCGTGCGAGCGCGGTGAGGACCTGGAGGTCGTTGGAGGCGCCGGTTGTGATGTCGCCGAAGACGATCTTCTCTGCCAAATAGCCTCCGAGCGAAACAGCGATGTCGTCGAGGAATTCTCTTCGCGACTGCATGCGGCGTTCGTCGAGTGGAAGTTTCAGCGTATACCCTGCGGCTCGGCCGCGGGAGATGATCGATATTTTGTGCACCGGGTCGGCATATGGCAACACGCTCGCGACGAGCGCGTGGCCAGCCTCGTGATATGCCGTGATCTCTTTCTCCGCCTTGTTTAAAACGTGCGAGCGGCGTTCGGGCCCGAGCATAACCTTTTCGATCGATCGGATAAGATCGTACTGTGTGATTTCTTTGCGATTTTCGCGCGCGGCGAGAATCGCAGCTTCGTTCATCAAATTGGCAAGATCCGCGCCACTAAATCCTGGCGTGCGTTCCGCAATGACGGCGAGCTTTACGTCCGCGCCAAGCGGCTTCTTTCGTGCATGCGTCATGAGGATATCTTCGCGATCTCTGCGATCGGGCAAATCGATAACAACACGACGGTCGAAGCGTCCCGGGCGAAGGAGTGCCGGATCAAGCACGTCCGGCCTGTTGGTCGCCGCCATGACGATCACCTTTTCGGCGGGTTCAAAGCCGTCCATCTCGACGAGAATCTGGTTGAGTGTCTGCTCGCGTTCATCGTTGCCACCACCCACGCCAGAGCCGCGGACGCGACCTACGGCGTCGATCTCGTCGACGAATATAATCGCCGGCGCAGATTTTTTGGCTGTCTGAAAAAGATCGCGAACGCGAGAAGCGCCGACACCGACGAACATTTCGACGAATTCAGAGCCCGAGATCGAGAAGAATGGCACGCCCGCTTCTCCCGCAACGGCACGGGCGAGCATTGTTTTACCGGTACCAGGTGCGCCCATCAAAAGCACGCCCTTGGGAATGCGAGCGCCGATCTGGATGAATTTCTTTGGATTCTTCAAAAAGTCGACGATTTCAGCGAGCTCGATCTTGGCCTCTTTGGCTCCTGCGACGTCGGCAAACGTGACCTTGCCCGAATCCTCCGGCGAGATCATGCGAGCGAGCGAGCGGCCGAAGGTGAAGGCCTGCATTCCTCCTCCGCCGCGCAACTGTCGCGAGAGATACCACACGAGCCCGAAGATCATTAGCGATGGCACGATGATCGGAATCAGTGTAATAGCCCAAAATTGCAGGCCGGATTGGTCTTGGACCGTAATCTTTACTGCAGAGATCTTTTCGGCAGGTACGCCGTAATTGACGAGCGTTTGTGAGAAGGAGTTCTCATCTTCCTTGGTGGCGTCTTTTGTGGAACCGTCCGCGTACGTCGCACTCACATCGTTGCCCTGAACCGTGATGGAACTAACCTTCCCTGCCTCGACGTCGCTTACGATCTGCGAAAGCGGGACGCTCTGGCTTTGTTGAGAAAAGTATTGTTTGACCGCGGAATACCCTGCCGAAAGAATCAGAAAAACAATCGCAGCTATGGCGAGCTGCATCCAAATCGAAGGGCCCTGCGGAGCGCCGCCCGGTACCTTTGTTTTTTTATCGTCGGTGGGTGGCATAGAGAAAACCATTATACCTGTTTGACGTTTAATGAAAAGAATTATTGCTTGGGGTAGACTGCTGTTATGACTGTCGTGAACAAGCGGGTCGGCTTCGATTACACGATCCTCGAAGAAATAGAGGCGGGTTTGGAATTGTACGGCTACGAAGTGAAGTCCCTGCGAGCAGGACAGGGATCGCTCAATGGTGCACGCGTTGTCGCAAGAGGCGGTGAAGCCTATCTCGTGGGTGCGACGGTGCCGGCCTGGCAGGCGGCGAACGCGCCGAAGTCGTACGACCCTGAACGTCCGCGCAAATTACTGCTTTCGACCAAAGAAATAGCGCACGTAGCCTCAGCGGAAGGCGAAAAAGGGTTGACAATAGTGCCAATAAAAGTGTATAATAAAGGCCGTCATTTGAAGCTCCTCATCGCCGTTGCGCGCGGAAAGAAAAAAGAAGATAAACGTCAGAGCATACGCGAGCGCGAAGAGAAGCGACGAATCGATCGAACTTTGAAAACTAAGTAATCTCCCCTGCTATACCAGGGAAGCAGCCGGTCCCCACCCGTGACCGCCGCAAGGCGGTCGTGGGTGGGGGGTGACTGGCTTCGACAGGGAAATCGGTATGTGCGTGCGCGCGGCGAACTTGCGGAATGTTCTCAAACTTTCGCAAACTTCAAGTGCGAACAAAGTAGCACGTGCAGTTGTTTCGCCCATTCAATTGGGTAACCTGCAGCTCGCATAACGCCTCCGGGCCTTATGCGCCGTCCGCGGAGCCGAAGCTTGATCAAGCTTCGTCGGGCGTAAAATTCTCAAGCGCAAGTCGGTGGTGTCCAACGCCGACCCCAGCACACGGACTCGGGGTGATGTGTTTTCGTTCATCTTATATACATCACTCCTAAACAAAAACAGGTGATCTACGCCACGTAGACACACGCACCGTACTTTTCTCTGGACGGGAGTTCGATTCTCCCCACCTCCACCACTTCGCAAAATCCGCACTATCAGTGCGGATTTTCGCTTTGTGGTGCGCTATGAGTTACTTCTTCGATTACGGCGGCTCGAGGCGTGCTTATGAGCGGGCTTTGCGCCGCTGAGGTAAAACGGTTCGCGAGGAAATTCTGCGCTGTGTTCGCTCATGCGCTCCGCGAGCCACTGGAAGTATTCGCCAAGGAACGGATCTGACTTGCGAGCTTCGGAGAAGCGAGCGTCATACCTTTTCCATGCAAGCGATACGAAATTGCCAAGTGTTTTATCGACGAGGTCGATATCCACGATGTTTTCCGCAACGAGAATTCCGAGCGATTCCATCTGCTGTGAAAATTGCAGATACATGATTTGTTCTCGTTCGGCCAAGGCGTCAAACTCCGCCTGACTCTTGGGGAGCTTTCCCTTGCGGAAGAAGTTGATGAATTCGGCGAATTCGCGCGTTTGAAATGCACGCAGGATGTCGACGGTAAGTCGCTCACGACGATCTCGCTCAGCTGCTTTCACCTGGATGATGCCGAATATAAGACCGACGACAAACGTGAGTGTAAGCGCTATGTTTGCGGAGATCGCGATGATATCCGTGAGGGACATACCGAACTTAGGAGAGCAAGACGCCCCCGTCGACGACTATTTGCGCACCCGTCACATAGGAAGAGAGACCGGATGCGAGGAAGAGCGCGACCTTACCGATGTCGTCCGCTTCTCCGAAGCGATGCATAGGAATTTTTTCCGTGAATTTCTTTCTCACCTCTTCCATTGCTGCGCCTGCTGGCGCGGTAGAACCGGTACCGGGAGTCGCAATGCCGCCCGGCGCAATGGCATTCACCTGGATATTGTACGGCGCTAATTCGAGCGCGGCGTTTTTCGTAAAACCCCACAGGCCGTGCTTGGAGGCGTCGTATGCGGCAAGTCCGATTGACGAAGGGTGCAGCGCGTCGATTGAGGTGATGTTGATGATCTTTCCTCCCCTGCCCTGATCGATCAAGAGTTGTGCAACTGCTTTTGTAAGTATGAATACGCTCCGAAGATTGACCGCGATGACTTTATCGAACTTCGCCGCCTCCATTTGCAGCATCGATTGCATCGGATAAATGCCCGCATTATTCACCAAGACGTCAATGCCGCCGAATTCGGTGCGAGCCGTATCAACGACTTTTTGCACGTCCGCTTCGCTCGAAACATCCGCCTGCACAAAAATCGCCTTGCTGGTAGCTGCCAATTCTTGTGCGGCAGCTTTTCCCGCTTCCTCGTTCAGATCAACGAGTACGATGTTCGCCTTTGCTTCGCTCAAACGCTTCGCGATGCCAAGCCCGATGCCCATAGCAGCGCCAGTTACGATCACCGTCTTTTCGCTCAGGTCCATGAGCTGCGAGATCGATTCACTCATGGAAACAAGTGTACCATTTCGAAATGGCTGCACCTGGAATGACTCTTGGCTGCACCACTCGTTCGCATGGTTAGGATTCAGGTCGGCAGATACCCGAATATGAGGTTGTCGCGAGTAGCACGCACTCACGCACTATTCGATTCGCTTCCGGCGTGTTCGGCCTTCGCGCCGCGCGTTCTCTAGAGCCTCATGTCTGGAAACCACGGTATACTTCGCGCATGAGATCGAGTGCGAGCAGTGCTTTCTGGGTACTTCTCGCGCTCGCATTTTCTTGTTCGCTAACGGCTATAGCTCTGCGCGCATCCGCAGATACTCAATGTCCAGCCGGATCGGTCGCCATCACCGACGCAACGCGAGCGGCTGCGAACGCCGCAGGATTGCCAGCCTCAGTGCAGTGTTGGAACCCGGGCGACCAAAATACCGGGCAAGCGGCCGGCGATGCAAAGCTCTGGCTGCAGCAGCACGCCACAAAAGGTTCGAATATTTCTTGTTTGAGCCCGCAATTTGCGGAAAAACTCGCTAAGTTTATGCAAGCTGTTCCCGGCGGGCCGCCCGTCATTACGAGCGGTTACCGCTCTATCACTGAGCAAAACAGTATCATCGCCCGAGGCGACGGAGCCACGCGCGTAACTACCGCCTGCGGTTCCTATCATGTCTGGGGACTTGCCGCCGACTTCAACAACAGCAACGCCCAACAAACTGCTTGGATGCGCGCCAACGCAGCGTCCTACGGTATCGCAACGATCGGCGCCTGGGACCCCAACCACTTTCAAGATGCAGGCGGTAGGCAAGGACAATGCGGCGTTTGCAACGCTAGCGGCGGAAACGGGACGCTCTCGAGCGCCGCAACACCATCACAAGACGACGTACCTCCTCGCTCGGTCAGTTCGCAAATTTCCATTCCTCCCGGCTACTGCCTTGCAAGCCAGGAGCCGATTATCGCCGTTCCTTGCAGCAGTCTTTCTCAGCCCTCAAGCGGCTCTTCTTCCGCATCTCCGCAAGTTCTCGGCCAACAGCCCCAAACAATTCCTCCTTCTACTCCTTCAACCCCTACAATCACACCAACCTCTCCCCTCACCACCCCTGCGACCACCAGTACAAATATTTTTTCAAACCTCTTTCAGACGACACCGATTGCTTTGCCCCAAACCTCCACATCAGCACAGCAAGCGTTGAATATAATTACCAACCTCGGCAGTGTCGCAACTGCGAGCGGATCACTTTCCTTGAATCAAAACCTCGATAGGATCGTGAACGATATTATCCCGGCCAATGCAACGACTTCTCAGCAATCCGGCGCACGTGACTATCAGCTTCCCGCATACACCCAAGACACATTCGCTTCTTCCTTCAATTCGCAATATTCCGGGAACAACTCGCCGACAGTTGCGGGCCTTCTCCGCACGCTTCAAACAGCGCTCGGTGGTCTTCTCTCGTATCTTCGGTCGCTATAAAGCTAGCGCCATTTGTTAGCGCAAATTTTGCAATACCATAGGGACGTTTTGTTGCCAGCTATCTATAGCAGCATTTCTTTTAAAACATCGTGAGTCCATCCGTATTTTAGTCCCGGTGATTTTTGCGTCTTTTCTATTGCTTCCTCAAGCGATTCAGCTTCAAAAACCAATACGCCTGCGACGGCGCCCTTATAGTTTTCGACGGCGTTTGAGGTAACTGAAACGCCTCCGTGTACGGGCAACGCCATACTTGGCTTTATCATCTGCAGCCATTTACCAAAAGCGATCAGGTGTGCTTCTTTTTCATGTTCCGGAACTTCAACGCCACCAGCATGATCTGATACGAGAGCAAATTTCATATGCTTTAGCTTCACTAGGTAACGAACTACTTTTTCTTGGACGGCTTTTTCTCAAAATGCTTGGGAAACTTGTCGAGAAACATATTCCAGCCCGCCTTGTGTCCCCTGCCATCTGCGGTGTTGGGAAGATTGGCGTGCACAAGCCTCATGAGCGTGCCATCGGTATGCGCTTTGAAGGTCACCGTCAGCAACGACTCGTACCCCATAGTGCTCGGCGAAACCCACGTCTGTTGAATCTGATGAGAGGGCTCAATTTTTGTGAACATGCCATAGTGAGCCGTTTTACCGACTAGCCAATACCATAGAGCGCCGGATTTAGGATTGAGAATATGCTTCTCGCCCATATTCCAAGGTGAGCCCGGTACCTTTGGATTAAGCCATGCCTTATATACGTCGCTTGGCTTCGCGGAGATAATGCGCTCAAGCTTAATTTCAATAGTCTTCATAGATTTATGTATGCTTATTTAGTTTTTTATTTTTAAATTGTTTCTCGAATTCATTGAGTCGCTGGTTCCAGAAATGCTCATATTCATGCACATACTCCGACACCAGCCGGAGTCGTGCCGGTTGCAGGGATACAAAGACTTCCCTGCCGGCCCTGTTGCGCTTAACGAGCCTAGCCCGTTCCAACGTTTTCAGGTGCTTCGTGACTGCATTGAGATGCATGGCTAATGGTTCGGCGATGTCCGTAAAGCGCATGGGGCCGGAGGCCGCCAAACGACTGATGATCGCCCTCCTTGTGGGATGTGCTATCGCCGTTAGGACATCAGTCAATTCGCGCATACTCACAAATTACACCTTTTGGTGTAATGATGCAAGCGCAAACCCGGGTCCCTAAGAAAATACTCCCTATAAGACATACTCGAGTCTCTCAACAGAGACAGACTCGGCACATGATTCTCTCTGTATACTTACCGTAATGCGTCCAATCCGCTTGCTTGTAGCTTCTACCCTTCTGCTCGCATGCTTCGCGGTACCGTTTTCTGCTTTCGCAGATACGAATTTCGATCAACTCCTCGGCCAGCTCGAGCAAATGTACCAATTGCCAAACGGAATACTCGCAAAGATCGCGATCGTCGAGAATGGCGGCAAAGCGACTGGTTGCGCACCGACCTCGAGTGCCTGCGGGATGTTTCAGTGGACGACCAACTCTTGGTACGCGGCGACAAAAGCAATGTTCGGCCAACCGTACGACCTTTCGGGACGAAACGATCCCAGTCTCTCCGCCAAAGTAACAGCCTTTGCGCTCGGCGACGCCAAAAACCAAGTCGGCTCACTCATTCAACAATCGAAAATTGATATGACGGTCGGTTTGTACCTCGCACACTTCCTCGGTATCGGCGGCGCAAGAACATTCCTGAACGCATATATCCAGGACCCGAGTCAAAACGCCTGCGCATTATTTCCCAAAGGCTGCGCTGCGAACGGGAGTATTTTAAAACAATCACTCGCAGGAGTCGTAAACACATTCGCCGCGCGTCTCAAGGCGCCGGGTGTGCTCAACGTTGCCGGTAATTTCCAGGACCAAAGCGGTATCTCCTACGCGTATAGCTATGCCGACGTGAATTCAAGCAACTTCCTGCCGGCCAGTACGGTTATTGGATCTGATCCGACGTACGACTATCCGCAAACGTTTACACCGGCTGTCGTCTCGCCGACCGCCCCGTCATTCACAAGCCCCGGAATTTCTTCGATTCCCCAAACGACGCCGCAAATTACTCCCACACAGCCACTTTCAACGACAGCTACTTCGAGCTCCACGAGTGGTTCTGCCTGCACTCCGAAGTATTTCTGCTCCAACAGCACGGTGTACTACCAAGCTAATTCGTGCGCGACCAGCGTATTCCAAGTATGCAACTACGGCTGCCTCGGCACGATTTGCGCCCCCACACCCGCTGCCATCAGTAGTTCGGGAGTAACTACACAGTCAACGGGCTCGCTCTCGTCGCAACTTTCTGTTCCCGGATCTATCGTAAATCCTCTCGTTGCGACCTCAAACAGCTCCGTGGCACTCTCTCCATTACTAGACTCGAGTATCTCCACAATCATCCAGGCGCAAGCTCCTGCATTGAACCAGAACCAGAATCAAAACCAACCTACCGCACCCGCAGGACTCGCCCCTAGCAACCCGACCTACATACACGACACGTTAACGATGAATGGTTCGAACGGGACCGTCCTATCTTCGGATTCCCCGTTGGGAGGAATCCTCAATCAACTTAAAGCGGCTCTAACTAGCCTTCTTTCATACCTCGGTTCTCTATAGATTCGCGCAATTTTTTGTGCTATAGTCTCCTCCTCAAATGGGATTTACGAAATACACAACGCAAGCGGACAAAGAGAACGTCCGCATGAACGAAAGCATCCGAGCCAAGGAAGTGCGCGTCTTGGGCCCCGAAGGAGAGAACTTCGGCGTACTTACTATTGCCGAGGCAATCGCGAAGGCCCGCGAACTATCGCTCGACCTCATCGAAATCTCCCCCAACGCCAACCCACCGGTGTGCAAAATTACCGATTATGGCCGTTTCAAGTACGAACAGAAGAAAAAGGATAAAGAAGTGAAGCAGCGGGCCAAAGTTACCGAGACCAAGGAGGCCCAGGTCAAGATTGGTACCTCCCAGAACGACATGAATATCAAGGCCTCGAAGATCGGCTCATGGCTGCGCGAGGGTCACCGGGTCAAAATCGACCTTTTCCTCTGGGGCAGGTATAAATACATGGAATTCAACTTTCTGAAGGAGCGCCTCGAGCGATTCCTTGCAATCATCCCAGAATCGTATAAAATCGCCGACGAGATCAAGAAGAGCCCCAAAGGCCTCTCGGTCGTGATCGAGCGGGACCCTGCATCGCAAAAAGCCGCGCAGGGGAAGTCGTCGAAACAGGCTGCAGAGCCTAAAACTGAAGAAACGGTATGAAAACCAACAAATCGTACATGAAGCGCCTTCGCGTTACGAAGAAGGGCAAGATCGTCGCTCGCGCGCCGGGTCAGAACCACTTTAACGCAAAGCGCTCGGGCAACGAAACCCGTCGCCACCACCGCGCGGGCACCTTCCACGCTGTTCTCGACAACACGGCAAAAAGCCGATTCCTTTCATAAGTAATCTCTATGGCACGCGTCAAACGAGGCACAACAAAGAACAAGCGCCGCAAGAACCTCCTTGCGCAGGCTAAGGGCTATCGTTTCGATCGCTCTAAGAAAGAGCGCATCGCCCGCGTCGCCGTACGCCACGCCGGTGTCCACGCGTTCCGCGACCGCAAGCGCAAGAAGCGAGTTTTCCGCCAACTCTTCTCTATTCGCATCAATGCAGCTGCTCGCGACAACGGCGTATCATACTCCAAGCTGATCGGCGCTCTCAAAAAGAGCAATATCGCCCTCGATCGCAAATCGCTCTCTGCGCTCGCGAAAGACCACCCGGAAGCGTTCGCTCGCGTCCTCCAACAGCTCAAATAAGTGATGCTACAGTGGGCGCATGCTCGCGCTCATCTCGACGATCCTGTTATCGATACAGGTCGGTCTTCTCGTTAGTATCGCACTGTACGCTTGGCTGCTGTTTAGGTGGCTTGCCTTTGGAATAGTCGACGCCCCTTTCGTTCCGACGCCAGCCCGGTATTCGAAACTAGTACTAGAAACCCTGGATATCCGCAGTGGCGATGTTGTTTATGAGCTTGGGAGCGGAGACGGCAAGTTCATGCTGTCCTGCGCCCTCCTGCAACCTGAAGCGAAATTCATGGGTGTCGAACGCAACCCTTTTCTCCATGCTTTAGCACTCGCCCGCAAACGCTTTGGCGGCAACCCTGCCAATGTAGAATTCCGACGAGGCGATTTCTTTGCAACAGATCTAGCGCAAGCCTCGAAGATTTATACATACCTGCTCGACTCGATGATGCTCAGGCTGAAACCGAAGTTTGAGCAGGAGTTCAAAGGCCGTCTCGCTTCGCGTGCCTTCTCAATACCCCAAAAAGAGCCGTCAAACGTTATCACTTTGACGCACAAGATCGGCGCCCATGGACAGCACCTGCTCTTCGTGTACGATTTTTGACCCTTTCAAAAGACGTGCTTGCGGCCAGAGATCCCACACCGCCGCCGCAACATTTGACGGGTGCCCGTAAAGAGGCAGATAGTGTAGATCGATGAACGGTAAACTATTCCCCTCAAGAATCCCCCATCGCTGGGTATCCGGATCAGCAGTTGGATCCGGAATTATCAAGTCGAAGCCGACGACAATGGCCTGAAGAACGTGCGCCGCGCGCTCAATATAACGACGCAAATTTGGATGGATTTCCTGGGGTAGCTCGCGTGTTTCACCTCCCTCGAAACGACCCGTCCGGCGCGACAACGCGATTGTCTTGCCTTTTTCCAGTACCGAATCGAGCGCGTACCCAAGACGACCAAGGTATTCCCTGTGTTCAGCATCGATAACCACTTCTTTTACACGTTCCGGCCGCGTCCGATTTTTTTCATCGACAAGCTCGCTGATGGAATGAATTCCGTCGCCCGTTACTCGAGCAGGCAACATTTGGAGGAAACCGACTACGACACCATTTACGACAGTGGCCCGACACACGCCACCCTCAAGATACTCTTCGACCATACCTTCGCGACACAAAACTTTCGCCCGGTCGAATGCCTTGAACAGGTCTTCTAACATGAAAATATTGGTCGTCGTGTGACGCGCTCGCGTTCCGATGCGCGGTTTCACGACCAGGGGTTTTTGGAGCTCTTGGTATGCTTTTTCGGCTTCTTTCCTGGTACTAACGCGAATCGCGCGCGGGGATGCAATACCGTTTTTGTGCAACAGCGCTTTAAAAAGATACTTATCGTCGAGCCCGGGATACATACCCACCCGCAGTTCGCTAGGAATCGGCAAACTCTGGAAATACCGCGTTTTAGTACCGATACGGGCGCGATACAGCTCGCTTGTAGCTCCAAGAAAGACCACCTGCTCCATGACTATGCCCCGACGCGATGCCTCCTCCCAAATCACCTGAGAGCGGTACGTGTTTGCTCGTTCTTGATCCCGGGAGAAGCGAACGATTCGAAGCGCATGTAGCGCAGAAACGAGCGGCGGCAAGAGACTCTCCAGCCAACGATCCGTGAGGAGGTCCAGCCGTCGATACATAGCAGAGCTTCGTAGTGGCAACAGTCGATCATCGAGCCACGCCTCGATAGATTGGGTAAAAAACGCCACCGTATGATTAACTGGAGAAGCGCCACACGCGCTACATGCATTTCGCGGCTCTTTGCTTTCGGGCTTCACCTCATCCATACGCCGCAGTATATGACAAAAAAATCCCCTCTTGCGAGGGGAAATTTTCTTAGTGGCCTCCGCCGAAAGTCATAGACATTTGACAGTAACTACTATGTAACCAGTATAGCACCCACCAAGAGCGCGGTGGACAACTATAAGATCACCTCCGCATTCTTCCCTGTTGCACTCCAGGTGTCGTGATTGTTGTAAACTAGGTCCTTCTCCTTCTGTTTTTGCACCATTTCGATCAGGCGAGTTACCAATGCTTTCGGATCAGAGTCGAAAACGATCCTGTCGTTTTCGCGGTGTGCCGCCCCGATAACCTCACGGAGAAATTCCGCTGTCTTCCAATCCCCTTCCAAAATACCTATCGGGCGGTTGTCTTCAAACGCGACCGAAAATTCGTTCAGGGTTCCGATTCGGCCCGGGCCGATTACGATCGCGTCGCACGAGCGCACCAAAATAAGGTCGCGTCCGGAGTAACCAAAGCCCGTGTAAACAATGACGTCCATGAAATCGAGTGGGAGCTTATAGACGTTCACGTGCTCGTGTTCCGTAGAAGCAGGTGAAAATCCTATCGAAAAGCCGCACTCGTCTTTTGCGCCGAGCGCCGCATACATCGGAAAGCCGGTCGTCGCGCCCGTTTCGATGATCGCTCCCGCTCGCGCAATTTCACGACCAAGCTCCTTCGCTTTTTCAAATGCGTCCAAGCCAGAGTACGTCGTGTCGGCAGAACCGGAAACCGCGATCTTCGCGACGCCGTAGCCGTCGGGAAGACGGCAAAAATTTTGCGGGACTTTTGCGTGGTTCGGGTGGAGTGTTCGTTTTGCCATGGCGAATAGTATATCACCAATCAATTATTGCAGTGTCGTTTTGTGCCGGCGTAACCGCCTCGACGTTCAAATAATCTCTGATTCGTTGCGCGAGAAACGCCGAAGATTTCGGTTCCCCCATCACGACGAAAACTTTTTGGAGCGATTCGCCCGCCGCTTCCGCGAACGAGAGCAACTGATCGCGATCGGCATGACCGGAATAACCACTCAACGAGCGAATTTCCGCATGTACGACAATGGATTCACCGTCGATCACCACTTTCTTCTGGCCTTCCTGGATGCGCCTGCCGAGCGAGCCTGGCGCCTGGTAACCGACCAGCAGAACGATCGCGTTTTTAGCCGGTAAATACTGCTTTTCGTGGGCTCGAATCCTACCGCCGGAGGACATGCCTGCACCGGCAATGATGATTTTAGGGTCCGGCGTCTCGTGAATCTCGCTCGACTTTCTTGTCGTGGGAATCCGTAGCAATGACGGGAACGCAAATGGATCGCGGCCGTGTTCGAACTCTTTCTGCGCGGCTGCATTGAGATCTTTTCTATATACCTCGAACACACTCGTTACGCGTATCGCAAGCGGAGCATCGAAATAGACGGGGATCGATTCGATTTCTTTGCGCTCGATCATTTCGTTAAGCTCAAAGAGGAGCACCTGTGTCCGTTCGACCGAAAACGAAGGAATGAGAAGCGTGCCTTGTTTGCGTTGAATATCCTGCACGGCGGCTTTCAAAATATCCCGACGAGCGTCGCGATCTTCATGCACACGATCGCCATAAACGCTTTCCATAACGAGATAGTTTGCCCCGAATGGCGTCTCCAAATCATTCAGTAATGGCTCCGGTGTATTGCCGAGATCTCCGCTAAAAATAATAGTACGATCGCCCCTCGTCAGCTTAACCATAGCGGAGCCGAGAATGTGCCCTGCATCGAGAAACTCGACCCCAACCGAATCTTCAGATCCCGCTGAGTCGTCCTGGGATCTCATCTGTAGATCATTGAGATCGAAGGGTTCGTGATACTCGTGAGTACGCCAGAGCGAGAGCGCCACATCGACATCATGCTGTTCGTACACTGGTTGGCAGCCGTGTTTCTGCAGCTGATCGCGCATGATAGAGAGCGCATCCTCAAACATGATTCTGCTGATGTCTTTCGTCGCGGGGGTTGAGATAATGACCCCTCGAAAACCGTCGCGAACAAGCTTCGGGACTCGGCCGATATGGTCTTGGTGCGCGTGGGTAATAAAAAGCACGTCGATCGACTTCGGATCGTAAGCAAACGGCTTCACATTTTCCTCGTCGCAAATCTGGTTGGTAGGATTTTCGCGCTCAAGCGCTCCACAGTCGACGAGTATCCTTTTGCCGACTTGATCTGAACCTGCCGAACGAGTGTCGAGTAGAAAATTTGCACCGGTAACTGTCCCTGCGCCTCCGTAAAACGTGATTTTTGCCGTCATGGGGCAAGTGTACCAGCAAAAAATCCCTCACGAGGAGGGATTTTTTGCGCGCGGCAGGTACGGCAAGCCTGGGCTTAGAGACCAGGTGGGTGCCCGCAAATGCGAACGCATAGTCCGCAAAGATATAGGGCTCCCTTACTTGAACCAAGCAGGTTTAAGTACCGGCCGCTGCATAAAGTATACACCTCTCATTTTTTTGGGAACTAGCGCCGTTTGTGCGTTTTGTGTTGGACTGCTTTTGTGAATTCGAAATGAATCTAAGCGCCCGGATGTATCTCGAACACGTGCGAAGTGGGGTTGTGGGCCGGGTGATATTGCGTCGTATGCACCTTATCCCCCTTTATTTCGAACATCGCGTGGGGTGAAGCGCCGTCGGGATGAAAGGCTGTCGCGTACGCCTTGCCGTTATCAATGCGATATAAAGGCTTCGAGAGATCAGGCCGACCTCCCTTCATGTCGTACATATGTCCATCGTGGATCGCCATGATCGGCTTTGCGGTGTGGAATCCACCAGCGTGGCCGTAGGTCGATTGATGAAGATATTGCATTGCTTATTTCAGCGGTTGAGTGAACTTGTCGTGCGCGGTTTCGTAATCGAAGATCTCGGACTCTGAGAACCAGTGCGCGATCTCGGCCTTTGCCTCCTCAGGATCGGAGGATGCGTGGATCAAGTTGGGAACGCCTACGTCAAACTTATCAGCGTGCGCAAAGCTGGTATGCGCATAGTCGCCGCGGATCGTGCCGGGTAACGCCGCTTTCGGCTCTGTGGCGCCGGTCAGTTTGCGAACAAGTCCCACCGCTTCGACACCTTCGAGCACCAGGGCGATCACAGGACCGGATTGCATAAAATTGGCGATCGAATCGAAGGCTTTTTGCCCGCGGCGTGAAATCAATTTTCCGATAGTTTCGTAGTGATGATAGTAGTGATCGGCTGATGGTTGGAGCATTTTTGCACCGACGATCTTAAGGCCCGCTCGCTCGAATCGAGCAGTGATTTCACCGATAATGCCGCGCTGAACAGCATCCGGCTTGAATACGACGAGCGTGAGCTCTTTTGAAGGGTGTGCCATGGGCGGGATTGTACTACAAAACTACTGTCGTGTCATTTGGTCACCGCGATCTTGGCCGAACAGGTCGTGCTCGCAGCATTGTTGTTGTAGAAGGTAAAGTAATAGGTCCAGGTCCCCACCTTCGTAAACGAAAGTGTCGAAAACCCCTGCTGCGGCCACATCGAAACACTCGAGCTGCTTGTAAGCGGGTCGACGGCCCCGACCGAGCCCCAGGCGAGCGAGACTTGCTGCCCAACCTTGGTACTGGTGGTGCTAAAAAGCGCCGCGCACGCAAGCGGCTCGCCAGTAGAAATGGAGTTTTGTCGCGCCTCAAGCGAGGCGGCGATTGCTGTAAGTTGCCCCACTGTTTGCCAGCTCTGAGCGAAGGTTAGTGCGGGAAAAGCGCTTAAGGTTAGCGCGAAAACCGAGGCAATTACCGGTTTCATGCCCCTATAGTACCACAACGCGTTTTTTGGAGTATCTCGCCTACCGAGACGGCACAGCATTCAAATCTCAGTCCACTACAGGACGCGAAGGTTGGCCGAATTTCCTGCGGATTTCTGCTTCGATCTCTTCACGCGGACGACCGTAGGTCGAGTATGAAAGCTGCTTGAGCGCGTCGACGCGCGAGTAGTCGAATTGTGGTAGGTTCATCGTCTGGATAGTAAACGGTCGTGCAGGCACGCCGTTTACTAGCAGGGCCGCGACGCCCGTTCTGTTGGGCAAATTCTCCAAATCTTGTGCCGAGAAAACCGGTGCGAATTGTTTCTCCAAAAACTCGGCATCGGTGGTGCCAATACGCATTGATATCTTGGTTCCTACGTTGCCAATCACTGCATCACGAATCTCTTCTTCGAGCTGTGCGATAAATTGGTGCGCAACCGTGAGCGAAAGCTTGTATTTGCGAGCTTCGGAGAGAATGGTGGCGATAGACGGCGTCGCGAAGTTCTGGAATTCATCGATATAGAGATAGAACGTGGGTAAATCACCGCGCGAATCGACGCGAGAAAACGCCGCTTGCAGGAATTTCGAGACCAACACGAGCCCTAAGAGCGCTGTGTTACGATCGCCAAGGCGGCCTTTGGAAAGATTGGCGAGAAAGATCTTCTTATTGTCGAGAATCTCGCGGAAATTAAAGGCCGAGTGCTCTTGCGAGACGATCGGTCGCATAATGTCGTTGGCGAGAAAGACATCGAACTTCGAAGTGATGTAGGGCGCAACGTTCTCCAGTGAGGGATCACCTTGCGCCTGCTCGGCAATTTTGCGCCAGAACTGCACGATAATCGGGTTGTTGCAGCGAGAGAGTTTTAGGTTGCGGAATGCGGGATCGGCGAACACACGCGGAATCTCAACGAAGGTGCTGCCTGTATCCGGATCTTCGACAACAAGCTGCACGGCATTGCGATAGTATTGCTCGAACATTGGTCCGAACGCCTCCGGCACATCCGCATACAATTTGCGGAAAATCCCGTACACTTCGTCGATAACGAACGTTTTCATTTCCGGCCGCGAACGGTCGTACTCGAGCATATTGAGTCCCATCGGGCTCTCCGTGTGCGCAGGGTCGAAGTAGATCACATCGGCTGCACGCTCCGGAGGGATGCTCGCAAGGATGTCTTCGATATCGTTGCCGTGCGGATCGATAAACGCGACACCGTCGCCGTTTTTAATATCCTGCAGGATCATATTTTTGATGAGTCCTGTTTTACCGGTACCGGTTTGCCCGATCACGTAGCAGTGGCGCAAACGATCTGCAGCGGCGAATTTAACAGGCGTTTCCGTCGCGCCATAGCGATTGATACCGATCGTAATCCCCTCTTGCGACATTTCAACGGGCGCGGCTGCCTGCTTCGCAAAGCTTCGCTTCAATTCGCGCGAAGTGGTCACGCGTTCGGCAGTGAAGTGGAAAATCGAGGTGATCTCGCCCAGCGAAAGGGGCATTGCGTACGAATCGACAAATTCGCGATAGGTGTACTCGCGCAAAAATTGAGCGAGGCCCCAACTCCCGACCTCCTTAAATTTGAGGTGGTTGCCTTTGGGATCGTCGTATTGACTGAAAGGTGCAATCAGATTTGAAAGCAAATCCTTGGCACGTGCTTTGGTCGGAGCCGAGGTAACGAGACGGATGATGGAAGGTGTTATACGGGATTTGACCTTGCGACCGATCTCTTCGACAGCAACCTGGTCGGCGCCGCGTCGAGCCTCGCGATCCAGCTCTTCCTGCGTTTTAGAAGCGAAGAGTGACTTGAACGTCTCGTGCGCAACTTCGCCGAGCACCGTCTCCGGTATGTGCAATGCGTCATGCACCGGCTTTCCCTTTTCGAGCTCGCGAATCATTTTTTTGTAGTGATGATTGTAGCGATCACCCTCGTTCCCGACGATAATCTGCATCGCGGCACCCTCGCCATGCTTGGCGATTTTTGAGAACGCGGCAAGTAAAACATTCATCGGGTCGTGTTCGAACAAATCCGGCGTCTTGAGTGGGAATGCCGGGTGTTCCGCAAGCAGCGCATACGCCGCCGCATGATCGCCTTCGTAATTGAAAATATTGTAATCCCCTCGCTGCTCTGAAATCCTTGCGTTTGGGAACACAGAAGAAATGAGCCGTTCAGCGAGCGTGCGCTTTTCACCCGGCACGGCCAAGTAGAGCGTCGCTTCTTCGCTGCCTTCCGGAACCGCTATCTCGAGGGAAAACCCTTCGTTCTCCGAGGTTAATGACATCAAACCCGCATACAATTGCTCCGAAGAAGAAAGTACGAGCTCTAGCTTTTGCTGCCTCGCCTCTTCTTTACTACCCTCACCATGCGCCTGTGGCTCGATCTCAAAAAGAGCCAAATGTAGCGCCCGTTTGACCTTTTCGGGTACACCAAGCCCTTTATCGGGCAATCCTTCGGCGATATACCTCACCAACACGCGGTGCAGATCGTCCTCAAGGTGAGGATTTCTCATGCGCGCGACAACGGAGAGCGCGTTGCGAATACCCTGCTCCTGCACAATCTTCAAAAGACCGTCGATTTGGGAGTCATGCGCTTCAGGTTCGAGCTTGAGTACGTTGCGCAAAATATCGTGCTCGGGCATGACGACTGCTTCGTGGAGAATTTTTGCCGGAGTCAGCTCTGCGTACTGTGCGATTTCACGCTTCGCGATGCGATCTTTTTCAAAACGATTCGGTGCGGCCTCAAGCTCACGTTCCTTTTCCGCGATACGCTCCCGCAAATACTTTAATTCTTCTTCGGGTGATTTGAATTTCTCCTGAGCGGCGACGCGCGGCCGCTCCATGGTCGATGGAGGCATGCGCTAAGTATAACGCACGAAAAAACACGTCTATTGCTATACTTTCCTCATGATTCGCATTAGAAAACTCGCGGCTCTGGATATTGCCTTGCATGGTCCGACTTTCATCATCTCGGAGTTCGCGCTCGGCGTCATCGGCCTCTTTGGACTCGGCGTCCTCTCGTTGATGCGAAGCGGCACGCTGATGGGCTGGTACCTCATTCTGATCGGTGTTAACTACATTCCTCTCTTGATCTACGCCCTACTCATTCGTACAAAGAGTAACGCTTCGAAAGAAGTTACCTACGAATTTGAAGATATTCGCGTTAGATCGAGACCGTACGCGATCTGGCAGCTCCTTATACTCGTGCCGCTTTGCATAGTACTACTATCGATTTATCAAGAACTGCGGAAGCGTTCCGATAAATCGGTCGTATAGTAGCCACGAAAACACGCTGGCTTCAGTTATTCTTTGGTCAAAATCACAGGACCGTCTTTCGTAATCAAAACCGTGTGTTCGAAATGGGCTGTATTACTACCGTCTTTGGTGCGATAGGAGTAGCCGTCTTTGTCGATATACAAATCACCACTGCCGAGGGTCATCATCGGCTCGATCGCGATAACCATATTCTCGACAAGCAGGGTGCCTTCGCCTGGCTCGCCGAAATTGGGAACGTACGGCTCTTCATGGACCTCTTTGCCAACACCGTGACCGGAAAGATTTTTCGGATAGCCGAATTCGTATTTATCGGCGATGAGTTCCACCGCGTACCCGATGTCGCCCGTCGTATTGCCCACTTTTGCCTGCGCAATACCTGCATTCATCGCTTCCTTTGTACCTTTCAAAAGCTTTTCGTCTTCGGGAGATTTGGACCGTCCGACGATCATCGTGACCGCGTGGTCCGTATAGAGTCCCTTGTGCAAAATTCCGAAATCGAGGCAAACAATATCCCCCTCTTGGATGACGACGTTGTTCTGACTCGCCGGTGAATGCACGATTACGTCGTTGACGGAAAGACACAATGCAGCCGGATACCCGACCTTGTCGCGTCTTTCTTTGTGCCCCAAAAAGGCTGGTTTATCGCCGTCTTTCGCAACCATTTCGAGCGCGCGCTCCTCGAGCGCATGCGACGTGATCCCCGGCACCGTCATCTCGGCAAGCATGCGCACGTGTCGCGCGAGGCGTCTTCCGCCTTCCCTGAGAATGTCTCTTTGTTCTTTGGTGCTTGCGATCATGCGAGGTGTAGTGTGGTCAAAATGTTTCGGTGGATTGAATCGACGTCCGGCGCGCCGTCGATCTCATGAATCGTGCGTCCGCGGCTCTTCAAGAGCTCCAATTGCGGCAATACATCCGTTTTTGTCCACGCGAGGCGACGGCGGATTGCCTCTTCGGTATCATCATTGCGACCTCGCGCCAAAAGACGCTTCACCGCAACCTCGTCATCGACGACTAAGCTAATGACCTGAAAGTTATCACGCTTGAAGAAACGCATCATGTCGTCGAACGCGCGTGTCTGGTCGGCACCGCGCGCAAGTCCGTCGGCAACGATGTGCTCCGAGCCGGTGAGATTGTCGACTACTTTTTTGCTTTGCAGATAGATCGGCATGAAATCCGGCATGCGCTCCCCTGCGTCGATAACCGTACCGGTGTATTTGCCCGCATAGGTGCCGCTGTCGCGCAAATTGCGCAATTCCTGTCCCATGTCTATATGAATGACGCCTCGATCGGACTTTGATTTCAAGAATTCGAGGAGCATTTTAACCTGCGTCCCTTTACCCACCCCTTGCGAGCCGAAGAAAAGTACGGTGATCGGATCCATAGTGCTCAGAGTATAGCTGTTTTTATGCGCTTCGCCATTGCTCGTACGCCTGCAGCACCGTCGCAACGACTGTTTTTAAATCGTTCTCCTTGGTGTCGATGACTAGGTCAAAGTTGCTCGGATTGCGAGGATCAACGCCATACAAATCAAAGTAGCGCTTCTGTTCGCTGGCGAGTCGTCGTTCGATCGAAGACCGCACTTCCTTGAGCGACTCTCCATGCTCGCTTACCCTTCCGCCGCTTTGGATTTGCGCGAAAACTCTTGTCGCAGCCGTCTCGGAATCCAGCGTTAAGAAAACCTTGAATGAATCCGGCATCCAATGCCAGGCCATGCGCGAGTCGATCACAAGTCGATCGTCGCTGGTGTTCATGTCCTGTAGAAGTGCGTCGACCTGATGATCGATATCGCGTTGGATTTCCGCCGTGATATTCATTTCTTCCACCGAAAGTCCTCGCTCGGCCGCTATCTTTCGAAAAAGATCGCCGGAAGAAAAGTGTTTGTACCCGAGCGTCGCCGCGACAGCCTTAGCTGTTGAGGATTTGCCGGAGCCGAGCGACCCCGCGATCGTAATGATCGCTTTTTTCATTGGATTAATACTCGCGTATCGAGGTCTGCGCGTCAACTTTCTTGACGACATCAAGCACTACGGAGACAGCAATGAGCAGCGCCGTACCGCCGACAGTGATCGCGGTAATGCCAGTCAAGCCCTGCACGATGATCGGAAGGACAGCCAAGAAGCCGAGGAAAAGCGCGCCAACGAGCGTGATGCGGGTGATGATGTTGCCGAGATACTCGGTAGTAGTCGCGCCCGGGCGCACACCCGGAACGAACGCACCGTTTTTCTGCAGATTCTTCGCGATCTGGTGCGGCTCGAACGTGATTGCGGTGTAGAAGTACGTGAAAATGACAACGAGCAAGAAGTAGAGCGAGCCGTAGACCCATTGATTGGTGAGGCCGTTAACCACGTGCTGCGCCCCTGCTGCGAGCCATGAAATGCCCGAGTGTGTGAGGAACGTCGCAATCATTTGCGGGAAGAGCAAGATCGAAAGCGCGAAGACGATCGGAATCACGCCGGCTTGGTTCACACGAAGCGGCAAGTACGTGGAAACGCCTCCCATGACCTTCATGCCGCGAACGCGGCGTGCGTAGGTGACGGGAATCGGGCGCTCCGCCTCCGTGATAAAGACAACGCCTGCGGTGATAGCAATAGCAGCGGCAACCAGCAAAAGAATGCCCGGCAACTGCTGGCTCTGGAACGAGAACGCAAGTTGCGAAAGGCCGCTCGGGATGCGCGCGACGATACCGGCGAAGATGATCAGTGAAACGCCGTTGCCGACACCGAATTCAGAAATGAGCTCGCCGATCCACATGAGGAGGATCGAACCCGCCGAGATGACGAGAATACTCGTGAGCAATTGAAGTGGGGTAAGTCCGCCAAGAACACCGTTTTGTTGGTAGAGAAGGATGAAACCAAAAGCCTGAATGAGTGCGAGCGGAACCGTGAGGTAGCGCGAGTACTGCATGAAACGCACGCGGCCTGCCTCCCCTTCTTCCTGATACATCTCTTTAAGCGGCGGAATAAGAACCGTCATGAGCTGCATGACGATTGATGCCGTGATGTAGGGGCCCACACCAAGCATGACAATCGAAAGCGTCGAGAATCCGCTGCCGGAGAACACACTCAAGAGACCGAAGAATTGGTTGTTGCTGAGAAAAGCCTGTAGCTCGGCCTGGTTGATGCCGGGCATAGGAATCGCAGCGAGCAATCGAAACACGATTAACGCGCCGAGAACGAAAAGAATGCGGTTGCGAATCGTCGGGTCTTCCACGACGATCCGAAGTTTTTCAACGAATGCGTCCCACATAGATAGTATTTACTTGGCCTGCTCAGTCGGGACAGAGCGGATGGAACCACCCGCCTTTTCGATTGCCGCTTTCGTAGAACCCGAGACAGCAATGCCGACGAGTGAAACCTTCTTAGTGATCGAACCAGTACCGACGATCTTGATATCGTTTTTCATGCGTCTCGAAAGAATACCTTTCTCGACAAGCACCTTGCGGGTGATCTCCGCGCCGTTGTCGAAAAGAGCATCGATGCGAGCGAGCGAGAGCGCGATCGTCTCCGGGTACGGTACGTGCGTACGACCTCGGTTTTTGCCGTAACCACGGCGCTTCGGAATTTTCTTGATCAAGTCGCGCAGTGCCGGGCGAATTTTGTGACCGGCGCGAGCTGTTTGGCCCTTGCCGCCGCGGCCCGATTGCTTGCCTCGCGTCGAAGACTGCCCGCGTCCGACACGGCGGTACGGGCGCTTAAGACTCGAAGGACGCTTTAGTTGGTCGAGAGTTGCCATAGATTATTTTGAAATTTGGCGGAGCGCCTCGACAGCGGCGCGCGCGTTATTGACTTGATTGTGGCTTCGCGAAAGAAGCTTGCCAGTGACGTCGGTGACGCCTGCGAGCTCGAGAACGGTACGAACGGAGGAACCGGCGACGAGACCGCGACCAGCCGAAGGACGAATGATGACCTCCGAGGCGCAGTATTTGGCAGAAACGTCTTGCGGGATAGAACGGTTCTTGGTGAGCGTAACTGAGATCATGGCCTTGCGGGCGGCGCGAGTCGCCTTCTCGATTGCGAGCTGTGTGTCGGCTGCTTTGCCCAAGCCCACGCCGACGCGACCCTTTTTGTCTCCGATTACGATCGCCGCAGAGAAATTGAAGCGGCGACCACCGGCCATAACACGAGCGACGCGACGGATGCCGATGAGTTTTTGCGCAAACTCACTGCGAGCGGCATCGCGAGGTCCGCCGCGGCGATCACCGCGACCGCGGCCTCCGCGATCACCTCCACGCTGGTCTGTGCGTCCGCGCGCTGGTCGGCGCTCCGATGCACGAGGCTCTTCTGCGGGAACTGCTGCAGCTGCCGGTGCGACCACCTGTGCTTCGATTTTTTGTGTTTCGTCTGCCATAAATAGTTGAATTAAAATTCGAGTCCTGCTTCGCGGGCCGCGTCAGCAAAGGCCTTAATGGTGCCGAGGTACTGGAAGCCGCCGCGGTCGAATACGACCTTGGTAACTCCCTTTTCCTTCGCGCTCGAAGCAAGTGCTGCAGCAGCTTGCTGCGCGCGCTCGCGCGGAGTTTTGCCCTTTTGCGTTCCTGAAGAGACGGCGACAATCGTGCGGCCCTCGTCGTCGTTAATGATCTGTGCGACGAGTCTTGTGTTGGACTTGTAGACCGCAAGGCGCGGGCGCTCGCTGGTGCCCATGACCTTCGCGCGTACGCGCTTGTGACGGTTCTGCCTTTTAAGTTGTCGTGAGTTGGTAGTCATAGTGTTTTATGCGGAAGACGCGGCCTTCTTGCCCTGCTTCTGGCGGACAACCTCGCCCTCATAGCGGATGCCCTTCCCCTTGTACGGTTCAGGCTTTTTGACGGCGCGGATCGTTGCAGCGAATTGCCCGACCGTGTCTTTGTCGGCTCCCGAAACAGTGATGATGTTCTTCTCGACAACGACGGTGACTCCTTCCGGAATATCCATAAGAACCGGGTGCGAGAAACCTACCGAGAGCTTGATCTGTTTGCCGGTCAGTTCAGCACGATAACCGATACCCTGCACTTCGAGCTTCTTTTGAAACGGTGTGTTTACGCCGGAAACCATGTTGCGCACGTGCGCAGCGTAGGTGCCCCAAAGCGCTCGTGCCAAGCGGGTCGGCTGTGCCTGTGTGACGATCGCTTCGCCGTTTGCGATGTCGATCTTTACCGCAGGGTGCATCGCGCGCTTAAGCGTGCCGCCCTTGCCCTTGACGGTGATTTCGCCGCTAGCGACCGAGATTTCGGTACCTGCGGGGATTTTTATCGGAAGTTTGCCGGTGCGTGACATATGTTTACCAAATTTCGAAGAGCGCTTCTCCGCCGACCTTCTCTTTCTTCGCTTCCTTGTCGGTTTTGATGCCCTTGGGGGTTGAGAGGAAGAGTGAACCGCGACCGTAGCGCACAGGAGTTATTTCGTTGACCGCGCGGTACATGCGGCGTCCCGGCTTCGAGATGCGGCGGGTTCCGTTGATGATGGGCATCCCGGCTTCGTTGTACTTGAGGACGATATCGAGGGTCTTACGGACCTTCTTACCTTTCTTCTCGATACCGGCGATATAACCAGTGTCCTTCAATTTTTCGGCGATGGCCATCTTGAACGCCGAAAACGGTATAGAAACAGTCGTCTTCTTGACCGCACCCGCGTTCTTGAGACGTACCAACAAATCACCGACAGGATCGTTTACCATAAATTTACCAAGAAGATTTCTTAACACCCGGAATGTTGCCCTCAAGCGCCTCCTCGCGGAAGCAGATGCGGCACAAATTGAAATCGCGCATAAAGCCGCGAGGTCGGCCGCACTTGAGGCAACGGCGAACAGTCCTCGAAGAGAACTTCGGGGTCTTTTGCGACTTTACGATCATTGACTTTTTAGCCATGTATTGTGAATGGCCGCGAAGGAGTAGTTCGGGCGCTTGCATCGAGGCCTTACGGCCTAGATTACGGCGTTCCCGTTCGTGATCCTGAATCCCTCAATTAACTTCGGGTAAGACAGGACCCCCTACGAGGCTTGGGCAATATACGCGACATGACTTCTAAAGTCAAACTCGACCTACTACATCACAGCAAACCTCGATAGTGCCTTGTCCTTAGCTGTCACAAGTGATTATATGCAGCGAGCTACCGGTACTGGATGGAGAAAAACCTATGAATACGCTTGTGCGAGATTTGAGTCCCGATATGCTTCAAGTGAAGGCATCGGTCGACCCAGAGCACCCTACCGTTTCGCTCATCGTAACTGTCGACGTCTCAAAAATACCGAAATTTAACTTGGCAATTCCCATCATGGACAAGCATGGACGCCTGCGCCGCCTCACAGAAGTCATGACCGATTACTTCGAGCTCGCCGTACAAGCTCACGGGGGGAACCAGAAGCAGACTGCGGATGCCATCGGGATCAGTAGAACCACGTTGGCAAAATGGACCACGAGAGCGCGAAATAGAGAGCGACGCCCATGACTGACTCAGGCCACCCATTGGGTGGCCTCGTTTTTAGAGCTTCTGCAAGTAAGCTGAAATTGTTCGGCGTTTCCCTGCGCGGCCACGCTTGAGGTGTTTGTGTGACTTATGGACCTTATGAATATCAAAGTACGGCCCAAAGAATTCGTGGATTTCGTCTTCGGTCCAGACGTGCTCGTAGACTCCCAATTCGGGATGGATATAGGAATTCTCTTCGTCGGCCGGGTGCTCGCGAAGAAGGCGCTTTACGTTGAGATCTTCTTCTGCAAGAAAAGACTTGAAAAAGAACCACCCCGTCGTTCGAAGGACGCGTACGATTTCCTCTCGAAGCTTTTCGCGTTCCGCTTTCTTGAGGAAGTGAGAGGTCATCATGTCGAGCACGATGTTGATGGACTCATCCGGTTGTGGCAAAGGCTCTACGATCGAGCGCACTTCGTATTGGATCGGCAGGTCCTTGGACGCACGTTCGGCTTCCTGGATCGCGACATTGGAGATGTCATAACCGGTACCACGCATGCCGAATGATTCAGCCAAGTAAATGAGGTTACGGCCATTGCCACAACCCAAATCGAGAACTTTGGTTCGAGGATTCAAGAGCTCGTGCTTTGTACGACGCTCCAGGAAGCGAACAAACTTCTGAAGATCTTCTGCCGGCGCGCTCGAAAGCGCGAGATGTTCGCTCGTTTGGTATTCCCTATTCCAGAATTCTCGGTGTCTATCCATAGGTGTATCCTAGCAAAAAACCCGCCTTTTGGGCGGGCCTTTCGTTATTTATTTTCTCGAAGCGGCAGGCCGATGTGGCGCAAGAAACTTTCAGCTTCTTTCTTGTCCTTAGCGGTCGTAGTGATCGTGATTGCCATGCCGAAAACGTCCTTCGAATCTTCGTCCGCCGTTTCCGGGAAGACTGTCTGTTCTTTGATACCTATCGTGATGTTGCCCATCTCGTCGATCGCCTTTGCATTGAGACCGCGGAAGTCCTTCACGCGAGGAAGCACAATGTTGATGAGCTTCGAAAGGAAGTCCTCAGCACGCTTGCCGCGAAGCGTTACCTGGTAGCCGACGATGTCGCCGGTGCGGGACTTGAAGTTGGCGATCGCTTTCTTAGCGGCGCGCTGTGCAGCAAATTGGCCGGTGATGCGCGAGAGGCGATCCTCGATGAGTTGCAAACGCTTCTTATCTTTGTTGACCTTGCCAACGCCCGTTGAGACGACAACTTTGACGACCTTCGGGGCCTGCATCGGCGAAGTGTAGCCGAACTCACCCTTGAGGGCTTCGAATGTCTTAGATTGTGTTGCTACTGCGTTCATACAATTACATTTCTTGACCGCTCTTCTGGGCAACGCGGACTCGGTTGCCATCTTTGCGGGTGATCTTAATACGGGTCGGCTTGCCTGTCTTCGGGTCGGCGATCATCGCATTGGATGCGTGGATTGGCATCGCGATCTCGATGATTTGGCCTTTGGTGCCTGCACGGGTTGCGCGGCGGTGCTTCTTTGCAAGATTCATCTTGTCGAGCACGATCTGGTTGGTGGCCGGGATCACGCGAACAATGGTGCCCGTGCGGCCCTTCTCCTTGCCCGCGATAACTACTACCTTGTCTCCTTTTTTGAGTTTCATATAGATTTAGACGACTTCCGGCGCAAGCGAACCGATTTTCTGATAGCCAGCCTCGACCACTTCGCGGGGAATCGGACCGAAAACGCGGTTTGCCTTCGGCTCTTTTGGTTCCTTACCAGAGCCAGTGATCAAAACGACGGCGTTTTCGTCAAAGCGGATGTACGAGCCATCTTTGCGGCGAAGGGCATTCTTGGTGCGGACGACAACAGCCTTGTGCACCTCCTTCTTCTTGACGGCCTTGCGTGGCTGCGCGGTCTGGATCGAGATGATGACCTGATCGCCAATCCCGGCGTAGCGACGCTTTGAGCCGCCAAGGACTTTGAAGACACGTCCGATCTGACCGCCGGAGTTGTCTGCAATTTTTACGAGTGTTCGGTCGTGAATCATATGGTTAGTTGGACTCGGTAGTCTCTTCAGGCTTTGCGACACGGGAAGCAATGACAAAGCGCTTGAGCTTCGAGATCGGTCGAGTTTCGCGAATTGTTACCCTGTCGCCTACCTGGACAGAGTTGCCCGGGTTGTGGACGAGGAACTTCTTGGTGCGGCGGATGTACTTCTTGTATTTCGGGTGTTTTTCGTAGCGCTGGACCTCCACCGTAACGGTGTCCTTCATCGCCGATTTTACGACGATGCCCTCAAATGTCTTCCCTGTTGTTGATTTTGCTTCCATAGTGAGAGATTACTTTGTAGTCGAAAGTTCGCTTTCGCGCAACACGGTGAGAATTTGAGCGATTTCTTTTCGGAGATTACGACCCTCGCGGACGTTGCGGTTACGACTCCCCGCTCCGCCAAAGCGGAACGATCGAAGTGCCTCACGCTTGTCTGCAAGCGCCTTCTTCAATTCGCTTGTTTCCTGTTTTTTGAAAGAGTTTGCCATATAGTTTTTATTCACGCGCAATCACCTTGCCCTTGAGCGGAAGTTTGGTGTTTGCCTTGCGAAGCGCTTCGCGAGCCATTGCCTCCGGTGCTCCGTCAACCTCAAAGAGCACGCGGCCCGGGCGGACGTCCATAACGTAGCCCTGGACATCACCCTTTCCGGAACCCATGCGTACTTCTGACGGCTTCTTGGTGAACGGGCGGTCCGGGAAAATGCGTACCCATACCTTGGCGCTCTTGCCTGCCGCGCGTACGAGTGCTCGGCGAGCCGCTTCGATCTGGTTGGAAGTGACGCGAGCCTGAGTTGTGGCTTTGAGACCAAAGGTACCAAAGGCAACAGTGATGCCGCGGGTCTCCGGTTTCGTGCGGCGAGCGCCTTGTCGGCGTCCGACCTGCCACTTGCGATGTTTTGTTTTCTTAGGTGCCAACATACTTGTTTATGCGCGATTTTCTTTTTCGCGGTCGAAGATTTCGCCACGATAGATCCAGACCTTTACGCCAATGACACCGTAGGGAAGATACGCGATCTCGCGAGCGAAGTCGATGTCGGCACGGAGTGTTTGCAGCGGTACGCGACCGCGTTTGATTTCTTCCTGACGAGACATTTCGGCGCCGCCGAGACGACCGGAGATCGCGATGCGAACTCCCTGCACGTCGCGGTTGGCCATGACCTTCTCCACAGTCTGCTTGAGCACGCGGCGGAACGTCTGTCGCTTTTCCAAACCTTCGGCAACCATGTAGGCGACGACCGGTGCTTGGGCTTCAGGTGAACGAACCTCTTCGATGTCGAGCTTTACGGAGAGTTTCGGAGCAGGAGCAGCAAGACCCTTGATCTTGCGGATGACCTCTTCGATCTCTTTCGCGAGCTTCTGAGAACCTTCCCCGCCGCGGCCAATGACGAGACCCGGGCGAGAGGTCTTGATGATCATGCGGATTGAATTCTGGGAACGCTCGATCTCAACAGACGTGACATACATGCCGCGCAGGCGCTTCTTGAGGAAGCGACGAATAGTCGAGTCGATGATGACGTTGGCGCGATACTCGGCCGGCGTCTTAGCAAACCAGCGCGACTTCCAGTCGCGGATGATGCCCAAGCGGTGTGCGTATGGATGTACGGTGTGTGTCATAGTTATTTTGTTTCAGCTTTGACCTTCTTGACTGTTGTCTTCTTCGCGCGAGCTTTCTTCTTGGAAGGCGTCGCGTTGGTGCCGAGCTCAAGCGTAATGATGGACATGGCCTTGCGGATGGTTCCGGCTCGACCTCGAGCAAACGGACGAGCGCGGCGCATAACGGTGCCCTTGTTGACGGCGATCGTCTTTATGTAGAGAGAATCCGGCGTAACGCCAGAATTCGCGACGGCAGATTCGAGCAATTTCGAAATAGCAGGTGTCGATTTCTTGGGCAAGAAAAGCAAAGCGGCGCGCGCAGCCGGAACCGACTTGCCACGGATCATATCCGCCACGAGGCGAACCTTGCGGGGCGCTTGATGATAGTTTTTGAGCGTCGCTTTCATAGATTACTTCTTGGCAGCAGTGCCTTTTGCAGCTTGTGCGGCGGAGATTTCAGCCTGCTTTGCGGCCTGTTCGGCCTCCTTCTGCATCTTACCTCCGTGCTTCACGAACTTGGTCGTCGGAGAAAATTCGCCAAAGCGGTGACCAACCATATCTTCCGTTACGAGCACCTCTTCGTGCGATTTGCCGTTGTGAACACCGAACGTGTAACCAACCATTTCCGGAGCAATTGAACTGGCACGGGCCCAAATCTTGATGACACCGTCATTCGGCTTGCGTTTGGTGACCTTTTTCATCACCTTTTCGTCCACGTACGGACCTTTTTTGAGACTTCGAGTCATATTGCAATGTAAAACGCCCCTTGGGCGTGGGCACAATGTATACGAACCGGACTCGGGTGTCAAATTCTTTTCGTAATTCCTGGAAGAATTGAAGGTCGTGTTGCAGACAATGTTACTTATGGTCTAATACGGCTAGCTAAGGAGGTTTGACATGATCGCGAAAATCGAGGAGTTTCCCTTCGATAAAAGGACTGATACACCCGAAAAACAGCTGCGCGGCTCGATCGGCAGAACGATACATTATCTACACCAAAGGAGGGTGGATAGCGCACGGAAGCCTATCGAAGAAATGGGCGGTATCGACCTGATCTTTGAGGCGGTGCGCGAAAATAACCCGCGCGGCTTCAACCGAAAGCTGATGAAACAAATGCGCAGAAGATTCTGCCGTCTTCGCAAGATGGAAAGGAGTATGCGTAGAATGCACGAGCGCATTCAGGGAGTGCGCGACTAGGCCCATAGACGAAAAAAGCCCCGGTTTCCCGGGGCTTTTCTTATTTGCGTTTGCCGACTTTGCGTCGAGTGACGATGTAGACGTTGGAGTACTTCTTCGGAAGGCGAGTCTTCTGACCCTTGCCCGTGGGTTTGCCCCACATGGACTTGGCGCGACGAAGACCACGGCCCTGGCGACCTTCACCACCACCGTGCGGGTGGTCGACCGGGTTCATTGCCGTACCGCGGACGGTCGGACGAATGCCGAGGTGACGCGAGCGGCCTGCCTTACCGAGATTCTGGAGGTTGTATTCAGGATTGGAAGCCTCCCCGACGCTCGCCCATGCAGTGTCGATGACGCGACGGATTTCGGTCGAAGGCATCTTGAGGTGCGCATACCCGGCGT
>JARLIE010000235.1 GCA_031291875.1 Minisyncoccota bacterium | reverse complement strand
GCGACAGAATTACGTACTCCCGCATGCGACCAAGAAATCACTACATGTGACAGTGGCATGCGGTGGTGATTCAAAAACGAAGCCGATGTTCTCAGAGTCGACAATGAGGCGAGCGATCGTTGATCTCGAACAGGATAAGAAGAATCCGACTCATATCTCGTGCACGAAGACGAAGGCGATGTGTCGATGCAATGACTGTGACAAGTTTGCCAATGATATTGAAAATGCGAGCGCTCGCCGCGCTTGCCTGCGGCTCTGCTCCGCTGTCGCTCGCATCTAGTTCAACGAATTCTTCCATTCCAGCTAGAATTTTCATTGATTCACGCGTACGCTCAACAACGATACAAACTTTTTTCATTTTCGAATTCAAATCCAAAGAAGGCGCCGCGTTCGGACTCAGGCCTGCGGCATGGCGTTCGAGAAGCTTCTTCGATTTTGTTGAAAGGTGATCACGCTGCGTCTGCCTGCAGTGTCGACCTCTCGCGTGTGTCTGTCACGAATGTCGTGTCGTCGTGTCTGCTGACGTGAAACAGTGAGCTGCGGCACAAGCTGGCGGCGGCGGCGCGCTGCGGCACTAGTACTCGATGCGTCTTCAGAGCATGAGACGAGCAAGTGACTAGTTATTCCAACAGAATTCGTGATTTTCGGTCAAAAGCTTTGGGTGCAGAAATTTCCGTCGACGGGGATCTGCACGGTGATCGCAAATTAAATAGTCACTGTTCGGAAGTGGCGGTACATTGTAGTTGAAGAGCATGCCAGGGCGGAACATCCGTTGGCAGCGACGAGTGAGATGCTACCGACACTCCAGACCGGCATGGCATAGACACCTTGTGTGAGTGTTGGACTTCCGTCATCACCCGCGATGATCAAATCGCGTCCACTGAGGGCCATGATGCTGCGACGTCGACATCTGCCAGTCGGCGTGACATCCGTCAAGACGCGAATCCAGCTCAGGCCGAGATCACTCGAGGCGAATCACTCGAGGCGTCGTTCGGATAGTCATCCGACGCAGTCACATTCGGCGCATTGTGATCGGAGACGGTGGTACTGCACCGACACCATCCAAGTGCTCCAGCCGAAGCCATCGAAATAATTCAGACGAGCTCGAGTAGTGAGCCCACCGCTGTCCCGCCTCGGTGCGCATGCAGAGGAGCAGTTCTAGTGCGAGGGACGCTGCGTCCACGTGCACGATCCTTCCCTTCAATTCCTCTTGCAATTGATCTTAAGTATAACTTCTCCGTCGCGCGCGCGATCGATTCGGCTGTGCGCTTTGCTCGATCGTTCACAGCAGAGAGTTCCGACCATATTGCATGCGCATGCATCAATATCTCACGTGCAAGCTCATACTGTAACAAGTCAATCGGGTGCTTAGATTCTGAAGGCTGATTTGAATTCAGAGACAATGAACG
>JARLIE010000234.1 GCA_031291875.1 Minisyncoccota bacterium | reverse complement strand
AGCCTGCCCCAATTGATCGCCATGGCGAACCAAATGGCCGCGATGGCCAATGTTTCGCCTACCGCGGCGTCGGAGCTCGCGACATTGAATCAAACGATCTCTTCGATCGAGGGGACGGCCAGCGCCGCGACGGCGTCGAGCTTTCTCCCAAGCACACAAACAATATCGTCATTGGAAAGCTCTATCGATCCCTACACTTTGACAACCGTTGCCGCGGCGATCGCTGCGGGATCGACGGATCAAATCGCAAATTCCGCATCCCATTTGCCGAGTCTAATTTCTCAGGCTAATGCGTTAATTAACCAAGGCGTGCCGTCGTCCAACTCGGGTTTGACCAATCTGACACATGAAATCTCGACGATTGCGACGACTTTAGCAAGCCTCGCGACACCAAGTCATTGATGCGGGAGCTCGTTATTACGCCTCGCTTCCCATGATCGCGGTTTCCGAGCTACGTACCAATAGCCGCCGGCCTGAATCGGCCGACGCCATCAATCACCAGAAATCTGAAATCTGTTTTATCGCGAGATCGTAAATGACTCACGCGTGTTCCGACTCTGGCGCATGGTCTCTAGCCTTGGCGCTGCATCTCCTTGCCATTGCAGCGGACCCCGCGCGGCTCCAACATGAGTGTGGAAAATCGAGCGGCTTAGACGAGTCCGACTTGTTGCGCGCGGCGAAACAATTTCCGGTGAAAGTGAAAGCCATCACCCTTCAGCGCAAGCGCCGACTGCAACTGTCAGTGCCATCGCTAGTTGCAATGAAAACCGGTGGCTTCGCTGTCGTAGGCCGCGTTACGACCGAGGGTGTCCTGCTCCAGGAACCGATGGGCCGTGCTCCCAGGTTCGTAACGCTTGACGACCTTGCCTCCTTGACAACCGGCCGAGCTATTCTCATTGCCAAGTGTGGGTCGGTCTCAGATCTGGGGCGGCAGTTCGATCTAAACTGGTTTATTGATGCGGCTTGGAAATATCGTCGCATCCTCGGGGAGGTTTTGCTTGCATCTTTGATCATCCAGCTTTTTGCTCTTGCTACACCGCTGATCTTCCAGGCAGTGATCGACAAAGTTTTGGTACATCGTGGAATTTCTACGCTCGAAGTGATGGTTTCCGGGCTCGCCCTTATTGCCGTATGCGACGCTTTGCTATCCGGCCTACGCAATTATTTATTTGCACACACCAGCAATCGCATAGATGTTGAGCTTGGGGCGCGCACATTTCGACATTTGCTCCAATTGCCACTCTCTTACTTCGAAACTCGCCGAGTTGGCGACAGCGTTGCGAGAGTGCGCGAATTAGAAACAATTCGTCAGTTTATCACTAGCTCAACAATAACACTGGTTCTTGATTTGTTTTTTTGTTCTATTTTTATCTCTGTGATGTTTCTGTATTCTTCAATGCTATCTTGGCTTGTTGTCGCAACCCTGCCAATATACGCTTTGTTGTCGCTCGCAACGACGCCTGGGTTTCGTCGGAAACTGAATGAGAAATTTCGACGTGGTGCCGAAAATCAAGCGTTTCTTGTGGAAAGTGTGACTGGAATTGAAACGATCAAAGCCATGGCCGTCGAGCCGCAGATGCAGCGCCAATGGGAAGACCAACTTGCATCTTATGTCGGAGCTTCTTTCAGCGCATCGCAACTCGGTAATTGGACTTCGCAGGCTGCAAATCTGCTCAATAAAAGTGTTTCCGCGATAATTCTTTTTGTCGGATCGGGCTTGGTCATAACAAACAAAATGACAGTCGGTGAATTAGTCGCGTTTAACATGATGTCAGGTCAGGTAAATGGCCCCGTGCTTCGTCTCGTACAAGTTTGGCAGGACTGCCATCAGGTTCGATTGTCAGTCGATCGACTCGGAGATATCCTTAACACGCCGGCTGAACTACGTATTGCAAGTGGTCAAACAAGTCAGACACGCATTAGCGGCGAGATCGAATTGGAACGCGTAACCTTTCGATATCGTGTGAATGAGAAGCCGATCTTATGCGATGTGAGTCTGAAAATCCCCGCCGGACAAGTTGTTGGAATCGTCGGCCCGTCAGGTTCTGGAAAAAGCACAATCACGAAACTGATACAGCGGCTCTATTTACCCGAGTCAGGCCGCCTATTGGTCGACGGGATGGATGTTGCGATCATCGACCCGACGCTCCTTCGTCGCCAGATCGGCATCGTCCTACAGGAAAATCTCTTGTTCAATCGATCCGTACGAGAAAATATCGCTCTCGCCGATCCTGCGACGCCATTTGATCAAATAGTTGCTGCCGCAAAGATGGCGGGCGCCCATGATTTTATATGCGACCTCGGGCTGGGCTATGATACGCAAATTGGCGAACGTGGCGTTTCGCTTTCTGGTGGCCAACGTCAGCGGATAGCAATCGCAAGAGCCCTTATCGGCGATCCGCGCATTTTGATATTTGACGAAGCAACTTCTGCACTTGACTATGAATCTGAAAGACTAATTCAAACAAATATGCGCGAGATATGTCGCGGGCGGACAGTATTAATTGTCGCCCACCGTCTCTCCACTGTGCGCCATAGCGACCGGATTTTGACAATTGATGACGGTAAGATCGTCGAGGATGGCGTTCATGATCAACTTGTCGCCAGCGGCGGCCGCTATGCAAGCCTTCATAAGATTCAGTCGGCACTCAGGGCGTGAATACAGAGTAAAACACTTAGCCCAAGAATTTGCTTTGCTCCATAAGATCTCTGCCGGAACCGGCTTTAGGCGCGCGAGGGAAACGTTGAATTCAAAGTTTTGGCCTGGCGCGATCTTTGCGGCTTCGCATCGCGGATTTCTACCAGCCGCGTTAGAGGTCTTGGAGACGCCGCCGAATCCACTCGGTCGCGCGATAGCCATCACGCTTTGCCTAATCGCGTTTCTTGGCCTTGGCTGGATGACGTTTGGCCAAGTCGATATCGTAGCGGTGGCAAATGGAAAACTTATCTCGCGCCTCAGGACACAAGTGGTGCAGCCGTTTGAAACAGCTAGTGTCGCGGCCGTCCTTGTACGCCCTGGCCAAAGCGTTCGTGCCGGCGACCCGTTGATCCAACTCGACAAGACGGCAGCATTAGCTGAAAGGGACCGCGCTCGAAGCGACAGCATTGCAGCGAGTCTAGACGTGATGCGATTAAGTGCGTTTCTTGACGATAAAAATAAGGCGCCGTTTGTTGAAATCGCGAATGCGCACGAAGTTGACTGCTTGCGCGCTCAAGCACAACTCGACAATCAAATAACTGAGCGCGCAGAACGAATCGCTAGCCTAGATCAGGAAGTCGCGCAGAGACGAGCAGAAAGGCAATCGCTAAAGCAAACGCTCGCAAAGATCGAAAAAGCACTCCCGATGGTCGCGGAGCGCGCGGATATTAGAGAAAAGGCCGCGGCATTTGGTAACACGTCAATACTCGCGAAACTTGAGAGCGAGCAATTGCTAGTCGAGACCAAAGCTGAATTGGAAATAACTCATTCAAAAATTGAATCAGTAGACGCTGTGATAGCTGGCCTCAATCGCAAAATCGCCGCTACGAACGCTCAAATTCGCGCGTCAGCGCTAAGCGACCTGGGCAAGGCTAACGACCGTGCTGCCGCTGCCAATGAAGCTTTGGCGAAAGCGCAAAGGCGCCTCGCTCTGCTTACGCTGCGCGCTCCCATTGATGGCAAAGTCCAACAATTGCATGTTGAGGCTGCAGGTAGTGTGGTCGCACCCGCCCAACAGCTGCTATCGATTGCGCCGGAAAATGATCAGGTCGAAATCGATGCGGTGTTAGAGAATCGCGACGTCGGCTTTGTTGCTGTCGGTCAGGACGTCGATATCAAGGTGGACGCATTTCCTTTTACCAGATACGGCCTCCTACGGGGCCGTGTCTTATCGATAGATCGCGATGCCGAGGCGACCCCGATGACACAAAACGTATTGCAGGGATCTGAACGCGTCGCCGATCGCACGGACAGTGTCGAAACTAGCGAACGCCTCCGCTACACGGTTCATATTGCGCTTTATCCTGGAACGCTGGACATTGACGGTCGCGCTGCCCACCTATTGGCAGGGATGTCGGTGAAGGCTGAAATTCTTACGGGCAAAAGGCGTATCATCGACTTTTTGCTGACGCCATTGAGAGAGCGTTTCCATGATGGCTTACGGGAGCGATAACCATCGTCACGCCCGATGGGAGCCGAGCAAGCAGGCCTGCCCGGTATCCCGCCCCCTGCAGTGTTGTTGGCTTTTTCGGCACCATCGAAGTTTCATTTCGCATGCCGCATTTTTGTCAAAACAGTAGAAGCCTCCCATGGCCCCATCGCGGTATTCAATTTCCAAGCACTGAAGGTGAACGAATAAATCCCGTAAACAAATTGGCGGTCGTTAGCGACTTAAATTTGTAGGTCATCTTTATTAACCCAACCAAGTGCGATGCAGCATTCCTAGTTCTCAGGCTATGCGGTAGGATCCGAAGCAAATGACCGTACCAAATCAATTAGTTGCTTTCGAACCGTAGGATCGTCGATGCCGCCAAAGGCGCGCATAAGCTCCAAGGCTTCTTCGACCGGGACGTTCTTGGCCTCTGGATTTCCGGTCGAAATAATTTCGTTTTTCCCTTTTAGCCCATGAAAAAAATAGGTGGCGTTCACCTGCAGCGCCTTCGCGATTCTTTGCAATTCTGTGGCACAGATGCGTTCAATCCCTGCCTCGTATCGATGCAGCTTATTGGCGTCAATATCGAGCATCTGCGCCAAATGTGCGATTTCTAAATTTAATTCGCTTCTGAGCACTCTCAGCTTAGCACCTACATGCTTATCGATCAAATTATGCTCCATCGTTATAGTCCTCCTTTATATTTGTCGCGTGTAATTCTAGGGAGCCCTCAGCTTTGGCTGAATCCGCGATGACGCTTATTATTTGTTCGCTGATGAACAACTTCTGAACGGCTTAACGAGGTGCGTGCATGGGCGCTATGGCAAAAACATAGCCTTTCGTTTTATTTTATTCGACGCGTCACAATCGCGGCTTGGCGGAAGAATTCGGGTTTCGTTTTGTGATTTTGTAGTCGGTGCAATTTCATGAAGTTACGCAACGTTCATATGTTTTGGAAAGAGTGGCGCGAAATTTTTCGGATGACCCAAATGACCTCGGAAAAGATAGAGACTCTCCAAGTCGCCCTGATCAATCGCGACTTCGCCCACTTCGATATCGCCGTTTATTGCTAACCCTTCCGATGCCGTTCGGCGAGCAATCGAACACATCGAATCTGCCGTAACGGATTTGTCGAGGCTGGCATCGAAATTCGGAGATTTGATGATTGCCGAATCGGGAAGTTCAGCGAAAGCGACCCACTGATGTGTCGCCATGATTTCTTCCGGAACCGACCGTTAATCGTTCGGTGGAGAAAATTGCGTAAGATGATACATACGCCTCGCATTCGAGCGGAAAGCGCCACCGTCGTAAGTTAAGACCAGATACCGCGGCGTACGATTTCAAGGGCGGCCGATGAGCAGCATAAACAACCCAGCGATCACCGTTGGCGAGATGAAGTTGCATGGTGTGGAGAAAATTTGGGCGACGTGCAGCCAATGCCGTAGGCCCTGGCTCGTACCGGTCGAATTTTTGCCGGCTACCACAAACCTGGCGACAATCGCCAAATTGATGATTTGCCCGAACTGTGGAGGACGGAGCGTTATGGCGTCGCCCGCGTCGGTCGGGCGCGATTAGGCTGCCGCGTTCGGCGTCGACCCAAACCGAGGGGTTCGGCGCCGGTCGAAGGCCGTCACGGCAGTCTAATCCATTGGCGTTCCTGTTAATCGGGACTGCCAGCCGTTCGTCACTCATTTCGTTGGTGCAAACGGGCGGTCGGAATCCACGAAAGAACTCGAAAGCTATGTTTCCGCTATCCCTAGGCAGACGTTGCGCCAAGGTTCAGCGCGCCTGTGAGTTCAATAATGAGCCAAAACCCATGCAGCGACCAAGAGAGAATTTGACGGGCGCTTGTGAGGTTATTGCGTCCTAGGCTCATCT
>JARLIE010000233.1 GCA_031291875.1 Minisyncoccota bacterium | reverse complement strand
ACTGCATCAAGCCATGTGCGCGTGATGCCTGCCCGGTGAAGCAACATCTGCATCTCCCGAGCTTCTTTCATCTCTACCTATTCGCACAGCACATCATCGCACAGGGTCAGACGGCGTTCGAGGAAGTGATGCGTACTCCAGAAGCCGCTCTGCAGTTCCTGCCGACTTTTTCCGTCGCCTCCTCACTCGTGTTTCAAGCCCTCTTTCATCCGACGATGCTCGCCTTTCATGCGGCGAAGATTCGTATGATCGTGCGAATTAGCTTCCCGTATCAACTCGAGCAGAGTAGCATCCTACCCGGCTTCCTCGCGATCTACAACAACTTCCTCATTCGTGAATATCGTTCTCAAGGCGGTGCGGCTGGAGAGGACGAGGGTGCGATCTCGCCTGTTCAGCATCTCCCGATCGTCACCGCACCGACTCGATTCGATCAGTATTGGATCGTCGATCACGACTGCATGAAAGTGAAGCATGCACCGGGTCTGGTGATCGACGATGCGAAGCAGACGGCTTCTGCCGAGAAGAAGAGGAAATGAGGGAGCTGCTGCACTGCTGTCCCCATTTTTCAACTCTCGCTTCGTGCATGTCGGCAAATATACACACGAAGGCAATATAGGTTTTTCGAACCAATCCCGAAGGTCTCAATTTCAATCCTCACGGTTCCAAGTTCGAATCCCGCTTCGGTCATTCTTTTTTGCCATCAAGCATGCATCTGTTTGCACGCAGTGACTGTTTTCTTGTGAACAATATTTAGTTGTATACGATGCATGCGTTGGTTTGGCTGGATAGTTGATGGTTGTTGTGCAGGATCAGTTTAAGATTTCGTCTCAGACGTTTTCGCTTTCGACGTGCATCGACAATTCGGATCGTTCGTATGCACGAAGGAAGCAACAGACAGCCATGGCACAGTACCACACAAACAACACTAATATACTCTATTTGTTGATGCTTGGCATGCGACAAAAAACGCTTGTCTCGTTGCGACACGAACGCCCAACCGGATTCGAACCGTCAACTTCGAGCCTTTTTCTCTGCGTCCCTGTATATGCCTCAGATCGCGATTTGCACGCGTGCACGTGTGCACGTACGGTACGCGTGACGTGCCGTCGACCGCCAATTGCAACTTCTTGATCGTGCGCATGCGCGAGCTGATGGAATCAAGGAAGGACAGAACAGTTGGAGTTGAAGTTGGAAGAGTGACTGGCCATGGTGTATGGAATCGAAGCTGACGACACGCTTTGCTTTGCTCGCTTTGTTCTCCGTCCTCCGTCCCTGCCTTAGCAAAGCGCCGGTGACTTGTGACTTGCTTTAGATCTCCGACAGACAATCGCTCACTTCCATCCCACCATGATGAATCGTCTCTCGCTGCTCTGCGCCGTCGCTACTGTCGTTGTCCACAAAATGGGCCAAGCTTAGGCACCGATCTTTCTGCTCCTTCTCATCGGCGATGAGTGTTACTCCAACAGTGATGATGTCATCCGATGT
>JARLIE010000232.1 GCA_031291875.1 Minisyncoccota bacterium | reverse complement strand
CCGTTCGGCGACGCGGAATGCTTTCATCCCGTAGTAGTAGTTCGGCGAAACCTATGTCAGTCGCGTTTGCATGCGCGTCGAGAGCAAAACGCAGGAGGATAGCGCAGCCAATTGTCCATGGAGCAGCGCACAAATCTCCGGCAAGCAGCGTGAGTTCATTATGGTTTAATTCTCCAAGCCATGCGGCAATCGCTGCCGTGTCGTGGCTACGGGCAAAGATTGCAACCGAAGATTTAAATTCCTGCCGTGAACTGTTAGTCATACAAAACGACGCGGCGCGCGCAAGAAGCGTTAGAAAGTCTGCTAATAGAGGAGTGTCACTGAGCTCAACTCGCCAAGAATCCGCTACGGCTGGATCAGGGGACCAGCGCACAAGTGACTGAACTAACGCACTGGTCTCAATTAGGGTCCGGGCGAGATCTTCGTCATTGTCAGGTATGCCGGCACTTATTTTGCTTGGTATTCCAGCTCGAGCATACGCTTCAGCTCTCAATGCGTCTAATTGCTGCAAGGAAGCGTCTCGAACCTTTGCTGCGGCCAAATTAGCGGATCTCGCCGCAAGCACCGTGCGCTCGACCTCGTTCCAGCCAGAAACGGGCCCGTCCAGCAAAACCTCGACTCCAATTGCAAGAGCGACGATAGCAGCTTCGCGTGCAAGTCTCCGTTGTTCATTCAAGCTCAGCAAGCGCGAAGCAAGATCGACCAGATCCGCATTCGGCGCTTCAAGCTCGAAACTTTGGCTCTCGAATTTTAGATCAAGCCTCGGGACGACGGGATTCTCTACTTTTTCGAGCCGCTCTTGCGTGGAGGTTTCGGCAGAAAAAAGAGCTGTGTGCGCTTCGCTGTTTTTCCCCGAAAGAGCGAGTTTGTCACAGCCAAGCGCCGCAGCTTCTTCGAATAACGATTCCGCTTCCGTCGCCGGGAGCAGCGCGCCAAATAACAATACAGCACGAGCAAACCTCTCGTCCTTAATGTCGATTGGGCAGTCACATTTCGTTAGAGCCGCATTAAGCGCTTCCCTGGTTAGGTAGGTGCCGTCGCCGATGTCGGCGCGCTTTATTCCGACTTCCATGCACCAATGCACGATTGCTTCATTCTGGGGGTCGCGCGCGAAAAACTCCCAAAGGAATTGAGCCAGCGACCGGACTGGACGGATAGTGGTGGACTTCGTGTCAACAGCCCCACGTTGATTTACGGATTTTTCAACTGTAAAAGCGAGTTTATCGGCCCGCGCGCGCGCCGACGAGTCGTTGCAAAATGCATTTACCAAGGCGTAGTCGCGCTCGAGCAATGAAGTTCCAGCCAGTATTTTTACCTTGCTCCGCGATATCCGTTTTAAATGACTTTTCAATGCTTGCCGTACTGCCGCGGGTGAGCAACCAGAGCTTGATGGTACACCAACAAAAAAGGCCTCGTACATCCAACTGGGTGATAGAAGTTGGATAGGTAGCTGGGCATTCGGTGAAAGCGGCCAACAGCAGCTAAGCGGAAGGTCAATGGTTGGTTGGAAAATTTGCTTTGGTTCGATTCTCATGATTCTAGCAACATAGGTTGATTCGATGCCAAGAGTGCCAAAAATAAGCTCACTCTTGGCTTTATGAATTCGTCCAATAGATCTAGCCCGTCCGGACGCGTCCGCAACCGCCGTTGAATGCGTCCAATAAAGTAGCTATTGAATTTTGGACAGCCTCGACTCATATCTCTGGGAGTTATGGACATAATTTCTGGAAGAGAGGACGATGACGGACGCATTCCAAACAGGGCAGTTGATCGGCTATGCGCGGACCTCCACCGCCGAACAAGAAGCAGGGCTTGAAGCACAAGTTCGCGACTTGAAAGCCGCCGGTTGCGCCAAAATTTTCCGCGAACAGGTTTCTTCCATCGCTCAGCGCAGCGAGTTGGAGCGCGCTCTCGATTACGTCCGCGGCGGTGACACGCTTGTCGTCACCAAAGTCGATCGGCTCGCTCGTTCGACGGTCGGTCTATGGGAGATAGTCAAATACCTTGAGGGCGTTGATGATGGCGGCGTGGGCTTGAGGGTGCTCAACCTGGGCGGCGAGACGGTCGATACCAAGAGCGCCACGGGAAAGCTGATTCTCACCATATTTGCCGGCTTTGCCCAATTCGAACGTGAGATGATGCTTGAACGCCAACGCGAGGGGATTGCGAAAGCAAAAGCTGGCGGCAAATATATGGGGCGCAAGCCTTCAGCAAAACTCAAAGCAGATGAGGCGTTGCGCCTATTCCGGCAAGGCCGGACGGTGACACAGATTGCGCGAGATTTGGCGATCGGCCGGGGCAGCGTTTACCGCGCTCTTGAAGCCGCTGGCGTCAAACAGACGCCCGATCCGTGCATGGCGACCTCGCTGTAGGCTCGCTCGATCGGCTAAATTTGCGAACAATTTTGTCATCGACGGGCCGTCCAAAATGATAGCGGCGACGAAAACGAAATCTGCGGGCCTGCGTGTTGGGACAAAGAAATCGGCGGAGATCCTGCTTTGTTGGTTTCTTGACGAAGCCGTCCACCATTACGAGATGACGTCGCCGCTCATTACGAGATGGAGCTCATTATCGACCAAGCGGCTGGTATGCGCCGTGGCGTTGATCTCGCCGCGTTTCGCGAGCCCGGGTGGCTATATTGATCTACCCTATTAGAATCGTGATGTGGTATACTTTTTAACATTATGGCCCATGCGCAAAAAAGTGATCGATCGCCTCAAGCGGGGCGCTGGAAACCGGCAGAACGCACAGCAGGCGACTGAGCTTATCAGTGGCGAGCTGCACTCCGGCGCGGTGGCGTTTTGGTGCGTTGATGCTTGTTCGTAGATGGTAGTTGTCAGGGCCGGCGATGAAATTCTGAACGTGCAGGGAGTCGGTATATTTAACCGCGCGTGTGGGTCGGAGGTGACTGAGATGGCAACTCGAAAAACCAAGCCGGAAGGACGGCCAAAAGGAGCAAAAAGCCTATCGCGGCAGCCGTTGCTGCCGATGGCCGAACGCGGCGTCGTCACTCCCGAACATTGTGAACTCGCTCGTCGGCTGGCGCTTATCGGCCTTGACGATCAACGGATCGCAGAGGCGCTAGGGATCGCTGAATCAACCCTGACGACGTGGAAGAGAAAATTCCCCGAATTCGCCCAAGCAATCCATTCCGGCAAGGACGTCGCCGATGCGCCAGTGATCGCATCGCTCTATGAGCTGGCCCAACGACGCACGGTTCGACGGACGCGCCCCATGGTGGTCGATAAGTCAGTGGAGATCGTCGATTACGACGAGGTTGTCGAAGCCGACGTGAAGGCTTCGCAATATGTGATGAGCTGCCGCCATCCTGAAAAATGGTCGCTGAACAAAATGCGCGTCGGCGTCGGCGTCGGCGACGAAAGCGCCGACGAGATCGCCAGGCAGGAGGCGGCAGTTCGGCAACTACTTGAAGATTCCGAGGCGCGGTCGGTCGCTGCGCTGATCGGATTGACGCCCAAGTCCAGGTCGGCGCGGTGATGCCAAGCCGCGCCCGTCTTGATGTTCAAACCGTACAATTCCCGACTGCCGATTGCTTTTTCTGAAGATGGCAACTTTCGCCGGTAAGCCGACCCATGATGTGACGGTTTCAACGGCCCCTACGCGACCAAGAGAGGCCATCTCAAAATGTGGTCTCTTGGCTGCTGGACACGTTCTCCACGCTCCGGCTCGCTCGGAAACGAATTCTCAGGCATGAAGAAGACGAGATTGGAACGCCCGCAAAGACGCCTTATCGGCGCTCTGGCTTACCAGCCGACCACATCGATCCGGGTTCTGTTGATTTGACTGACCATCCTTCCATTTCCGACAAGTTCGTATTTGGTCACAGTCTTAATATCGGAGAAGCGCACCGCAAATGTGTGTAGCATCGAGTTGTCCGGCACTTTCAAGCGTTCGACATTCACGGACATCGCGACCTGATCACCGGCGATGATCATTTCTTCGACAGTGTGCTCGAACTTCTGGACGGATGTGGAACGTAACGCAGCGGATTCGCCCGGTGCGCCGTAGCACCGAGCAGAGGTACAGTCGGCCTGTTCAACGGATAACTTTGCCGAAAAGCCAACCACCAACTCGCTCACCGGCACGCTATCCAACTGGAAGCCTCCCGCGGGGACGCGTAGGACCCGGGTCACATTCGGATTCGCAGCTGCATCGTCGCGGATGTAATCTATTATCGCCGCGCAGCCGTCCCCACCGTTGAAAGTCATTGTGGGGTATTCGTTCAGCTTGGGCTCGTCTGACAACTCCACAAAAGCGGTTATCAGCAACATATCGAATTGGATGAAAGTCACTTCAACGGTCGCGATCTCACCCCATGTGGCAATCTCTACGTCTGTGAGGTCTTTAAAATCATATAGTTGGATACCGTATCGCTTCGCCTTGACCTGCGCGAGTTTGCTGAAACCGTTCACAGCGACGGCAATCATCCCGTCCAGGCCGAGACTCTGCTTTCGGCCAATTAACTCCTCGATCCACATCACACTTTGCGTGCCCGACCGATCCCGGCATTCGACCGATGTCTTAAGCCCCTTGTGCTCGATTAAAACATCGATCTGGCGCTTGTTGCTTGGCGAATCTGGGTCCGGCAGATCGGCATTGTGCTTGACCGTTACCCCAGCTTGTATCTCCACACTTTGGATGCGCGCGATGAGCTGTTCAAATGCAACCGATTCCGCCGTCACCTGGTCCTCCTCAACTCGATGTCGCTCGCCATCTTGAATGATAGCAACCAACGGTCTGACGTAACGCCTACGCTGGAAGCGTTGGCTGAGGTTCAATCAGGTTCGGCAGAGAGTGTCCAGCTTTCCGCGCAGCAGGTATAAGGATGCCGTCATAGGTCGCTATTTCGGCGATGACTCAATGAGGGCTTCGGCGCGCCAGTAGTGCGAAGGATCGTCCGAGCCGATTTCGGACCTGTCCGCCGAGATCGGTCGTGCCAGATGTTTTGGACGCTCGGGCTTGAGGGTGCTCGCCGGCACCTCTGTACCGTCCAATTTCCGGGGAGCAACTCATAGCCGAGCTTTAGTTGGAGCTCTCAATTTTTTAAAAATTCTCACCGCCTCCAGGGTATTCCTCTTCATACAGAGGGGTTTCTATGGCTTTGCCTTCAATGAAATATTGGGATTCTTCACGCACGCGTCTTGCCAGACGCATCTGCTCGTCGCCCCAGTCGATGGTGTCTAAATAGACGAAATCTTCCGAGCCGCCGCCTTCGCCAGGCGCATCCAGCGCAATCCCGATGATAAACCGCTTTTCTGGCCTTGCCGCTTTCGTTGCAATGCACCTCGCCCAGAGTTCTTCCGCTCTGAGTTTTCTTCTCGCTTCGTAACTGCTTCCTTGCGTTCTGGGTACGATCAGCAGGACGTAAATTACATCCGATTGCTGGGACGGTAACAAGCTTGCAATTGAACCTGTTTGGGCAGCCTCGGCGCGCTGCCAGATTGCTTTCGTCAAGACGCGACGATCAAACCGTGTTTCGGAGGCCATAACTCGAAAGATCATTTCATATTCATTTATCTTAAGTTCGTTTCCGACTTCCAAGGTTCTGTTGATAAAATGCTTAGTAATGTGCTCGATTAAGTTGTCCCAAAAAAAGCTGATTTCGTTTTCGGCTCGCCCTGCTAAAAAAGCTGCGTTAGCTTCGATTTCCTGCCATAATCCGGACTTCAAGAAGTAGGGCCGATCAACAATAGGGAACGATCGTCCATTCCAAAGATATTGCGCTAACATATCAACCTCGCTCGACGCGCTTTGGAAAGTACCGGAATTCAACATTACCAATTTCGCATTTAGATATGCGATGAAATCAGGCATAGTGTTGAGCTCGGCAAGCACGGTGTTGATGCTTCCCTCATCGAATATATGAAGCCAGCCGTCAATCTCACATACTCGTCCGACCTTCAGCGGATTTTCATCTCCCACCACTGCTACATCCAATCCTAGCCCTGGAAGGTTGCTCGCGAGGCAGCGTTCGGTCGCGCCCGTTGCCACGCAAACGTGATGAATCTTCATTTGCTCAGGATTCGGCATATGAAGCGGCAGCGGTTCCTGACATTTCGCGTCAAGAAAAATTGCGTCAGGGCGAGTGCGAATCCAGCGCTCGGCTTGCCAAAGCTGATGAGCCGAGTCAGCAATTGCGCGTCTGTACCATCGTTGCCAATCGAGATGGAAGTTTCCGGTATCTGGATATCCGCAAGACTTGTCCGAAAACAGAACGATATCATCACGAAATACAACAAGTAAGTCTACTAATTCTTTGCCAGGTTTTTTGAACAGGTTTGGATATGTCCATAGGTGTAAGAATGAGTGCTCGCACAAATTTGAGAGTATTTTCTCTGACTTCGTTAGACCTTGAGATTTGCTAAAGCGAACCATCAATTCCTGGCCTTTAATATGTTCTCGTGATCTCCGCCTTGAGTCAGCGCCGCCACGAATCATTCGGTTGAGCTTTTCCCTAAATTTGAAGCAAAAGGGAAACGGGCGATAGGTCCCCTTACCCTCATCAACCGCTCCAAAATTGGGGTCATTGATCCGAGGCCTCGGGGCAGCCAACGAAAAAACCCACGGCCGGTTTTCATCGGGGGCCTGCTCCCCGAGGGCTGTACATCCGGGCGCGCTTTGGAATTGACATTGCGATAGCCCACACTTGTGTAAAAACTGACGACGCCCAAATTCCAGCCTTCAGGTGCGCTCATCTTCATATTCGCGGTTATCCGACTTCCGCTTTCCCCATTTCCGAGCTGAGTCAACTGGAAACGGTCGCCGACCTGATCAGGAAGGTCTGGAATGTGCCGCAAGGAGGCGAACGAAAGCGTTGCGAGCAGGCGCAAGCCGCCGATTTCGACCGCCGATCATGGCATCAACTGGGCCGAGTTGGAGCTGCCAACGATCCCCTCGCGCGCGCGTGGCAATATCGGGAGGTCGTTCGCACTCACGAGTTTCCGGCAACAGTGCACAGCAACAGGCCATGGCCCTGTGTCTTTGCTCCGCCTGTCACGGGTCGAAATTTCTTGTCACGGGTTGTGTCACGGGTTGATGATCATAAAAACAGAATAATTTCAACACTGTCACGGGGGCAGCAGGTGTCACGGGGGTTTTTTGCGTCTGGGAGAAAAAAGGCGAATTTTTGAGCGACGGGCGAAACACGGGAAGCCCGTATCTTCAATAAATAAAAGAAGTTCGCGAGACCTCTCTATTTTGAAAGATGCACGTGACATCCGTTTTTTCTCCCAGTCGTCAAAAATGACCCGTGACACCCGTGAGACCCGTGACAACGTTGATTTTATTTACTGTTTTTCGACAGGCACCCGTGAAACCACCCGTGACAAAATTCTGGCACCCGTGACAAATGCCAGTAACGGGCATCAGAATAGGTCTTCGTCGGCGTCCTGACCCTTCTCGCCTTGCTCAAAAATGCTATCGTTGATCGCATAGACACGTCGGCGAGCATCATTTTCCCCCTCGGCGTTGCCCTTGATGCGTTTGACGATCTGCAGCTCGTTTTTTGCGCCCTTCCTCAACATGCCATTTTCAAAAAGCGTCCTTGCGACCGCCTGCGGATCGAGCCCTTTGCACACTTCGTCGCGCCAGACTTCGGGCAAAACGTAATATTCGGCGTCTTTCTCGCTTCGATACCCGGCGCGGTTCCTAAAGCCGACTTGTTGTTTCTTTTTCTCGACGATGCGCTCAATCTCGTTGTCGCCGACTTTTTCAGCAATTTTTTGATGATAGGTGTCGAGAAGATCAAACCGGGTCTCGCTATGCAATTCGAGGAACAGCCGCACCTGTCGAATGGCTTGATCCTTCTCAGCCGCTCCGGTGCCGCCGCGTTGGTCGATCCATTGCGCGAGCGCCCATGCCGCTGCTTTCGAGGCGTCGCCCTGCGTCCATGGAACAAGGCCAAAATCTATCGCCAGCTCGCCAGCCGCCGCAATGACGGCGAAGCGTTGAGCGCCGCGCAACACTTGCCCGTCGGATTTCGGTGGGACATGCTTCTTCATGAAGGCCGCCATCGTCTCCGCCAAGACGTTGCGCGTCTCGTCCAGCCCTTTGGCGACGATGCGGCGGACGAATTCCGGACCAGCCGTCCCATAGACGCCTATGGCCGCTTTCTTCAAAGCGTCGGCGGTCGCAGCGCCGTCATGATCGAAAGCGCCATGGCCCTTGCCTCTATCGGCGCTGATGTCGAGCATTCGCACAAGCTGCCCCGCCTTTGCTTTTTTGCCGTTGCCGCCTTCGGCAATCTTCTGAGCGACCGTTATTTCTCCTGTTGAAATAACGGCGACTCGCCAATTTTTGACCTCCCGTAGACTCTGGTCGCGGGCCATGCGCTGCTTGCCTGCACCATTCGACAATGCGTAAAGAATTCCCTCGACCGACCGGCCATCCGCCATGCCGAATTCATCTAGAACCAAACACGTATCGGTCGCCGATGCGGCAACGGCCTCAATGCCATTGGCGGTCGCGCTCCAGCCTCGAACAAAGCCGCGACTGTCGCCACGGCCCCAGACTGAGGCGGCGGCCTGCGCGCACGTTGTCTTGCCCGACGACGATGTTCCCCAAAGGTGAATGCCGCCGCCCTCAAGCCCGACGACATGTAACAATGGCCCGGCCAAAGCCGTCGAGATCGCCAACATTGGAAGGAGATGACCGGATGACGCCTTGCCAACGCCGTTAGTCCAAGCTTCAACCGTCCCTTTCATCGCGTAGGGACCATAAGCGCCTTCATCTAAAACGACGGTGCCGCAATCAGCCGGGCCGATTGTTTCACCGGGCAATGCGAAGGCCGATTGATCGCCGATGTCATGCCAGCCGGTGCGATTGACGATGGTTATGCGTTCATCAGTCTTGCAGGCCGCGAGATAGGCAACCAGCAACGCCGCTGCCGATGG
>JARLIE010000231.1 GCA_031291875.1 Minisyncoccota bacterium | reverse complement strand
TGCGCATCGTCCATCCGATATTCGATGAACGGCGCTATTTTCCCTGAGAATGCGCTGAGCGCCTGGTCGTACCTCACTAGGTCGCGCAACATGACCGCGGAAACCGGGAACACGATCCCCTGTGGGGTGTAGCCTAACCTCGCCAGACTGTGATGGATCAGAAACCGATGGATCCGCCCATTGCCATCCTCGAACGGATGTACGAATACAAAACCGAACCCGGCGAGCGCGGACGCGCATACCGTATCGACTTGTTCGTTCTCGACGCGTGCGACCATGCGCATCCATCCATCAGCGATGGAACGTCTTCTGGTCTGGGACAAACAAACTGAACGACCTCAACATAGTTGGGGCCCGTTTCTGACACATAATTCTGCCCTGAACGCCAATCCTTCTGCGCGTAACGAGCATCGACGATGGCATTCTGTAGCTCTACGAAAGCAGCCTTGCTCGAAGTATCAAATTCAAGAGCATGCGCCAACGCCCGAACGAACCGTTCGGTTCGTTCCGAAGTGGGCTTTTCTCCTTCGATAGCAAAGGAGGATTTCGTTTCCTTCGTGAAGAGATAGTGCACAGCCCTTCTTAGGACGATAGGGTCACAGTTCTCCACTATCTTTTTGGCCTCGGCTTCGAGACCCCGTGCCATGGCCGTATTGAGAATCTCTGTGCGCCGTATCGTCGGGCAGTAGTCTCGATTTCCCAGGAGATTATCAATCACTCTCTGTCTTCGGACCCGTATGCCCGCGGTCGTCACGTGCAATGCTGGGTCCAGCAACAAGACGTTGTTCGTGGGCGGGACATCCGGTACATCAAGGGTTCTCCCCGACAAGAGCTCGTACAAATACCAAGCTCGGCGTACGTATTTTCCGATATGCCCCGACCGTACCCACTTCTCCATGTCCTCCCGCGCCACCTTCTGGAACGCTGCCGCCAGCACCCCAAAGTCAACCGGTTCGTAGCGCATCGCAAAGCGGAGTTGTCCGAAAAGGTCTGTCGGTGCGTAAGAGAGTGGATACTGTTCA
>JARLIE010000230.1 GCA_031291875.1 Minisyncoccota bacterium | reverse complement strand
CTGCCGTGCAGCGCGCGGTGGGGCGAGCTTGCGAAAAGGCAGTATCGATGTCCTTGGGTTGAGCAAGCCATGTGCCCAGGAGCGGAGGATGCGGTGTCGGGGCGCGATTTGCAGCAGGGCTATATCTTCAGACGGATCAAGGTCATATGGCCCTGTGCTGTTGACGCCGAACGGACGTTAAACGTCGCGTTCCGGAAACTGGATGATGTGGAGAAGCTAATTGGTTAGGATCCCGTCATGACTCGGAGTTTGTTCCGCAGCAGATACAACTCGGGAAGCAACGAGAGTAGCAGGCGTTTTGCCGTCAATAACCGAAGGTCGACGCGTCTTGCTACGTGATACATCGCGCTGACGTTTTTAAGGCGGATTCGAAGTCCAGCACCGACTACCGCACTGGTGAAATACAATTCCCGAAGCATGCCACCGATGAGTTCAGCTTTCACCCGAGTCCGGGCGACTGACTCCACCGCAGCAAAACTCAAAGCTGACATTTCCTGTACCACGCGATAGATACTCTCGTAGTTCTTCACGGTTCGCCCGGACAGCATGACCGAATGTGGCCGCAGTCGACGTAGAAATAGATTGCGATATGAAACGGCGACTTTCAATTTTTTGTTCAATAGCATCGCCGCAAAGAAGTGGTTATCTTCATAGATAACCCCTTCGACGAATCGCAGATCTCCAACAACGGAACGTCGCGCAACATAGCAACATGGCGATACGAAATATCGATTCTGTCTCAACGACTCGATGACAAACGCATCGGACGAAAGCGGAGACTGCAACTGTGGACGCTGATAGTAGTCGCGATAACGTTCATAAGCGGGTGCATCCGCCGGAAAAACATCCGCGCAAAAAAGGACAACATCAGCTTCGTGAGTGGTAAGTTCGCGAAAACATTCGGCTAGCGCGTCTTCTACCAACAGATCGTCACCGTCCATGTAATAGATGAACTGGCCTTCCGCCATTGACGTACCGGCATTGCGAGCAACAGACGCCCCCCCGTTTGCTTGGCGAACGTACTTGAAACGGGGATCGCTCAGGCAGAAAGCCTCGGCTATCTCGCCGCTGCCGTCGGTTGAGCCATCGTCAACAACGATCGTCTCGAAGTCCGCGAGCGATTGGTCAGAAATGCTTTTCAGCGCATCGGCCACGAACTGACGAACGTTGTATATCGGTACGATAACGGAAAATAGTGGCACGATTTCCTCTACGAAAAATTTGACGCACACCGGAATTCGGTGTCCTGGAAAGCTATCCGGCGTGCGCGCACGGTCAACGCGCGTCGTAGAAAAGAGGCATCGCCGATCATGCGGATCATCGAAAAATACAACGTTTCCAGGACCGGATTATGCTGAAGTTTCGGATATCGAACAATGCGGAGAAAGACGGATAGAAGGGGCGCTCCTCCCGCACACCCAGACCCATGCCATTTGACGTCGGCGAACTTTGTCTGCCGTATGTATCTGTCCACCACTCGAACCCGGCGCAAGTATCGAACGTTCGTCGGCGCAGTGCAGAAAGTAGGTGGGCGCAATTGTGGGGCCGTCGTTTGTTCAGCGCAAGAGCGTCCACGATCGAGGTCTATAGGACGTCTGGCTGGCAATCCTATCTCGCCGTATGAGTTCGCTGAACATCCCATGATTGCGCGCCTTGCGACTCTCCGCACAGATGACGTTTTTGAGGCATGGCCGGGCCGGGTCGTTACGGGCGGTGTTACGTAACGAGGGCGTTACCCGGCACATTTCCCCGTTTATTTTCTGCCTTGTCGGAAGTGCGTGTCATGGAAAACCCCATATATAACAACGGTATACGGTAGCGCCTATCGAAAAATCAGAAGAAGACCTTTCGATTGGCACGTTTGCTGCTTTAAAGCTTGCGCAGTGCATAACACAGATAAGACAAGCGGTAAGTGGTGGTGAAGTTCGAGTCAGCAACTGGCCTGGTCGGGGGTTATCAGGTCGGTCTCCTCAACGCACAAGCGGTGTGATCTTCGTCCAGATCCCGTCGTGGCGGCGTTTTGCCTGAGTGCCCAGGTTAGGCGGGTGCGAGCGGCTTGCAGGAAATCCCCCATCGTCGTTCAGGAACGTCCATGTCGTCTAGCTTCGCGCTGGATGAGTGAAATTCAGATGATTTGCATTGCGCGCTTCTTCGCGTGCCGGGGCTGTGTTGTTGTCGCGAAGAGCGTGGTGGGTGAAGTACGAAGCACATTAGCTGTCGAAGCGAAAACAATCTGAGCAGCTCGGCAAGAACGTTTGGCGTGAGATACCAACGCGGGGATAAGAAT
>JARLIE010000229.1 GCA_031291875.1 Minisyncoccota bacterium | reverse complement strand
CTGATGGCAACAACGACGACGGCGGTATTCAACACACCGAGAGGATCGAGATTGCGGTAGGCCACACGCCGGAATGAAGCAGTGGCGCACTCATATTCGGCGTGGGCTTCGCAGGTGCTGCGTCGACCAGTGTGGCGCCAACAAACGACGCTTCACTACGATCTATTGGATTGTCATATCTTCACGAAATTCTCCTACACGCCTCTCATGGTCGTGTTTGGGCCGGCTGGTGCACGTTTTTGTGCGGAAAGCGGGTGTCTCAGTCGCCTGCTTGCTCTTTCCTGCACGCGCGCACTCACACACACACGCACTCGAGTGTGCTTCATCAAGGTCAGGCAGCAGCACCGCATTCGCAGGCCTAGTGGCGTACTCTCGCGTTCGTTCTCGTACCGCCATCTGACGCAGGCTGCTACATGTTCACTACTGTGGCGACCACGGCATTGAACAATGACAACAACAAGGAGACGATCCAGTGCGACGATCCGGTTGCCACCGATGGCTACTCGATGGCATGCAACAGCTTCGGCCAATGCAGGACGCACGCCACGATCGTGCGAGATACGCGGCGTGCTGCGCATGCAAGGCGGACTGCTGAAAGCGCAACAAACGTCATGCGCGACGACACGTCAGCACAGCGCGCGCCGTAGCTCGCCATGCCACAACACGCTGCTGAGAGAGCTGTTTGCCCTTGGCTAGCATGACGCACGACATAAAGAATCGCACTGGAATGTGTGCGCCCTCGACGCACTCGATTCGAAGCTTCGCGCACAGGGGCGTCGGCTGGACATCTGCGACGCCTTGTATCTGCGCGTGTGCCAGCGCAAGCATCATTCACACCAGCTCCAATCAAAGATACACAAGCATACAATTTGCTTATCCTGTTTTTGAGGCGCTAACATGTTTAACGCGGCTACTCGGGCGTTGCCGTCGTTCACGGCGAACCGCTTGACCGACCAAACTGCTTAAATTTTGGCTTGCTGCTCCTTATTCGCACGCATGCGAGTTGCGATGCAACTAGAAAAGCAATCGCACATGCATCCAGAGTAGCTGCAGCAACAACGATCAAGGACCGCCTGAGATGCGACTTGCGATGCGCGGCTCTGGCCCATCGGCCTCGCCCCACTCAGTTGCTCGAGTTTGCCGTGGTGCATCAGCTTGCAAGCTCATCCTTGCGATGCGTCGTGGCGGAATCGCATCTGTCGGCAGGAGATGTCGCACTGACCGTGCGTGCGGTCCTGAAGAACAAATGCTGTGATCTGCTCGTGTGCTCAACGCCATCCGCCACTCGTTGACCACGACTCACGGTTCGTTTGAATCGCGTGCGACTTTCGTGGCGGAACCTGCACGAACACTCGGGTGACAGGATGCGTACCACCGCTGCATTGGCTTCGCGACCAGTGTCAGGTTCGAGTGCCTGTGCGTCCTTCGTTTGCTGGGATGAGCGAGGGCGCACCTTTCACTCTCCCACGTGATGCGACGTATTCGTGCAAGAAGCAACCGCATGGATAGATCAGCACCCGATGCCAAGTCCACACACGGGCGACGGCCACGATCGATCACGCTGCGGATCGTACATGCCGGACGTGAGGTCGCAGTCCAAGTCGTGATCGATGGCTCCGCGGCGAAGTCGCATCGCTCCGCAAAAGCGCCAAAGTCGGCTCCAGTTGCGACAAGTCGAAATCAACGTACTCCAAGTCGGCAATGCTTGATTCAAGTGCGTCGGAAATCGACAAAACCGATGCGAATCTACACGAAGCGCAGCAAGTCGATGCTAGTCGACTCTAGTCAACGTCGTCAAGGTGCAGGTCACCACAAGTCGGTCGACACCACATATGCAGGGTGAAGATCCTTCAAAGTCTTGCGAGTCGGTTTCAGGTCAACAAGAGGCTGGACTTTCAAGCTTGTTCGAGTCAAGGTCATCGCGATGGGTCCGAGTCCGATTGCACCACACACACCGCTCGAGTCGTCAGGAGGCCGTCGGTCAGATCATTTCGGATGCCACCATCAACAACATGGCCAACTAGTTGACCCATATCGCCTGAGAGCAGGCAATTGTGAAGAAGACGCCTGCTCCGTCAATTGAGGTTCGGCCGATCGCTGACTCGCCGAGATGGATTCTCGACGCGTGCTCAGTCGGCACGGTTAGTGTGATTCGAGCTTCGATCAGGTAGGTCGATCTAGGCCTGAGTAAGGCGTTTCGACAGCACCCATTCGATCTCGCGACGGGCGACCTTGTCGCCCTCTCGCAGTGGTCGTCAAAACCACGTCGATGGTGTCGGAGTGAACTAAAATCGCACGTAGTCGCACGTGGTCGAGCTGCGCTCCCCTGTTACCCTCGTGCGCATCGCTTCAGGATGTTACCGACTGCTCTTGCTTGCGCGATGGCCAGGGGTTCATCAAGCGACATGCGCGAAAGTCTCATCAGAGTGAGGGAGGACCGTAAAGTTAGCAACAGTCACACCAAAGTCCCGCAGGTCGTGAAAAGTCGAAGCCGGATCGACCAAAGTCGACGCGTGTGTCACCAATCGACATCCGGATTCGCGTCACGTCCAGCGTCGAGTCGGTTCAAGTGAATCTGTACGCTCACCCAACCTCGGACGGTTGAGGTCAACGGCGTTGTCGTACAGTCGACGAGCAATGGTACCCGACCGAGCTTCGTCGATGTCGGCTCGAGGCGCTTCAAAGTCTAGCCAAGTCCTCACAAAAACGACGCAACCGCTTCACGTCGTCATAAAACATGACAAGTCGCTTCAAGTCGCTGTGGGTTGCTCGTGGTCGATGCAAGAGTCGTCGAAACGCACAAAAGTGTCGCAAGGCGAAGCAAGCTGGTCGGCGATGACAAACGTCTCGAACAGCATCCACCTGCTGGAAGACTCTCAAGGTTGCTGCGAATGAGGACATCTCATTCCGTCTGATGCAACGTGGGTCTTCGGTTCGCCGAGCGGACCGGAGATTGGATGTTGCCCGAGAGGCCTCGTTCACATTGCACCGACTGAAACGAACAGGTCTTAGTTCCCGCTGTTGGCTCGGACTGACCGTAGCGACTGGGGAAAATCGGCCGAACCAATTTGGACCGGCAGAAATGAACCGTCAGAAACTGACTCCTCCCCTAGCGATGCGGCGCCTTGTGTGCGTGCTTGTGGAGCTGTATGAAAGATATACCACCATCAACAAGAAAACCAACAGCCGCGGGATGGACTTTCAACGCAAACTTAACGCACTCTTAACACAATCCTAACGCAAAGCTGACGCAAACTTAACACAAACCTGACATGGACGACTTCGGCCCGGTCCGGTCGTCGGGTCGAGGCCCGAGGCTCGGTCGAAACCGAAAGGTTGGTTCCAACCCATCCGAAAATGTATGGCCAGCTGGACGGATCCATGGACCCTTAACCGAATGCTAACGCAATCCTAACACAAACTTCGCCGACAACAACCAACAGTTGAAAGCTACATCCGCTCGCAACCCTCATCTGTGCTCTTGCGGCTGTATGAAAGATGGCCCACCATCAACAACACAATCAACAGCCGCGGGGCCGGATCCTTAACGCATTCCTAACACAAACTTGACACAAACCTAACACAAACCTAACACGAACCTAACATGGCCGACCTCGGCCGGTCCGACCGTCCACCGAAGGGTCGAGGCTCGAAGTCCGTGAGCCAAAGGTTGGCCCGGCCATCCGAATTTGTATGGCCAGAGTGGAGGGTCACCATCGGACAGGCCTCAATCCTGACGGATTCTTAGCCAACTTTTAACCGATTCTTAGCGAGGTCTTAACTTACCCCTGACACCATCGACCTGGGCGGGCCGGCGGGGGGAAGGAGTCAGAACTCGGACGTCGAGACCAAACGTTTTGCTTCGAACCATTCAAATTCTTTGGGGCTGGAGTAAGCTGCCTTGCCTCCAAAGACCTCATG
>JARLIE010000228.1 GCA_031291875.1 Minisyncoccota bacterium | reverse complement strand
CGAATGGCGTGCTTCCCTCGCGGCCTTGGCTGCGCCCGCCAGCCAGCTTAGCGCCTTGCAAGCCCGCTGTTCCTCTCCCACACAACTCCCATCGGGTCTTCTAGCAATCAGCTGCTGGTTCGATCAGGTGTGAAGCAACAATCGATGACATCGATTGTCGTGTCGATATTAAAGTTTAACCACGATGGGACAGCGAATTCGAAGTTTATCGGAGATTCGAAAAAATCATCGATAGACTTTCGATCGATAACATCGAACATCGAAGAAATGCGAAGAAATGCGGATCCTTCCCCGGGGGATGTCCCCGGTCCGTCGGGTGGCCAGAGGTGCCAGGGGTCAGGGGCCAGGGGCGAGGGGGGATGGGCTGGTCTACGCGTTGTTGGCGAAGTATCCCTGTGCCGTTCGCCGCTCGAGCAGCTCGGTCTGGAAGGCGCCCGCGGACCACACCGTGCGATACTGCTTCGGCACTGCAGATTCACCTTTGGCTTTGTTCTCTTGGTGAGTTAGCTCAATGGTTAGCGCGCGCGTACAAGCAGCCTCGCATCGCAATTCATCGCATTTGATCGCACGCATCGATGATCATCGACGGTCCTCACACATTTCTCTCTCTAGACTTTCGGATCGCACCGGAGTCGAAAGTGCAGCGAAGGAAGGACGATGGTTGGGGCAGCAAATGTTGAGCACGCGTACAGAAGTCACTTGATCAACTCTGCATTCATTCGACACCGCTACATGGAGGCACTTGGAAGTCCTCGAATTGCGACTCCGCGCCTCGCGATCGCGCTCGACGTTGCAATTGTCGTTAACGTTGGCGTTCGCGCTTCGCGATCGTTCGGTGGTCCCATCGCGATCGGTTCTCTTCTTCGATCGCGAGTCGGAGTTGAGCGGCCGCAGCGGGCGTTTGAGAAGCTCGCGATCGTGCGCGAACAAAAGCTAATTCTAAGATTGATATTACTATTGTGTGTTGGGCCATGGGTGACAAAAGCTCGCGAGCCAAACCTCGTCGAGCTCGAGCGCATTGCGAGAAGCAGCCGACTGTCAGTGTCGAGGT
>JARLIE010000227.1 GCA_031291875.1 Minisyncoccota bacterium | reverse complement strand
TTTGAATTCACTTTTGGGTACGGCAAAAAGTCAAAATTTCCGTAAGCCATTTTGGGTAACTCGCAACGAGAGCAGTCGCTGACGGCTGGCTGCTGTCTGTGTTGCGAGTTCGGTGCGTTCCCGGGAACTCGGCATAGGATCAATCGCTGGCGGCTGGCGATCGGCTGTGTTGCGAGTTCGCTAGCGTTCCCGGGAAACTCGCAACGGTTTGCGGCGTTCAAGGATTTCTGCCGCAAATTGTTGCGCGTTCCTGGGAACTCGAAATATTTTGCGGCGCCGGAGGGTTGTGACTGGAAAACGTTGCGAGGGGGGAAATGGGAGGTGTGTTTTGGCTCGCGCGCGACTCGAGACGCGTATATATATACTTTCGAATTCTCGTGCACGCGGCTCATGAGGTAAGCCGGCCGACAAGTGCACGCGTCCGGCCGCGGCGCCCTGCATGCGCAAGCTTAGCATTCGATCGCGATCGCGAGGTCGAGCTACTGTCGTTATCCGCAAACGCTCTCAACCTTAGGCGCCACTTTGTTCCCGCTCTAACTTTCGAACGCGCTGCATCCAGTGTACCCAAATTGCTGTATTTTTGCACAATGTTAAGCCTCAAAATTAGTGCAGTCGGGGAGGCTGCGCTTGCTCTGGGTGATGTGATAGCGCGAATCGCAGAAATTGACGTTTTGTCCGGCGGAAATTTCACCAAGTCCCCACGCGTCAGCCATTGATCGGGCTTGCAACTTCACGATAGGTGCTAGGTTCCGGTACGGTCCACCTGAAAATGACAGAAAGTAGTTTTCTATGAACATTAATGTCTATCTGAGCACTTTTGGTGATTTGATCTAATTTGATTATGAACATAGATTTTGGTCGGCATCACGATTTTCTAGCTAGATTGGCCCTGTTTGAGGCTGCCGATCGGGGTCTGGGGACACCTGGGGACACTAGCGACCCAGTGGAGTGTGTAGTGCATGTGTTGACGTATACGATCGTCTGCTCTGATTCTGTGCGCAGGTGTTCGCACTGGCGATAGGAGCACGCGAATTTCCTTAGGCAAATTGACTGCGCGAATGGTCGGCAGAGTCATGGTGTCATACGATACAACCTGAGTGGTGCAGATTGTTTTATTTTATGTATGATCAGACTAGCTGCAATGCTACAAATGTCTCCGCGCAGCTCCTGTCGTTGCTCGCAAACGGAGACAAACAACGGAGGCTTCACTTGCGCGGCTTTCCACCAAACAACGACAGCGATTGATTGTGGACATACAGCTGTGGATTCTGCGCCAATGGCAATGACACATACAACTGCTGCGGGACGCGTTTCTGTTGGTCGGTATCTGACTGGGCATTCTCACAGTCAATGCCTTTCTGCATGCTGGGGAGAGAAGTAAATGACTTATAAGGCTAGATACAGCGGCGATCGTTTTTGTTAATATTCTTTTGGTATCGTTTATTTCGAATCAGATATGTCCATTCGTCTGACAAGCTCGAAAGGGATTTTGTGTGCCGACCAAACTAACTTTGGAAGCCCACTTCTGCTCTTCCTCCCTGCGCACTTGAAGCAGCACCACCGCCGCCAGCCCAGCCCCATGCCTCGTCACAGCGTCAACACGGAGCGCGGGAGTC
>JARLIE010000226.1 GCA_031291875.1 Minisyncoccota bacterium | reverse complement strand
GGTACAATTAACAAGGAAATTGAAGATACTATAATCGATTCTCCTGAGATGTTTTTACTTTGCAACAACGGTATCACCATTGTTTGCGCTGGGTTTGACCAGATCCGCGACAAGCTCGTGAGAATAGAAAATCCTCAGGTAGTGAACGGGTGCCAAACAAGTAACACCTTATTCGGTTTGCGCCAACATCCCAATATCAGCAATGTGCAGCTTCTGGTTAGAGTCATTTGTACGGAAAACCGGGGCGTATCAAATCGGATTGTGCGAGGCACCAATCGGCAGAACCAGGTGCTCGAAGAGGCATTCGAAGCGACATTGCCCTTTCACCAAGACACACTGGAACCGTTCTTCGCTGCATACGATGGTGACATCAGACTGTACTACGAGCGTAGAGCTAGGCAATACAGTAGCGACCCCGTGGTCAAGAGAACCCACGTTGTTAACCTCCGGATATTGACTCAGACCTTCGTCGGCATGTTCCTTGATTCTCCGCATGAATCACATAGGCACGAGGCGAAGCTTCTCGAAAAATACGGTGGCGACAGCGGAACGCGTAAGATCTTTCGTGAAGATCACAGTCCGGTGCCGTATTTCATTTGTGGGTTAGCGTGGTATATGTTCGAGAAGTATTTCAGAGAGGACCGGATTGATAAAAAGTACAGAACTTATAAGGCACACCTTCTTTTAATTTTCAGTCATAGCGTGGGCCTGCCTTTGCCGAAGCTTATAAAATCGAAAGCTTTGGATGCCTATTGCGATAAGCTTTTAGCTGCTTTGCAGGAACCTCAGTTTGGAGAGCAGGTAAAGGCAGTTCTGGATGTGTTTGACAGTACTCTAAGAGCGTGGACGGATCAAGGGGGAAGTCGATTTGGGATCAAGGACAATAGAGAATTCACGGATCGGCTGGTCAGGGAGTCGCAGCGATGCTTCACGACGAGTCAGGCTGCCAAGGTTCGCGATGACGAGCGCGAAACCTGTGAGGGGGAGGTCCTCCACATCGTGTGGAAGCACGGTGTATGGTTCGGCTTTATAAAGCGTGGGATCGCGTTGGAAAACGTTTACTTTGACAGCCGGGGCTTTCACGGAGAACCCAGCGAACTGACTCCGGAGCGGCGCGTCAGGTTCGAAATTGCCCGAGGCGACAGGGGACTTTTCGCGAAAAACGTAACCCTCGCAGATATGAATAGCGATCCTGCGTCGTACACGAGTCGGCAAGGTCCGCAGAGATTGGCTTGACGGAGGCTGGCTAGGCCCGGGAACATGGACGAATAGTCGCCATCCGGGAGAACTGGTCGCTGTTGTTGTTTCGGGATTATCGTCCATCCGGGAATTGACCATTTCCTGCGTTAAGCACACCCGGCATTCGGCTCTCGCCGCTAAAGACCCCCCTTCGGGCCATCCCGGAGCACGCGTTCGATCGCCATGCAAAACGAGTAGTTGTCCGGCTTCGATCCACGTAGCCACCTGTAGTAGTCGGCCTCGTCGACGCCGGCAGCCAATTGGATGTCCTTCACTTTGCACTTATGGCGCTCGGTGAATTCCTTGACCACACGCCGCCGGTCGGC
>JARLIE010000225.1 GCA_031291875.1 Minisyncoccota bacterium | reverse complement strand
CGGCTTTCGCCATCGCCTCAAACCGGGTGCGGATCAGGATCGGCCCGGCCCAGACGAGCGGCACCTTCGCGGGGACTGGGATAGTCGCTTCGCCCTCGCGGTGCGGCGCGATACAGAGGTCGTAGTGGCCAAGCGCGGCTTGAAAGAACGCGTCCCACGCGCGTTCGTCCTTCTGCGCGCGAAACACGAACGCCCGCCGCATTTCCCAATTCAGCGTCGGGAGCAGTTCTTGCGATGCGCCAGCAGGAAACGTGTCCGAGATGAGGATGGCCGGGTTGAACGCCGCAACAGCGTTCATAACGACGCTCTGCACCAGCTTGCCGTAGACCGCAGGCGACAGTCTGGCTTCGCGGATAGTCGAACGAGACGGCACTTTGATCGCGGCAAACCCCTCTTGGTAGATCACCGAATCCGCCTCGCTGGTTGTCAGAAACAGAATCTGCGCGTCGTTCCGCTCCGCTCTTACCGACCGCGCAATCGCCAAGAGCCGCGTAACATGGCCCAATCCAAGCCCGTTGACGGCATAGAACAGCAAGCGAGGTGCACGCAGATACCCCGGCAGCGTGTCGACGGATTGAGGAATGTTAGCCATGGACAGCGATTCGACGCGGAGGCGGCGAAAACCTGCCGCATAGCAGGATGGGGAGTCGCTATGGTTCCTTGAGGTGATCGGACGCGTTCATTGCTGTATGCAATACTCGAATGATACGGATCGCGCTTTCGTGGATTTCATAGTAGACAGCATGGCCGTACCCCCGAGGACACCACTTTATCACCAGGTACTTGAGGCCAGGAAAATCCGGCACGTCCTTTCCCATGCTAGCGAGGCTTCGCCTCAGACCGACGAGATGTATTTGTTTCGATGGGCTGTTTTAGTGTAGAAAGGCTCCAGTGTCGCCAATCCAAGTCGGAGTATAATCCGACCGGTATATAAGCCGCGCAAGGCGGTAAGGTGTCCATTGAGGACGCGGGATCACCGGAGCCAATCATGATTTTACCCAAGAGCGTTGCCTCTGTCCTACAGGATCATGTCACTTTGGAAGTCGAATGCATCGATCGAATGTATCTGAATGTCTACATCCCGAAGCTTCAGTCGGACGTGGATGTTTGCAACTTCTTTCGCAAGCACCGCGGCAAGCCGCTGGCATCGTCCGCGCTGATGGCTCCGATTTCGGAAGGCTTCGTGCGTTCGCTCGATAAGTTTGCCTCCCGGCACAACATTCCGGTGGTCCACTTTAAGAAAGGGCAGCGCAAGGACGATATCGCTAAAGAGCACCTTGCCCGTTTCACCGGCAATGAAGGTGTTCTCTTCATCGGAAAAGCGCAGGAAAAGGCGCGTGTCTTCCGCACAGAGCGGCGCTGGACAAAGGACGGCAAGCCGTACCCGTATATCGTTTCAAGCAGCGCCATGGTCAACTACTACTATTTCTACTGCGTCGATCTGGACTTTGGCCCCTTCTTCATCAAGTTCTGCACGTACTTTCCCTACAACGGCAAGCTGTGCATCAACGGCCACGAGTATGCCAAGCGGCAACTGGCCAAGGAGGGCATTGAGTTTCAACCGCTCGACAACGGGATCGCCTCCTGTGAATATCCGGAACGGCTGCAGCAGATTTGCGACCGGTTCTCGGCCCAAACCATTTGGGCGCTATTCGACAAATGGATGGCCGTGCTCCCTCAAGCGTTAACGCAAGAGGACCGCGATGCCGGCTACCGTTACAACCTTTCCATCCTGCAGGCCGAGTTCTCGCTGACGCAGGTGTTCGACCATGCCGTTACCGGCCGCCTCTTCTTCGAGCAAGTCATCCGCGAGAACCTCGATATCGGCAGGCCCGACCATGTGCAGCTGATCTTTGGACGAAAGATCGTCAAGAGCACGCCGGGGCGATTTCGTACCCGCGTAATCACCGAAGGCGTTATACCGTCGCTCCACGTCGACTACAAGAACAGCCGCATCAAGCAATATCACAAAGAAGGCCGCGCTTTGCGGACTGAGACGACCATCAACGATACAAAAGACTTCGGCCTGAAAAAGAGCCTGACTGACTCCAACTTTGCCTCGCTTCGCGAGATCGGCTTTCAAGCCAACAGACAGCTACTCAATGTCCAACGGATCGGTCACGACCCCGCATTGGGTCACGAAGCCATAGTATCGATGCAGTCGCCAGTCACCGTCAACTCAGTCCGCGCCAGCGCCCTCCGCCTTGCGGATGAAAAGACACAGGCGCTGCTACAGTCTTTGCCAATCTTCGACATGCATACCAACGGATTCTCCAATGCCGATCTTCGCCAGCGCTTAGCCCCGCTGCTTGGCAAACGTCCAGAACAGCTCACGCCAGGGCAAATGACATACCATCTTCGCCGTTTGAAAGTTCGAGGTCTGATCCAACGAATCCCAAACAGCCATCGCTACCGAGTCACCGACCTCGGATTGCGAATCGCGCTGTTCTATATCAACGCTTACGACCGATTGCTCAGACCAGGTCTGGCAAAGGCTATCGAGCCAGACGGGCCAGCCAACTCGCAACTGACTTGCGCATTTCGATCGCTTAACAAGGCGCTCAACAACCATTTTCGGACTTACAGCACAGCAATTTGAAACTTGACTCATTTTGTACATCTTTGGTGAGTCAAGGTATCTAGCGTCGGGCACCGTGTCGTCGTCAGTATCGGTCACCACGAACAGGACGCCCCCGGAAAATGCCTTATCCAAGCCAGCGAGGGATCTCATCGCATCCACTGCGGCACCAATTCCGGCCGTTCGGACAGTCCCAAATCCGGGTCTCGGCACCATATTCAACTGTTCGATGCCGCTCAACGCGGTAGACTGGG
>JARLIE010000224.1 GCA_031291875.1 Minisyncoccota bacterium | reverse complement strand
GACCCGGTCGTTTTTGTTTGGGGTGGCCGACTAACGACTGCGTTGGACAGCAAAGCCGACGATGCCGGCTACGAGGGACTACCCCCTTGGCCTTGCTGGAAGACGAATACCCGCTATGATCGCATGAGTGAGGAATTCAACTGAGGGGGAGTAGTTTAGTTGGCCGTCAACGTCAGCGAACTTAGAGGAATCGCAACCCAGCGCGCTAGGTATCAAGCTCAGCTGAACCGACTCAAAAAGTTGGGCAAGCAAACATCTTGCATCGAGGCAGCAGTTTCGAGCGCCTGCGAGACTTTGAAAGCTGGCACAAATTCCTTCGTCATTTACGGCGAACCACAAAGCGGGAAGACAGAAATGATGATCTGTCTCACCGCCAAACTGCTTGATGACGGACACCGCATTATCGTTCACCTACTGAATGATAGTGTGCAATTACTTCAACAGAATTTGGACCGCTTTCAACGGTCTAATCTTTCGCCAGCCGCTCGGAATTTCTCCGACGTCATCGACCCCGACTACTCCTTCTCCAGCGGCTTTCACGTCATCTTTTGCAAAAAGAACGCGAGCGACCTCGCTAAATTGAATCAAAAACTGGAGAGAGTTCACAAAAAGGTCATCGTCGATGACGAGGCCGATTTTGCCACGCCCAACGCACTTATAAACAAAGGCGACGTTACGCGCATAAATGCGCTTATCAAACATCTGATAAGCCACGACGGGATTTATATTGGCGTGACTGCAACTCCGGCTCGATTGGACCTTAATAATACTTTCGACAACGACAATGAGAAATGGGTCAATTTCCCACCACATGACGCTTATACCGGCCAAGACATATTTTTCCCGCTCGATGCTGAAGCGGAATTCTCGCTGCAAACACTGCCTGATACCGACGACAGCCCGAAATACCTGCGCGAAGCAATTTTCCGATTTCTTGTGCGAGTCGCCGCGCTCAATTTAGTCAACGGCACCGACGAAAACTTTTCGATGCTGATTCACACGAGCGGGAAGAAGCTCGATCACAAATCAGACAAGAAACCGATCGACGACGTTATGAACGCACTATCTGACGTCCACTCGAAGAAGTTCGAGAATTACACCCACGAACTCGACAAGATAGCAACCAAGCTTTACGGACCTGAGCAGGCCGGCGGGATCCTCGGCT
>JARLIE010000223.1 GCA_031291875.1 Minisyncoccota bacterium | reverse complement strand
GGCGCATCTCGGCAGGATCGACTTGAATCGAGACGGCCGCCATCGACATTCCGACAGTATCTTGCAGCCGCCCACATGTGGCACTGCTGTCCGGTTAAAGTCGATCTGGCCGCGTGCAACCTATTGTGACCTTGACATGTTCTGGCAATTTTAGCCTGTCCCCGATTTCAACTGAGTTTGGCGGATAGAACCGGTTTCCAGCGTCATCGTCGTCGTTGGGGCCGTCAATGCACACAGGCAAAACTCTCTTTGCTCAGCTCATGGATTTTCTGCCGTGGAAGACATTTCATCGCATTGTGGATCGTCACGATGGCAACGATCGTGTGCGCGCTCTCTCCTGCGCCGAGCAATTTCGCGCCATGGCGTTTGCGCAACTGACCTATCGAGAGAGTCTCCGCGACATCGAAGTCTGTTTGGATGCGCAAGCGTCCAAGCTCTATCACATGGGCTTTCGCAGTCCCGTGCGCCGTTCGACGCTGGCGGACGCCAACGAACAACGTGATTGGCGAATTTACGCGACGTTCGCCGGACATCTCATCAAGCAGGCGCGGTCGCTGTATGCTCAAGACAGCCTCGATCTCGATCTTGCCAACGTCGTGTATGCGCTGGACTCGACGACGATCGATTTGTGTTTGTCGCTGTTTCCTTGGGCGTCGTTTCGCTCGACGAAGGCCGCCGTAAAGATGCACACGCTGCTGGATTTGCGCGGGTCTATTCCAAGCTTTATTCACATTTCCGACGGGAAAATGGGCGATGTGCGCGTGTTGGACATCCTGCCGACGGAGCCCGGCGCATTCTATGTAATGGATCGCGGCTATCTCGATTTCGCGCGCCTCTATGCGATGCACCAGGCTGGAGCCTTCTTCGTCACGCGCGCAAAATCCAATTTCGTCTGGCGGCGTTTGTATTCGGCCGCGATTGATCGGAGCGCCGGCCTCGTGTGCGATCACACAATCGTGCTCGAAGGCCACGCCAGCCGCAAGCGCTACCCAGAAAAATTCAGGCGCATCAAATTCAACGATCCCGAAACCGGCAAGACGTTCGTCTTTCTGACCAACAATTTCACCTTACCCGCATCGACCATCTGCGCCCTCTACAAAATGAGGTGGCAGGTGGAGCTGTTTTTCAAATGGACAAAACAACACCTGCGCATCAAGCGATTCTTCGGCACGACCGAAAACGCCGTCAAGACGCAAATCTAGATTTCCGTCAGCGTCTACGTGCTCATCGCGATCATAAAAAAGCGTCTCGGCTTCGACGCCTCGCTCTACACTTTGTTACAGATTTTCTCGCTCACGCTTTTCGAAAAAATGCCCGTTTCTCAGGCCTTGCAGGGCAGTCGATCCAAATCGAACTCAGAGGATTGCGATAACCAACTGAATTTATTCGGTTCCTAACCGGACAGCAGTGGTCCGGCATGCAAAGAAAACGGCCTGGTGATATGATTCG
>JARLIE010000222.1 GCA_031291875.1 Minisyncoccota bacterium | reverse complement strand
TTATTGTCCGGGGACCTTCCATAGGCCGGCAGCAAACCGACAGCCATGACCGAATTGGCGACAATTTCGATAGCGGCGTTATAAGCGAGCATCTCTGGCTCTTGAGCCTCGAGCACTTCAGCGTTTGCCTGAAGGATCGTTTCCAAATCGATCGGCACTGGATCGTTACCGAAAGCAATCATGTTCTCCTGATGCATGTCGCTGGTCGCAAACACGTGGAATAGTGCAAGCCACGCGCCAGCACGTCGGAAAAAGGTCTTGAAATCAACTTTATCACCGCATCCCATATGATCAATGAATTCAGTCCAACCGTAACCATCGCGCGAAATTGCGCGCATCGCTTTCAATTTGACTGGCGGCTTAGCTTGGTTAAATCGCTCGATCATATTTTGCCAGACAACATCGAGCCGCAAATCCTTTGGCTTGTATATGACGCGCGACCCGTCCTCAAAAGTGATGATCTGGACCGAATGGCCGCCATTGTGAGGATCGGAGAGTTCGCCTTCAATCTTGGCAACGCGGCTGTCTCGAGCCGACTGAAGGATCGCTTGCCGAATTGTCGCGCGATCGGCATCAAAGCGTAGTATCAATTCGCGCGTCGTATCGATCCATTGTCGCGTAACCGTCGCGATCAACCGCAATAGTATAGGTTTTTCCTCGAACAAAGAGCGGAAACCACCGGCTTTCATCCCGGCGACGAATTGATCGTAGTTGGCTGTGCTAACATTTTGCTGAGACTTTACTGCATCGAGAGATATTCCAGTGATCTTGCGCGTTTTGGAAAACCGCTCGTAGAGCGCAGGAGCGGAAAGATTAGACAACTCTGAAAGCAACGAATGCCGCAAGCTATTGCGAGCGAAATTGTTGAGATTGTCGTATGCGCGTCGGTCAATACCCGACCAAAGTAGCGCTTCGGCTTTTTCGACCGCTGGAGCAAAAAGGTGTTCAAACGCGCAAGGCTCACCCTCATCAAGCATCATGATTTGTTTTTCGATTTTCACTGGAGATTGCAGCGCCGCTTCAATCCAGATCGCATCGTCCAGCCAAACGGGCGGTGATGCAGAAGCTTTGCGGCGGACAGTGGCGAATCTTGAGAGCACTTGGCCGAAGGTCAATCCGTCACGCTTCAGGCGCTGGCCAAATAGCGACCAATCGCCACTCGCGCACGACTGGCACCATGCGGCTAGCCGTCGCGCGGCTAATTCGGCATCGCCTTTCTGCCCCGGCAGCGATTCGAAGTCATCGGAAAGGAGTTCGTCGATGGTTGCGGCGTGAACCATCAAGCGCTGGTGAAATATATCCATACGATGTCTTTCGGGTGCGTCGGTTACGCAACTAAGGTCATTCTAGGTCTAAGACAGCCAATGGTCAGCTCCGGTAAGGCGAATTTGGATCGGGCGTGGAGGGCCTGTTTTTGAAGCCTAGCGACCCATCGTAGTGGAAGACCAAATCCACGAAGCTGCGCCGGGGCTGATATGGCGCCGTCGACGCGAAGGAATAGCGCCAATTATATGTGTACAATGAGCAATTTATACGTTAACTGTCCGCGCCTGGGGATTTGGATTTGCACTTTACACCCCTAGCTGCCGATGATTTAATAGCTAACTGGCGTGGGAAGCTCGGAAACTTCTCTGACGACCTGACTGCCGGCGCCGC
>JARLIE010000221.1 GCA_031291875.1 Minisyncoccota bacterium | reverse complement strand
TGGCCGAACCGCCGGTCCTTACCAGCACTTAGCGCAAGCACGCCTGCTGACCATCGAGCAAGGTTTGCCGATGCTGCGCGACGCCAATACTGGTATTTCCGCGATCATCGACCCCTATGGACGCATATTACAACGCTTAAGCTTACGACACGAGGGCGTGATCGACGGTAATCTACCCGAAAAAATCGCGCCGCCGCCATTTGCGCAAGCACCGATTCTCATTGGAATTTTAGCTTGGGTTGTAATGCTTTGCGCAGCGCTCGCGCTGCGAGGGATTGTTTGACATCTGCGAATAACACGGTTTTATATGACCGCGATTTGCTGCGGGGGCAAAAACGAAAGTTGGTAGTCATACCTCGAACTAAGCTGCATAGGCTTGGTGTTTCTTTCGCGTTCTCCGCAAAAATTGAATAAAAAAGACGCCGTTGGTTTCGCCACGGCGTCAATACTTTATGTGGGGGTTTTGCACGATGGTATCGGTTTTTCCGACCCCACCCTCGGGCCGGCAGTGACAGGAGTATGTAATTCGTGAAGAAGACTCCGAATCCGATTGATCGTCATGTCGGCAGCCGGGTTCGTATGCGCCGAATTCTTCTTGGAATGAGCCAAGAAAAACTCGGCGAGGCACTGGGACTGACATTCCAGCAAGTCCAAAAATACGAAAAGGGTACCAACCGTATCGGCGCAAGCCGCTTGCAGCAGATTTCACGCACGCTCAACGTTCCGCCTGCCTTCTTCTTCGACGGCGCGCCGCTTCTGGACGATACGGTATCGGAAAATGGGGTCGTACTTGCGGCGGCAGAGCCGTCAAGTTCGAGCTTTGTGCTCGACTTCATTGCAACCTCCGAGGGTTTGCATCTCAACAAGGCTTTCGCGCGCATTCAAGATCCGAAAGTGCGCAAACGCATCATCGATCTCGTCACCAGCCTTGCCAGCGATGACATATCGTCTGTGCAAGGCCGCGAGCTTCAGGAAGCAAAAAAATCCTAGAGATGCCGTTTGATATAAAGAACGCTTCTCTGGGATTGGCTTGACGAAACGAACGGATTGGCTGACACTCGTCACGTCTGCTCGGTTTCGCTTTGCGCGCCACGGCCGGGAAGACCCCCACTTCATCTTCGAATGCTCGGTCAGCTTGGAGTCTTCTGTGCCTCGGCAAAACTATCTGTTCACCAGCGAATCCGTCTCTGAAGGCCATCCCGACAAAGTTTGCGATCGCATCTCCGACGAAATCGTCGATCTCTT
>JARLIE010000220.1 GCA_031291875.1 Minisyncoccota bacterium | reverse complement strand
GCACCCGTAGCTCAGCTGGATAGAGCGCTGCCCTCCGAAGGCAGAGGCCAGGGGTTCGAATCCCTTCGGGTGCGCCAGCGTTTTCAGTTATTTGCGTTCGCGTAGGCCTTTTCGATTTTTTTATAACTCACCAAATACTCACCAACGTATTGTGCGCGTCCTTGTGGTGGATTCGTTCCCTCCGCGGCGATTGCAATGACAAACCTGATTATCGATCTGGATCATAATGATTGATGCAGCCACGGCACTCGCCTTTTCCCTTTTTGAAAACAAGGGAGTTTACGCGCTTCTCCTCGGCTCCGGCATTTCGCGCGCCGCTCAGATTCCCACCGGTTGGGAAGTGACTTTAAATCTCATCCAACGGATTGCCGCTCTCAAGGGCATAACATCGGAACCCGACTGGGCGGCTTGGTACTTACGAGAGTTCAGCAAAGAGCCGAACTACTCGGAGGTTCTTGACGAACTGTCATCGACGGCCGACGAGCGACGAGCGATCCTTCACAGCTTCATTAATCCAGATTCGGAGGATCTGACCGCCGGGCGCAAGGTGCCAACGCGCGCGCATCGCGCCGCCGCAAAACTCGTCCAAGACGGCTTTATCAGGGTCATTATCACGACGAATTTTGACCGGCTGATGGAGAAGGCGCTGCAGGATGTTGGTATTGCGCCGACGGTTATTAAATCTGATGATGATTTGAAAGGAGCAGTGCCGCTGATTCACAGCCGCTGTTACCTTGTCAAAGTCCACGGGGACTATCTCGACACACGAATTCGTAACATAGAACGCGAGCTCGCTTCGTATTCCTCCGAGTTGGACACGCTACTTGATCGCATCTTCGATGAACACGGGCTACTTGTCTGCGGCTGGTCGGGAGATTGGGACATCGCGTTGCGATCTGCCATTACTCGCGCTCCAAGTCGCCGATATCCGCTGTTTTGGGCAACAAGAGGCACCCCATCCGAGATTGCAAACGACCTGATAACGCACCGCGACGGAAAAATTATCCGTATCGACGACGCTGACACCTTTTTCGAACGCCTCGAAAGGATGGTATCGGCACAAACCGAACTCCAGCGTGCGAACCCGCAAAGTACGGAGATCCTCGTCGTCAGCGCGAAAAAGTACCTGTCTCGATCAGAATATCGAATTCAATTGGACGAGCTGATTGGGGATGAGTTGCGGAAAGTGCAGGACGCCATGTTAACTCCTGATTTCGGTGTGGCCGCCAGCAACACCGGCTTCAACGAAGCGGTCGTCAAACTTGTCGCGCGTTACGAGGTGCTGTTAGAGCCATTGGTCCGAATTTTCGGGGTCCTGGGTCGCTGGGGAAATGGCAGCGAGTTCGAAACGACGACGGATATCATCACGCAATTTGCGCCGACACCACAAATCGCGGGCATGCTCGTCCTCATCTACCTTAGAACGTACCCTGGCGTTCTGTTGTTCTATGCGTATGGTCTCGCGCTGATCAAGGCGCGGCGTTACAAGGACCTCTTCAGACTCTTTCAAACGCCCGTTTTGGATGCAGCGGCAAAAGAGAAGAATCTAGTCTCAACTCTTTTCCTTGGAGCTTGGGACGGCGGAAATGAGGAAACTATATGGAAATTGCTTCCAGGGCTGGAACGTAGGCGCACGGCCTTGAGTGATCACCTACACGATATTCTCAAGCCACTCGTCTCGGATTATCTTTACTCGGATCATGAGTTTAGCGCGCTCTTCCTTGAGTTCGAGTTTCTCGCGGCGCTCGCGTTTTTGACCCTAAATGCCGAAGAGACTGATTTTAAAAAGAGTGAAACGCTGGACCAATGGGGACGGAATTTTGTATGGGCCCCCGTCGGGCGAATTTTGTGGGATCATGAAAACAGGAATCGGATCGTTAAAAGCTTCGAAAACAAAGAAAAACTCTCCAACGTTCTCATGGCGGGATTCGCCAAGGAGAGCCCGGCCTATTTTTCTGCTGCCGTAGCGAACCTTAGCCGGCTCTGGGAGAGAGCGAGGTGGGGATGAGCGCATCGAATTCCCGGTCCGGCTTTCTCGCCTATGCCGCGAAAAAGGCCATGGCGGCGTAAATCACCTCCCTAGCTTCAGTCGCGCAGGGTGGCAGCATGGTCATGGGGGTGAATCGTCTTGAGCTTTTTGCCTCTCGCGAGCGCATAAACCACTATTTTTCCAATGAGTTATGCGACCGAATCTGCTCGCCGATTAATTTCATCACCACGGCCGGCGTCAATGGCGGCGGCGGCGTGAACCTAACCGGCGTCCGTTCTCTCTCCCTTCGCGACAATCTTAAGCTTCCCGGCCGCCAGCGGCCTTTGTAACTCCATCGCCACATGGGTCGGCGCGTTAAGCCAGACGTCGACTTCCTGCTCTGTCGTCAGGATTACGGGCATGGCCTT
>JARLIE010000219.1 GCA_031291875.1 Minisyncoccota bacterium | reverse complement strand
TTATGTCGTCGACGTGCCACCGATGGTCTATGACGCCCCCGGCTACGATCCGAGCATCGCCTGTTCTTGCTGTAGTGTCCACGCGCTGGCGTATCTGGAATGGCGAGAAGATGTTAGGACAAACAGCGCGGGTGTAATATGGTTCGTATTCCTATACGATTCGACATAAAAGAAATTAGCAACATCTGAACGATCGTGCTTTTTATTGCGGTGGTACCGGTCCTTCGTCGTCCCGGTGCCCATGAAGGGGCAATTTGCGGTTTGCGGTGCAAACGTCGTCTGCGGGCGGCCTAGCGCTTGTCGAGGAAGTCAGCGGTTGTGAGCCGGACGGGCTGATCGGGCCGCGCCCGCATTTTTCTTTCCGCAACCGCGATAATGCGCTCGCGGCCATCAGCAAACGTTTTGAGCATGCGGACTTCGCCGGCGCCTAGCGGCAGCCAGAAATACGCTTCAAGTGCCTCACGTGTGATTGCACACTCGACTGAGCCAATCCGATCGGACAACCGGAAAGTGATTCTGCTTCCGTCTGCCGACACGCTTGGGACGAAATCAAGAACGTCCATGACATTACCTCGCAAATTCATCGGCGAACTTTTGAGTTGCTGCCGCTTGTTTGCAATTTACCAGAACACGTCTGGCGGCTAACTACGATTGCCACCACAGGCCGCGGCTTCAGGTGCGCCCAAGTGGAGCCCCGGCCCTTTGCAGACTTGGGTTTGACGTTTTGTGGGTTATGAACTTGTGCTTGACAGTTAGTTACATTGTTGCAACTTGAAAGCGGCTTGTAGCGGTGAGCTCTTACGGGAGGCGAAAGCAAACCACCGCAGGAACCGCGCACGCTTGCGTCGCCAATACCGTCTCCCCCTAGAAAGCGTTGTGCCCGCAGCATGCCCTCGCTATCATTCGCAACGGGATCAGATCGACATACGATCTGAAAGCGGATAAAAAATTATGACTGAGGGGCAAATGAGCGGCGGAGAAACAGCGGGCATCGCTGAGTTGGCGAACAAAATATCGAAAGAGCTATTCGAATGGTTTAGATGGGAACGGGTGCCGGTACTCGACCAAAACTTCCGGTGCGTAAAGCAAGAAAAACATGCGCCAAGGAAAAAAACAGATCACACCCATCCAGTAGACGTCGTTTTCCATTACGTGGACCCTTATTTGGGTCGCCGCGTGTTGCTCAATACTGACTTGAAGAGCTACGCGAAAGGATCTATTTCCTCTAGCGCGATCCGATCTGCACTGCGGTCACTCGCCCAAACTATAGATTGCGCATGCGTGAGCGAGGAATGGTCAGGCCGCTATGACCTGACAAACGAATCTCTCGATGTGCGTGGGATGTTGTTCGTATACAACCATGACGCCGAGTATGACAGCGACTTCATGGCTATGCTTGAAGAGAAAAAAACCAAGGCAAAAAATCCCTTAGATGAAGAACCCGGTGTAACGACAGAAACATTGCCGCTTGAACAAAACCAGGTGCTGCACATCGTTGATCCGTCGATGATTGCCTACATGACGACTGTGATCGCAGACACCCACCGACTGCATTCGGAAGGCACTTTTCCCACTTCAGATTACTTCTTTCACTACCCGGATCTCAAACTCCATAAAACTCATGGGAGTAAGCAATCGCGGGCTGCCACGGTCGAGATGATCGCCGGCCCTTATTTGATCGTTGGCCACGAGATTGTAAAGAAATACAACGAGAAAACTGAGGAAGTCGAAGAACGTTTTCCAGCCGGGTACGTGATCTACTACAACCGCGCAGGCTCGACACACCACGAGTTCATGTACCTATTCGATACGTTATCGAGTTTTCAAATTCTAGATGGATCTCATCCACTGCGGGTCCGGGTTGCACACAGTTCACCACACACCAGCATCCGTAGTAATTTTCAGCGCGCCATCGAGATGTACATTAGCGATTGGAAATTCGACGAGTACAAGCGGCATCGACTCGAGCAAATCGAACTTGAGCTGATAGAGGTTCGCAAGACAACGTTCTCGCAGGAAAACATCAAATGGGATCGGATCGCAAAATGAAAACTGGGTCGATTTATAGCGCAAGCGACAAGGCGTTGTTTGAAGCGCTCAACCAGCCGAAAGTGACGCGTTCTGATCTTCGACAGCTTTTTATGTCGAGAGGCATCGTCGTCTCGCACCAGACCTCACGCGAGGCACTTGCGCTGCATTTTTCTCGCCTGATGCACGATTACAACGATTTTCAGCTGCTCGCTCGCCTGTTCGGCACGAAGGCCCGAACAGAGCGTATCGCCTCGTTCCGCGTCATCTCGAAAGCAAAGATGCAGAATTTTGAGACTGCCGCGCATGCAGT
>JARLIE010000218.1 GCA_031291875.1 Minisyncoccota bacterium | reverse complement strand
GGTTTTCGAGAACAAAACGGGCGATATTCCAGACTTTGTTGGCGAAGTGTTTGTAGCCTCGCACGCGGTCTTCGGAGAGCTTCAGATCGTTGCCAATTTGTGCGCCGATAATGAGCGAAAGGCGTGTCGCGTCGGCACCGTACTTTTCGATCATAACCAGCGGATCGATGATGTTGCCGAGCGATTTCGACATCTTGCGCCCCTGGCCGTCGCGCACCAAGCCGTGTAAATAGACATTCCGGAAGGGGATGCTGCCGACGAGGGCACCGGTCATCAGCACCATACGCGCAACCCAAAAGAAGAGAATATCGTACCCGGTTTCAAGCACGGACGTGGGGTGGAAATTTGCGAGGTCCGGTGTTTGTTCGGGCCAGCCGAGCGTCGAGAACGTCCAAAGACCCGAGGAAAACCAGGTGTCGAGCACGTCCGGGTCTTGTTCCCATCCTTCGCCTTCCGGCGCCGTACGCCCGACGTACACTTCAGTGCCTTTGTACCAAGCCGGAATGCGGTGTCCGAACCAAATTTGGCGGGAGATGCACCAGTCGCGCAAAATTTCAGCCCAGTGGTAGTACACCTTTTCGAATCGCTCCGGCATGATTTTGATGTGTCCTTCCGCGACAACATCGTGCATGTGCTGCTTCATCGACTTCGTCTCGCCGCTCGGTAATTTGACCGCTTTATCGACGGCAACGAACCATTGTCGCTTAATTTGGGGCTCGATCACGCCGCCGCCGCGGCTGTTGGTCGCGACGTTGTGCACGTAGTTCTCGTCGATTTTCACGAGCAATCCTTTTTCTTTCAATTTTTCGACGATCATTGCGCGCGCCTTTTTGATGTGCTGGCCCGCGAATTCTCCCGCGATTGGCAAAAGAATGCCGCGCTCGTCGATGACCTGCTCGATATCGAGCTTGTGGCGCTGTGCGATTTCAAAGTCGACAAGCGAGTGCGCCGGGGTGATCGTCATGACGCCGGAACCGGTCTCGATGTTTGCTGCCTCATCCTTGATGACGGTCGCGGTGAGCGGTCCATTGATCCATTCGAGTTCGATCTGCTGCCCGTGTTTGAACTCCTTGTAGCGCTCATCGCTCGGGTGCATCACGACGTACTTATCACCGAATTTTGTTTCCGGACGCACGGTGCCGATCACGAACGGGCCGTATTGGAAATAGTAGAACGGATCTTTTTGTTCTTTGTATTCGATCTCGTCGTCGGAGACGGTGGTTTGCAGTTTCGGATCCCAGTTGACGATGCGATCGCCCCGGTAGATGAGTCCCATTTCGTACATGCGCACGAACGCCTCCGTGACGGCGGCGTTGCGTTTGTCGTCCATCGTATAGGCGTAGCGCGACCAATCGAGCGAAGAGCCCATCATCTTCACCTGGTTGATGATCGTCGCCTTGCTTTCGTCGGTGAATGCGGTGATTCGTTCCATCAGCACTTCGCGACCGATGTCGTGCCGCGTTTTCTTTTCTTTTTTGTAGAGATCATCCTCGACTTTTGCCTGCGTCGCGATCGCGGCGGAATCTGTGCCCGGAACCCAGAGGGTTTTGTAGCCGCGCATACGGTGGTAGCGGATCAAAATATCTTCGATGGCGAGCATGGCCGCGTGGCCCATGTGCAAGGTTCCCGTGACATTCGGTGGGGGAAGGACAATAGAGTAGGCGGGCGCATCTGCCTTGATGATGCCTTTCTCGACGCAAACATCCGGGTTGGCGTAGCCGAGCCCGTCCCAAAGCGTGCGCATTTTCAACTCCTGCTCGACAGGATTGTACGGTTTTAGGAAAATATCTGGGGCATTTGAGGGCTCCATTTGGTCACTTTAGCACAATTTCAGGTTTCCGTTTGCTACCAAATCCGACGGGTTCGCGAACTCTTTTTTGGATGCACGGAAGTAACCGGCGAGCGCAATCATGAGCGCGTTGTCGGTCGCGAGATCGGGCGGCGGTATCAAAAGCTTCGCCGGATTGCCCTCATCTTCGAGCGCGCGTTTGAGTTGCTCGCGAACATGAGCGTTGGCAGAGACACCGCCTCCGACGACGATGGTATTGGCACCGAAGCTATCGATCGCGCGTATCGTTTTCTCAATGAGAACATCCGCGACCGCATCTTCGAATTCGCGCGCGAACGCGGCCTTTTCATCCATGCTCATATCGGGATGTGCCTCGACGATCTTGCGCACGGCTGTTTTCAATCCCGAAAACGAGAAATCCAAATTGTCTTCGTGAATCATCGGACGAGGCAGTGCGAATTTTTTTTCCAAATGGTGATTGCGTGCAGTAGTTGCAACCCGCGATATCTCCGGGCCGCCTGGGTAGGGAAGCCCGAGCAGCCGCGCGACTTTGTCGAACGCTTCGCCGGCTGCATCATCACGCGTTTTGCCAACGACTTCGTACTGCCCGAATTCTTTCGAGAGAACAAGTTCCGTGTGTCCGCCCGAAATAAGCAGCGCGAGCAAGGGAAATTCAAAGGGTGAGAGCTTCGTTCCTTCCATCAACGAGAGCATGATGTGCCCCTCCATATGATTGACGGCAACGATCGGAAGATTCCACAGAAGCGAGAGCGCTTTTGCGAAATTTACGCCTACCCAAAGACATGGCTCAAGCCCCGGGCCATGCGTGACCGCGATGCAATCGATTACGGGCCTGCCGTACGCTGCGATAAATACCATGAGTTGCTCGAAGAGTTCGGGTTCGCGCGAAAGCAGTGCTTCAAGCTGTGTCTTCACTTCTTCTGGTAGAGAAACTGGAGTTTCGTGGAGTTCGCCCGCTTGCTGGAGGGCTTGCGTTAAAAGCAGAACGAGGTTTTTGGCGTGTTCACGCTTCGCGAGATTGGGAAAGACGCCGCCGTATTGCTCGTGCAACTTTGCCTGCGAATAGAGCGCATTGCCGAGCTGTTTGAATGCAAAGTCGACGCCAAACGTCCCGTCTGCTTCGATAAGCGAAACGGCGGTTTCGTCGCACGAGGTTTCTATGCCGAGGACGCGCATGCGAGTTGAGAATAGCCTAGGGAGTTGTATTGCGCTAGAGTAGCTTGATGGAACCGGATCTCGACGCTGATCAAAAAACGAAGCTCGCGAGCCCGGGAGTGGTGTTCCGCACCTACTGGCAAACGGCGAAACGGTATCCCGGAACGCTGCTGGTCGTCTTTGGCAGTGTGATTGTCATGCAGCTGGCCAACCTCGCCACGCCCCTGTTTCTGCGTGAATTCTTTAACGTGATCTCGAGCGGTACTCGGGGTCCCGCGGTCGGTCCGCAGCTTACTTCGCTCGTTAGTATCGTTTTACTGCTCTCGCTTCTCAACTGGCTTATGACGCGAGCGCAGGGTCTCGCGCTCACACGCGTCGAGCCGGAGGTAATGCAGGAGCTCTATTCAAAGGCATTCAATTATTTACTCGGCCACTCGTACTCTTTTTTCATTTCAAATTTTGCCGGTACGCTCACGCATCGCGTAAATAAATTTGTACGCGCCTTCGAGCTCTTGCTCGACGCCATCGTCCTGCAATTTTTCCCGACAATGCTGTTCGTTGTCGGCGCCGTGATCGTGCTCTCGTTGCACAACCTGGTGCTCGGGCTCGGGCTCGGCGTGTGGGCGGTGCTCTTCGTCCTGTTGCAGATCACGCTCGCCAAGCGACGACAGCCGCTTCGCGTGCGGCGAGCCGAAGCGGATTCCCGTGTCACGGGCGCGCTCGCCGACGCGATCTCAAACCAATCGGCGATCCAATTGTTTTCCGGCAAGACCTTCGAGGAAACCTCGTTCGCTTCAATCGTGCATCGCTGGCATCAGGCTTCGGTAGAGGTCTGGTACGCGGACGAATTTATCTGGGCATCGCTCGCACTTTTTTTCGTTGCGATCAACATCGGTCTTCTCTACGGGGCGGTTATCTTCTGGCAGCGCGGCGAATTGACCGTCGGCGATTTTATTCTTATCCAGTCGTACCTGCTTACCGCGTTCAACCAATTGCTCGGCATCAATCGCGAGTTGCGCCGCTTTAACGATTCGTTCGCGGATGCCAGCGAAATGGTGGCGATTTTGGAGACCCCTCACGAGGTTAGGGATGTGCCGGAGGCAAAAACGCTCGTGGTTACGCACGGTGAGCTCGCCTTTGAGAATGTGACGTTCTATTTCCGCGAAGAAGGCAATCCGGTACTCGATCAGTTCACGATGCGAGTCCCGCCTCACCAGAAGCTTGCGCTCGTCGGACGCTCCGGTGCGGGCAAATCAACGATTACGCGTTTGTTGCTACGGTTGTTTGAAGTAAAAAGCGGGCGCATCACGATCGACGGTAATGACATCATGGCTGTCACGCAAGACAGTCTTCACGATGCGATCGCGTTCGTCCCGCAAGAGCCGATCCTCTTTCATCGCACATTGCTCGAAAATATTCGCTACGGCCGCCGAGATGCCACAGACGAAGAGGTCTACGAAGCCGCTCGAAAGGCGCACTGTCACGAATTTATTTCGCAGTTGCCGGATGGCTACCAGACCTACGTAGGCGAGCGCGGCGTGAAACTCTCCGGTGGCGAGCGCCAGCGTGTCGCCATTGCCCGGGCGATTCTCAAGAACGCGCCGATTCTTATGCTCGACGAAGCGACATCAAGCCTCGACTCCGAATCAGAATCACTCATTCAGGACGCCCTCGCCGTTTTGATGCAGGGGAAAACAGTCATCGTGATCGCGCACCGACTTTCCACCATTATGAAAATGGATCGCATCCTTGTGCTTGAAAATGGGCGAATCGTCGCGGACGGCACCCATGATGAGCTCCTAAAGAGCGGCGGCTTGTACCAAAAGCTCTGGAATATTCAGGCCGGCGGATTCCTTATGGACGAGGAAAAGGAGGTCGAAGATGCCATCGAGATGCAAGATAGCGAAGATGAGGGTAAGGAACCGCTTCCGCCGATAGCGAAATAATCGCCGTTGAAATCCGCGTTTAATCGGGTATATTGAGTCGCGAAGCGCGATTAGCTCAGTGGTAGAGCGACCCCTTGACGTGGGGTAGGTCGAGGGTTCGATCCCTTCATCGCGCACATTCTGGGGAGGTCTAGCGAAACGGGTCGTGCAGTAGCTATTTTGATGCGTTAAATAAAACCCGCGGCACTTTCGTGCCGCGGGTCGCAGCGTGATGTCACGCCTGCGAAAGTAGTTCGACCAGGTTGTTCATCGAGGCCTGAAACGCCGGGCTCTTGATGTACTCGGTCGCGTCCGACCATAGCTTGTCGATCGCCGCATTGGTGCGCCGCGCTAGCTCTTCTTTGGAAACAAATGTCCAACCTTCACCATGATTTTGCTGGACATGAATCTCAGCAGACGCTCGTGTGGACCACCATTGTTTGATCTGGATGTTAGATGCCTCTGGGTTGCCGGGCGATTGGTCGTAACCCACATCGACCTTGCCGCCCTCGTAATGCAGGTAGCCAATCTGTGCTTCGAAGATTTCGCACAGCTCGGTATCGAGACCGTAGACGACTTGCCCGAGTTCGGGAACGTCTGCGGGAAGTGCTTCCATCTTCGGCGGCTCGCCTTCGAATCGGATTGGTACGAAGAGCGAGATGTGGTGCAATCGCATCTCGCACCAGACGTGTGCGAATGCCGACCATCGATTGGGAAACGGACGCCCTTCGGTAAACGGTTCCCGTCGCCCAAGCAGTGACTTCGGTCCTGGGTTTACCGACTGGGCAGTGGCGGTTCTCCCGGTGATACCCGCAACATGCACCACTCGCGCGGGCATGATACGGAATCGCATTCTACCTTGCGCGATATTCACATCGGCGATATAGCAGGTATCACCGAGCTTCCATTTGCATTTTTCCATGACCAAAATCCTTTCAAAATGGCCGGGTGGAGACGAGAGGAACTTCTAAGGTTTTAGAGTATCAGATAAGACGAGTTTTAACCATGACCGAGACGTCCCAGGATGCTATATTGAAATCTCCTAAACGGTCCTTACGGTGCCTTACTGGGCACGGTTCCAGACCGAGGCGGGGTCCCGGAAATTCCTGCGCGACGGCGTACGAAGTATTCGTGACCACCAGCTGAATAGTATGGAAATACTTCACCTCAATAGCACCAACATTCAAGAAGTCGCCGCAAAAGCCGCCACTGTGCTCGAATCCGGAGGTGTCATCTTGTATCCGACCGACACCCTCTATGGCCTTGGCGCCGACGCATTTTCCGACGAAGCCGTTGCAAAGCTGTATGCAATAAAAGGTCGTGACGAAAATAAGCCGATCCACTGTGTGGTTCTCGATATCGAAATGGCGCAAACATACACGCAGCTGAACGACCACGCTCGCAAGCTCGCCGATCGCTTCTTGCCCGGCCCGCTGACGCTCGTGCTCAAGAAGCAGTCGAACATAGAATCGGGAATCGCGAGGCGCATCGAAACGATAGGGATCCGGATTCCGAAAAATAGTTTTTGCCTCGAGCTTGCGAAAGAGTTCGGTCCCTACACGACGACCAGCGCAAACATCGCCGGCGCTGAGAATCAACGCTCCGTCGATTCAATCATCGCTCAACTCGGAGAACGAGCTTCTATGATCGATCTTGTCATCGATGCGGGGGAGTTGCCGCCGCGACAGCCTTCGACGGTCGTTGATGTCTCTTCCGGTGAGATAAAAATACTGCGTGCAGGCGCGATTTTACCCGAGGAAATCAAGGCAGTTTAGCTATCAACACCCTGGTTTCGAAGTTCTGAAAAAGCTGTACACTTGCCGCATTAGTCACTAGTCACGTGCGCATATTGTATGCATCTTTTAAGACAAAGAAAGGATTTGATTATCGGGGTCATTGCGGCGCTAGTGGTCGGTCTCTTGCTCGGGTACGGGTGGGGAAGACAGATGAGTGGGGCCGCTGACATAAGCATGACGGATGAACAGCCGACAACCGCCGCGACCAACACCACCGCAACGAACAAGTTGCTCGGCTCGCAGGGCGAACAAACGACAGGTACGGTTGCGCAGGGCAACGCGGTTGCTGTTTTGAATCAAGCTGCTGGTACAAGCGTTATGTTGAAATCCGTCACCCTGACGGAAGAAGGTTGGGTTGCGATCCGCGACGCAAGCGGCCGCACACTGGGCGCTGCGCTCTTCTCGGCAGGAACTCATGCCGACGTTACGGTGCCGCTCCTTCGTCCTACCGAAGCGGGACAAAATTACCAGGCTCTCATCTATTTCGATGACGGTTCCAAAACGTTCAGCTTGAAAACGGAAACGATCGTCTTGAATCCGGACGGCTCCGTTGCTGGCGGGTCGTTCAATACCAACTAAAAAAACGGGTTAACGCTTGTCGCCGTCGGCGACGCGCCAGAGGTACCACGAGGCAACGGATTCGTGGCCCTTCCAGGGTGCCGCAATCTTCTCCATCTCTTTTTTGCTCGGGAGCTTCTTGAGCTTGTAGGCGATCTGGAAGCCTTTCTTGATGCCGAGATCTCCGGTCGGGAGAATGTCGAGGCGATTGAGCGTAAAAATAAGAATCATGTGCGCCGTCCATTCGCCGACGCCTTTTACCGCCACGAGATGCTCGATAATTTCTTGGCTCGACATCTTTGGCAGCCGTTTGGAGTCGATCGAGCCGTCGAGACTCTTTCGCGCGAGATCGCGCACGTATTCAATTTTTTGAATCGAGAGACCGGCGGCGCGCAATTTTTTCGCGGGGATTTTTAACAGCAGTTCCGGTTTGGGTTTTCCTTTTGGAAAGAGTTCAAGGATCCGGCCATGGATCGCGCGAGCGGCGTTTCCCGAGAGCTGCTGGTAGACGATCGAACGCAAGAGTGCTTCGAATATGCTCGGAGTCGCTTGGTGGTAGCGCGTCAAATCCGGCTTGCCGTGCGTCGCTATAAGCGCGGCCAGTATAGTGTCGCTCTTCAGCGCTCTGAGAGATTTCGTGTAAGAAGGCTTCACTGCGCTTTCACCCATAAAGTCAGACTATTCTGTTATTATCAGCTTCGCAATACGGTACCATGAACAATAACAATACCGCAGCGTGGGTCGTCGGCATCATCATCGTCCTCATTATCATTCTAGGAGGCTGGTGGTTGATCTCACAGCAAAACAACACGAGCGTTCCGGCCAACACCGCGAGCGCGCAGACACAAACGACTATCGGCACACAAAGTACAACGACTGGTACGGGCGTAGCCCCGGGTACGACGACCTCGTACTGATCCTCCTTCAAAAGACCCCGGGCAAGGCGGGGTCTTTTTATTCTGCCTTCCTGAATCCAAACCCCTGCTCCTGCTGTTGGAGCGGCAGCTTCTCGATGATCTCATGACAAATACCGAACTCCCTAGCTTCTTCGGTGAGCATGAGCTTGCTGCGCCGCAGCATCTGTGCGACGCGCTCCGTGTCGTTGCCTGTTTCGCGGGCGATAACGTAGATCATCTCGTGCAGGTTGCGCTTGAATATCGAGAGGGTTTCCTCGTGTGCCTGGAGCGTGGCTGTCGGTTGATCGAACGTGTAGCGACCTTCGTGGAAAAAGAAGCGGCAACCATCGACGGCGCTGCGTCGCCGGCCGCCCAAAAATATCAGTACTGCGGACGCATCTACGATACCGAAGCCGATCGTTTCCACTTCGATCGGCAGGGCTTTAAGGTACATGTATAAGTTTGTGCCACTATCGATGTCGCCGCCGGAAGAGGCGATCAAGAATCGAAGCTTGGTGACCGGTTTGGTATAGAGCTCCTGATCGATCCATTCGATCGCGCTTTGCACCGGCTTTTTGTCGACGTCTCCGGTCAGTGAATACCAACTTTCCATAGTGCAAGAGTTGAAAACGACCCCGCCCGGGCGGGGTCGTTTCTCGCGATTTACTCTTCGTCCATTTCGTCCGTCGCGTCCATATCGCTTTGTCCGCGACTCTGTCCGCCTTTGCGGCCCGCTTCGATCGCCTTTTCTCGATCGTTCGCGAAGTTGCCCGGATTGCTTTCCTTGCCCTGGCTCTTGCCGCCTTTGCTTGCTTGTTCGTCGGTGTCGGCGCGATTGCCGAATTGACCTGGATTGTTCTGGTCTGCCATATTACGTACTAGTTATTAGATTGCTAATTACCATCTTTTTTGCGCGTTTGAGCGGGAGTCATGGCTCGCACGACCGCCCTTAGCGGCGATTGCCCGTTGCTTTTCTTTGCTCATTGCCGCGAAGCCGCGTTTGCCGGAACTCCTGCTGTTTCGTTGTGCCATGCGCCTCTCCTTGTGAGCTATGACTAATGGGCGGGTAAACTCGACCACACCCACGGTATACGCGAGGCGATGAAAGACGGATTAATTGCGTTACTTTCGAGGGATCGTGAACTGCAGTGACTGGCCCGTTTGCGGCAACTGGAACGAAACCTGTGCTGTCTCTGTCGCGATTTCAAATTTCAGCTGCTCGGCAATCGTCTTCGAGGCGCCGGCCGTGAGCGAAAGTGTATTGACGTCAATGACGTCGTTCTCGCCGGTACTGCAGTGCACCGAGATTTTGTATTGATAGGTCGCACTTTGATTGGAAGGATTTTGTACCGTGAGCGAAAAGGGGACAAACTGCGCAGCGGCGACTTGCTGCGGCAATGCGGAGGCGTCGGTGAGCGAGATGGTTGCTTGCGGCAGGGAAGCAGGAGCGGTGTTTTGCTGGGAAGTTGGCTGCGCGGCTGTCGGCGTGGGAGCGCCGGGAGAATACGATGGCAAATCTGCGCCAAAAAGCACGTAGAGAATCGCGAGAAGGGGAATGAGGACGACGATGATGAGCGGCAGCTTGGTGCGCTCCATGAATTGATGAAAGGACGACATAAGAATAACTATGAAGTATGTCGGGTGAAATGCAACGCGTTAAGAAATCCCAACTGGTGACCCAAGTGGGACAGAACTGGAACCAACTCGTGGCGGAATTGATCGCGTGGCAGTCCCTCGGTAGAGATATTCTAACAGCGAGAACCTAGGACCGGAGCCGTTTGCGGGACAAAATGCGATCGGTTTTTCGGTAGTAAACTTCGATTGCCTCGGCTACTCTCGGGGCCTTGAGAGCCTCCTGGAGTCTTTCCCGTTGCGTTTTTGTTTTGTCGTTCTTGGCCGTCATAGTACAGATGCTCTACAAGTATAGCTTGGAGACTACCTCTCTGTTATAGAACCGGTGCGCGGCATTGCAAAAAACCAAAAGTATTTTGCAATACTTATCCACTCTGTACACCCGAGTATATACTCGGGTATAATCCGACCATGGCAGCAGAACTGACGAAACGGCAGCGAGAGGCGCTCATCGCTATTCATACTTTGATCCTCCGGAAAGGCGCGGGCCCCACTATCCGCGAGATACGCGACGCGATGGACGTTGCTTCGGACCAAACGGTTATAGAGATGCTCGAACGTCTGGAGAAGGCAGGTCTCATCAGCCGCGATAAAAAGCAGGCTCGCACGACCTCACTGACGGATGAAGCAAGACACGCGCTGGGTATCGTCAGCACAAATAGCGCGAATGCCGCTGACGCCCCGATGGGACTCGATGAACAGGAACAGAAAGTTTACGATCGGCTCTTGGAGATAGATCCTCGACTCGGCCGCATGTATAAAGGTTCGTTGTCTACACTGGGGAATATCGGAAACGAAGATCGCATTGCTCAATCGGCGCACTCAATGAGAGAAATTATCGATCACCTCAGCAACAAGGGTAGCGCGAGCATGTCGAGCGAAGTCCGCGAGCATATCAAAAAGGATCGTGGGACGCGGCGGACCATACACGGGCTCCGTTTCTTTTTCGATCCACAAGCGAACATCGCAGCAGAGCAAAACCCGTACAAGCATTTGTACGACGAATATCAAACTAGATTGCAGAATATAGCCCACCACAGCGAGCGACCGGATGAGGCCACCTACAAAGACTTACTAAAAGGCCTAGAGTATTTTCTCCTGCGCTATGTATTTCCGAGCCAAGTCGAGGTCTACAAGCTCCTGGAGGAAACGCTAAAGAAGGGGCCTCATGGGGTCGACCCTGCTGATCTGCTTTTGCTCGTGAAAAAGAACACTGAGTCTTATCGCTTCTTCTTCAAGCATGCCGATGCAAGATGGCTGTCGTATCTGCGGGACCACCATTTCCTGGATGCCACATGGGAGGTTGGAGATTACCTCTCACGTGTCGCCCAGGATCAGCCCGCGATCGTTCTCGAGATCTTTTTAGCTACGGATATGCCAAAGGATGAATGGGGCGCAAAAACAGCTTTTGCCACTGCCGCATCCATGTTGCCGGCGAACTACACTGCAAAAACAATCAAGAAAGTTCTGGATGAAGAGTGGGTCAAAGGGGCCCCTGGCATACTGCTGCACTATAAACTCCAGGATATTTTGGCAACGCTACTGACTGGCGGCGAGTACGAGCGTGCGCTCGTCTTCGCAGACGTTTTGCTAGATGTCTTCCCTGAGGAATATGGCTCGTACGGTTCCTGGCACACGAAGGCATACGTTTCGGAATATGAGTACGAACAAATGCTCAAGCTCTTCGCCGAACTGCCTCCGGCGGAGATCTCTCCGTTCCTCAGGATGTTCGTTTCTAAGTTGGTAAAAATGATAGCAACCGTACACGCGCGGGGTGAAAAGGGTGACGATGACTACTCTTACATTTGGCGGCCCGCAATCGAGGGACACGAGCAAAACCACTCCTATGATCGCATAGATGATTGCGTCATTTCGGCTGTACGCGATCTATTGGAAAAGCACATTGGATTTTTGGTTGAACATGGAGAAACCGACGAAGCACGCCGCGAACTTGAGGAGGTGCTTGAGAACACTCCAGCATATCCAATACTGTTGCGGCTCAAGCTCCATATATACCGTCTCTTCCCCGACGCATTCAAAGCGGAAATTGAGAGGGAAGTTTCATCGCCCCGACTCTCTAGCTTGGCTTGGCACGAGTACTCTCGTTTGGTGAATGCTCGTTTCGCCCAGGTCACTCCGAAGGCAAAAAAGAAGTACTTTGACGTTATAGATGCTCAGAACAAAGTTGATGATAAATATATCGACTCTTGGCGCGTGCGTCTCGTAGGACTCGTGAAAGACAGTTTGAATGCAACGCAAAAGAAGAGCTATGCACGGCTACTAAAGCAGGCCGAAAAGCTCGATCAACCTTTCTTCACCTCGTATCACGTGGGCACATCTTGGGTAGGGCCTGACTCACCTAAAAAAGAGGCCGACCTCGAAAACAAACCTGTCAGCGAAATCCTTGAGCTCGTAAAAACGTGGAAGCCGAGTGGCGATGAATTTTTTGGGCCATCGCGTTCAGGTTTTGGTATGGCGCTCAGAAACGTAGTTGCGAAGGAGGGAGCAAAATACTCAGCCTCTGCACGCGATTTCTTGGACGAGGGTATACGACCGGTTTACATATACAACGTTCTCTCTGGCCTGGTTGAGTCTTTAAAAAACGGTGCTCAGCTCGACTGGGGTGCAACTTTAGATCTTGCCTCTGGCATTATCGCGCGTGCAAAAAGCGGCGACCTACCTCCCGTAGAAGGAGAAAAGAAGGATCGACTCGAGGCCGATTGGGAGGATGTCATGCAAGAGGTGGCGCGACTAATAGTCCGCGGTCTTGATACCAACGGCATCCCGCTCGACGAAAAAACGAGAGTTTGGGGAGTCATCGAGTACGTTGCAGAAAATCCTGATCCAACTCCTGAGCACGAAGAGAAGTACGGCGGCAGCAACTCTGATCCATACACTATGTCCATCAACACCGTCCGCGGGGACGCTTTCCACGCTGTCTTCGCTTATATCTTTTGGTTCAATCGCGCAGAAAAGAATGTAGAAAAGTCTTGGACTGCACAGATACCGGAGGAGGCAAAAAAAGTCCTTGAGGCTCATCTTGAGCCTGCGCACGACCCGTCTCTTGCCGTCCGGTCGGTATACGGTCGTTTCTTTCCCTGGATGCTCTCTTACGGCGGGACATGGGCAAAGGCACTCGTACCAAAGATCTTCCCTGCAGACGAGCCGAACTTACGATACGCCGCTTGGGAAACGTACTTGTCAAACATGGTTTTTGAAGAAGCATATAAGCTACTCCGTCCGCAGTACGAGATGGCACTAAAGGATATCCGCGACGGAAAACTGCCAAAAAGAAGCTACTGGGTTGATACGACCGAGCGTCTAGCCGAGCATACGATGACGGCGTATGCGTTCGAGGTGGACGAAAACGGTAGCCCATTTCATGAGCACTTCTTTGCGAACGCGAGTGGAAAGTGTCGTGGAATGGCGGTTAGTTTTGGTGGCCGCGCTTTTGTATCGCGGGATAACGTAACTTCAGGGGACAAGATGCCGCGCATGGAGTTGCTTCAGAAGTTCTGGGATTGGCGTCTGGAGAACTCTGATGCTCCGAGCGAACTTCGAGAATTTGGCTGGTGGACTAAATTGGATAAGTTCGATAACGAGTGGATGCTCGAACGTTTACTCAAAACAGTCGAAAAGACCAAAGGTGACATAAATGGCGAGTTTATTGTCATGAACTCTCTCAAGGCACTCGCCGCTGAGTATCCCTTGCTGTGCGGCAAGATCTTGAGACATATCTTCACATCATCAAATCGTCGCGATCGTTATGCTTTTCTTCATACGGGAGAATTGAAAGACGCACTCATCGATATCCTTGAAAGCTCGGACGAGGAAGCTCAAAAGGCAGCGAAAGACATAGTCGACTATCTTTTGAAACTCGGGTTCGAGGACCTACGGACACTCGTGGATTTAACGAATGCAACTCCAATGGAATAGACGTTATGACATTCTCAAAACATAATGATGTCGAGGCAGTGATGATAAAAGCAGCCCGCGATCTTGAGGCCATAGAAAACGAATACCAAAAGAGTCTGAACGCACAGACCGTTCCCGACTCTTTGCTAGTCGAAGTCAAGGATTGCCTCGGCAATCTACGATCCGCCCTTGATTACTTATGGTGCAAGATCCCAGGGGCCGGCAAAAACGCACACTTTCCTGTAGCAAATAGCTTAGACGATTTTGCGAATAAAACTCCCAACATTGACGCGAAATACGTCGTAGCAATCGAGGAATGGCAACCGTACACCGATAACCCGTGGCTCGGTCACTTCAACTTATTGCGGAATAAACATGCACACCTTACACTCGTGCCTCAGAAACGAGTAGAAACAAAAGAGTTCTCAGTAAAAGGGAAAGACGCGAGTGTGACTATGCGTGGTACGACTTTTCAAGGTTCTCCAGGGGCTTCGGTAATCATAAACGTAGGAGGAACAGACGTACCGATCAATATGGATACTGGGTTCCCCGCAGATGTTCCTGGAGTAGATATAAAGCGAACCATCTGGATCGATTTTCTCTTTGATGGCAGCTCTATATCTTCGGATTTTCCGACCGACATTTCCGTATTGCCTTTTCTAAGAGACTCTCTCTATCGTGTTGCTGAGATTATAGAGAAAGTGGAACTAATAATGTGAGACATCTGTCTATCGCAGTGAAACTATTTGGAGGGCATCCTTCAACGCTTTCCCGATCGCTTTCCAAGAAATTTTCCAGTTCTGACAGATCGATATGAGTATGCCAACAACAAAGAAAAACATTCCGATCAGCAAAACATCGAGAATAATCGATCCGCCGATTTCCCAAGTCCAATAACGAAGCGGTTCCCAATAGACGAATGCTGCGACGATGAGAGCGCTAACTATGAGTTGGACCAGCCTGCTCATGGCTTAGGCGGACGCTTCAGCTCCTTATTCGCTTTGTAGAGGCAGAAAATAGCTATGCCCACAAAGATCAGTGAGCCAAGCGTCTCTCCGGTGACGTATGACTCTTGTTGATCGCTTTGGTCTGCTTGAAAATTGATAGAGGAAAAGTCGACATATGCAAATACTGAGGCAATCGCACAGACCAGGAGCCATCCAGCGAGTCGAGATGTAGATCGTTTGTTTTTATTGTCCATACAAACACAAAGCCCGCCACCAGGAGGCCTTGCGGCCCTATAAGGGTTTCCCCCTATAACGCGTTCAACGCCCTGAATGACGGGTTTTCTACGTTGAACGCGCTTTCCACGACCATGCCATCGTTGCCGGTGGTTTAGGTCGCCGCCCTCTCGGGCCGATATTCAGTTGTCTGTACACAGTAGCACGCCCGTGCGCTTGGGGAAGAGGGTGTAAACTCTTTGAAGGATAGTTCTCCAAAACAAATAAGACATTTCAGTACGGCGATGTCGCAGAGAACGCTCGGTGTTATCGGGCGCATATCGGGACTCCAAGAGATCGGTATAAAGCCAGGTCTCGGATTATCGTCCCTCGCCACTGAGTATCCTGAGCTTCGACCCAGGATATCGAGCTAACAGACAAGGCTCGCGAACCCTACCACAGCAAGTCCCACGAGGGCGGCTTGGTAGCGTTCGCGAGCCTTTTCTTTTTGTATGAAATCAAACGACCCCAAAAAACAATCTGCCAAAACACTGAACCCCAAGAGGGAGCTCTTTTGCTATCTATATGCACGGGATAGCCATTGCATGGGCAATGCCGCTCAGGCCTACTCGGAGGCCTACGATCTCACTCAAGGTCAATATGAGTCCGCTACGCGAGCGGGCTCGCGTTTGTTGAGGTTTGTTGAGGTGAGGGAGCGCATTCAAGAGCTTTTGGACGAATGTTTCGATCAAAAGACGATGGACCGTGAGCTTCTCAAAGTTGCTCTCCAAGATAAGGATCTATCCTCCAAGGTCGCTGCCATCAAAGAGTACAACCGCATTTACGGGCGGGAAGCGGTGCCTGAAAAAACGATTGTCGAGTTCTCCTGGCTCGATCCCGAACCTCGGCCGAATGGGCGTGAGCGTAAAGCCCGTTGAGAAATATCTGTATGCTCGACCCAGAACAGCTCCGCAGGATTGACCCAGACTTGGTAGGCATGAGCGATGAAGAAGTAGAAGCGCTAAAGGCAGATATGTACGAAACGATCCAGTTGGCCTACGACATATGGTGGTTCCGAAAGAACGGTTCCAAAAATCCCATTGGGTCTATGGCGCAATCCCGAGATCACGGTATTGTCGATATATGCAACCAGAACAAAGACGAACAGGCATAATATACGCTCGAGTTTCTTCCTGGGAGCAGGTTTCCAATACCAGCCTAGAAAGACAAGTGCGCGAATGTAGAGAGTTCGCAGCGCGTCAGAACATTGAAATTGTAGCTGAGCCGTTCATAGAAGAGGGAGAGTCGGCGAAGTCCGCCAATCGAACCCAGTTTCAAAAAGCGATCAAACTTTGTGGCACGAAAAAACCGAAAATAGATTGCTTCATTGTGCACAAAGTTGACCGCTTTGCGCGAAATATAGCGGACCACGCAGGTACTCGGGCAATACTAAAAAAATATGGCACTGAACTTCTTTCGGTAACTGAGCCGATAGATACTAGCGCCATGGGTCGCGCGATGGAGGGGATGTTATCCGTTTTCGCTGAGCTCGATAACAACGTTCGAGCTGAAAGGAGCAAAAGCGGGATGGTAGAAAAAACCAAGCGAGGGATCTGGGTATGGTCTGCTCCTATAGGCTATACGAGGATTGCCAAGGGTGGCAATCTGGTTGTCGACGATAAAGCGGCTCCTTACATAAAAATGGCTTTTGAACAATATGCTTACGAGGGTCACACGTTTAGATCTCTTGCAAAATTCTTAGCCGAGCGTGGGTTCAGGACGCGTACTGGCAAAAAACCCTGTGCCCAGTTGATTGAGAAGATAATTCGCAATCCTATTTACTACGGAGTGATAAAGGCATGGGGCCACGAAAGCCAGGCAGCTTTTGAAGCTATTATAAACGAAGAGCTTTTTTGGAGATGTCAGCCTGGTTTGCGCAAAAAGTCTAATCTCAGACGGGAACGCGAAAATCCTCATTTTCCTCTACGTGGCTTCGCTGTATGTCCCGATTGCAATCGGCCGCTTACTGGCAGCTCGTCAACTGGCCGCAAGGGCATCAAATATCCTTATTATCATCACCAAAAGCAGGAGTGCTCAGCCGCTCGATTTATACCTAAAGAAACTTTTGAGCAAAACTTCGTTGAATACCTGGAAGAGGTAACGCCTGGATCTAAATACGAAAGAACCTTTAGAGCTGTGGTCATGGATGTTTGGCAGTCGAACTATAAAAAGTTGGATAGCGCGAATGCAAAAATACGTAAAACGATAGAAGCATTGGAGCTCGAACGACAGCGGGTCTTTGACTTGCATAGAACGGGAGTGTATTCGGACACAGACTTCAGCCAGCAGAAAGATCGTGTGAACGAGAGTATTTACGCACAGCGGCAACTGCTGCAGGAGAACCATGTCGAGGAGTTCAACATGGAAGAGGCCTTGGATTACTGCTTCCAATTCGTAAGACAGAGCGCGAGGCATTGGCTTGAGCTTGAAGATGTGCCCGTGTATCGATCGCGTTTCCAAAGGCAGATTTTCCCTGAGAAAGTGACTTTCAACGGGGAGAAATTTGGAACCAAGAAAATGTCTATGGTTTACGAGATAAATCAGCAGTCTGGTGCCGATAAATCTAAACTGGTGACCCTATCGGGAATCGAACCCGAGTTAACAGCTTGAAAAGCTGCTGTCCTAACCACTAGACGATAGGGCCGTCAAACGGCAGCAGTGTAGCGTATTTTTCACGAGAGGAAAAGTGTGGTATTTTGTGCCCTGGCAAGTTCGTTGCGACATTTCTGCGCATGTAGAAATGTCGTTTTGGCTTGTGGAATTTCCACGAACCATTGCGCAGGCGCCTCTCGCGTCTGCGCGCAGGAGAGGTGGCTGAGTGGTCGAAGGCACCGCACTCGAAATGCGGCGTGCTCGAAAGGGTACCGTGGGTTCGAATCCCACCCTCTCCGCAGGATTGAGCATGCCGTTACGCGACCGCCCCTCCATGGGGCGGGTTGCTTTCCCTCGTACTTATACAAACAAGTACACTACGCAGAGGAAGGCACCAAACAGCGCATATTGACCGACAAGATAGGCTGTTTCCAGGAAAAAGAATCCTGGCGTTCGTGTGGTGGGATATTGCGCCATTGAGGGAACTACCACCCTGCTCCAAAAGAAAATGCCCATGATCGAGGCGAAGGCAAAGATGTTTGCAATTGAAGCATGCTCTATCGGCAAGATCGCATACGTCACTGACAGAATGGTTCCTTGAATGAACATGGCGAGAAATGCGAGAGGAACGCTTCGGTCGGCGGGGAAATACTGCCATTGGTCATACTGTTTCTTGAACACACTCAAATGCCAGAAGTAGCCCCATGGCATAGAGGGTAGTATGTACGCAAGCGCACCCAAGATAATTGTAACCATAATTGTGTTTTACGTGATTAACGTTTGGTAAAGTACGTTGACAATAGTGGGGCACGTTGACTACATAGTCAAGAACCTTTACTATCGGAGGGTGGATAGCATAAAACGTGTATGAAGAAGCCAAAAAAAGAGAAGAATGAAGACGATTTTGCACCGGCATTGATTGCCGCTAGTCGCGCTATGGTTGCCGCCGGCATGGCCGAGCTTATTGCTTGTGGTTTTGACAGCATGACGCCGGCCCTCGTGAGCCTCATGCCGCTCCTAGATAAGGACGGCGTCCGTCCAACCGCCCTCTCGCAGCAAGCCAGAGTTACCAAACAGGCAATTGGTCAACTGGTCCGGGAACTGGAAGCACGAGTCTATGTCGAGCAGCTACCCGACTCAACCGACACGCGCGCCAAAATCGTGCGCCTGACGAAACGCGGTGTCGTCTTACAGGCAGCATGTGCGAAGGCGAGACGGAAACTGCAGTCCGTAGCTATCGCGAAGCTTGGCAAATCGAAAGTATTGAGATTGCAACAGGATCTTATTGAGCTTGCCGTTCTTCTTGAGAAAACGCGGACACGCTGACCGACCCTCCCCGCTGGAACTCGAGACGACGTACATGACCGTTCTCGATAAACGGTAGTATTGTATAGCAGTGCTCAACGACACTGTCGTCAAAAGCATCGTAGCGAAAGCGCTCGGCGCTGTATGGATACTCGACGGGCTACTGCAACTGCAGCCCGCGATGTTCGGTCCGGCGTTCGTGAATAATATTCTCGCGCCGCTTCTGAGTGGCGAGCCTTCGTTTCTTCGCGCGATCATCTCGCTGGGTATTCAAGCATGGAACACGGACACCGTCGTAACGAATGCCGCGGCTGCGCTTTTGCAACTAGCAATCGGTATCCTGCTGTTCTTCCCGCTCACCAATAGAGGTTTCAAGGTTGGCGCGTATATCTCGATAGTTTGGGGTCTCATTGTCTGGGTATGCGGCGAAGCGGTGGGGCTTTTGCTAACCGGCAGCGCGAGTTTGTATGCGGGCGCGCCGGGCGCGGTGCTTTTTTATGTGTTGCTTGCGGCGCTCTTGCTCGTGCCGGAAAAGATACCGGCGAAGTTCTATCCAAAAGTAACCGCGGGGGCTTTGATAGTGGGGGCCGCGCTTCAATTGCAGCCACTCTTCTGGATCACGAGTGGATCGCAGCAAGTCGCAATGGCATCGACCATGGAAGCGGTGCCCGCGTTCAGCGCGTTCCCGACATATCTCTCAAACATAATCGCGGCTCATGCCGTTGAGTCGAATAGTATTCTGCTCGTGGTGCCCCTCCTCATTGGCCTCGCGCTTCTTTTCAGACCCAATCGCATCACCGGCACTTTTGCCATTATCTTTCTTTTTCTTAGTTGGTGGATCGGGCAGGACTTCGGCCAGCTAACGTCGATCTTTTACAACACGCCAACCGACCTGCAGCTTTCGCCCTTGCTCGCACTGTTTCTGCTGCCGTTATTCATCACTACAGACCTTACGGAAAAGAACAGAAACAAATTCGAAATCACCTATCTGATATTGGCCACGTTCGGCGGGATGCTCGTATTTGGCATCGTCATGTATGGCGTGGTTGTACTTACAATCCAGAACACTCAGCAGAGCTCCTCGCCTTCACCTGCGCCGATGCAGATGCATATGAGCGGGTGAGCTGTGAATGGTGCCCATTCACACCATTCACAGCTCTCGGGTGTTTGAAATGAAAGGACCTTGCTACGGGCTTACTCGCACTTGTTGATTTATATGTGGCGCGGTAGGGTGTCCCACGGACAATAAACCTTAGGAGTAGATAGATGGCACAGAAAGTAAACGGCACTCGTGACGTTCCTTTTGAGAATCAGCTCGCCCTTTTGGTAGGGAAGCAGATCATCGAAGATACGATCAAGTACGGCAGAAGCGAATCGCTCGTATCGCAAGCCGACACTATCACGAACCTCGTCGAGCCCTCGCTCAAGAAGCTCGGGCTTACAAAGAGAGATTTGCCCGACCGTCGTCGGACAGCACTGCGAGAAGATATCAAACGGTACTTCCGCATTACAAAATCTGATGCGATCGTCACGACGGTTCTCGAGCGCGCCGAGCGCAATCGTGGACTCAGTGGCGCAACGCTCTCTCCGGGAGCCGAGCGCGCACTCTGCGGCGCTGCCAAAGAGCAGGGAATCGAAGTTGTGGCCGGCCCCCGGCAGTACAAGGAGATCGAAGGTCTTATCGAGCCGCCCATTACCATGCTGCGCAGTGGCAACATGGTGCCGACGGGGTACTCGTACTATTTCTGCATCTATCGCGAAGGAAAGGTAATCGTTTCTCTTAGTGACGTCGAGATCCAGGGACCGCCTGGTTGGCGGTGGGATATTAGTGTGCTGTGGGCCGAGAAGCCGAAGGATGCGGCGCTGTTTATGCAGTCGCTCGCGAATTCGCACCAACTGCAGCTTATCGAAGAGCGCAAAGGCCGCGTGCTTTCGGCGAATTACGAACCGATAGCGCTGCGGACCTGGCAATTCGAAGATCTTGCGTTCGACGCTTCCGTCAAAGAAGACATAGAGGACCTGGTGCAGGCCTTCGAAACTTGGCAGTCGCCGGCGTGCACCGTGCCTCATTGGGGCGGTGTGCTCGTTGGGCCGCCCGGTACCGGTAAGACAACGGTTGGCGGTCTCTTGTTGAGTAAGAAACTACCCGAGTGCACGGTGTTGTACCTCAAAGCGGCGGACTTTCTTAATCTGCCACACGGGGTAAACAGTCAATTTATCGTCCGCGACGCGTTTCGGTGGGCCGAACTTCTCGCACCCACCCTTATGATCGTCGACGACATTGATCTTATCGTGCCGCATCGAGGCAGCGGCTACTTCGATCCGATTACCAACTGCTTTATGGAATCGCTCGACGGTTTGCCGATGCAGTCGAAGTTGTTCTTCGTGGCTATGACGAATCGTCCCGACGTGGTTGAGTCAGCACTCCTCAACCGGCCGGGGCGCATGGGTACGCGTATCTTCTTCAAAGATGCTCGTGATTGTTTTGTCGAGATCCTCAAGAGCCAGGCGCGCATGCTCGGACTTGCCTGGCGCGAAGAGATCGACGCGTATCTTGAAAGTAACGACGTGAGGACCGTGTTTCCCAAAAATATGGTCTTTACGGCGGATTTGGCGGCAAATGTCATGCGTCGCGTGGCGCTTTGCTCGCAACAACTGACTGCCGTCTCGCTTGAAAAAGCGCTTGCCGCAACATCCCGCGCATTCGGCGAAAGCTCGTCTGCACGAGTGACAGCAGAAGACTGACAAAGAGGCGCCGCACCAAAACTTGGTGCGGCGCATTGTTTTTAGGCATTTGCTATACTGCAGCAATGACGGGGCGCATACCGCGGTTTGCGGGAGAGACTTTTCAAAGTACTTCGGGACGAAAAAATATTCGGATAGCGTAACGACATGGAACGAGCAAAGAATAGAACAAGATGGCTTGCCCTGATTGTCCTATGTATGGGGACGCTTATGATCGTGCTCGACACGACGATCGTCAATGTCGCGCTGCCGTCAATCAAATCGAGTCTCGGCTTTTCGGACACGACGCTCGCATGGGTCGTGAACGCCTACGCGCTCACGTACGCGGGATTCTTGCTGCTTGGCGGCCGTCTTGGCGATCTCTTCGGGCAACGGCGATTTTTTATGCTCGGAATCGTGCTGTTTACCATTTGCTCGCTCGCATGCGGGCTCGCCGATTCACAAGCGTTTCTCATAACGGCTCGGGCGCTGCAAGGGATCGGTGGTGCGATCGCTTCGGCCGTTGCGCTTTCACTCGTCATGAACATGTTTCCGGAAGCGGGAGAACGTGCGAAGGCGATGGGTGTATTCGGTTTCGTCGCAGCAGGCGGCGGTTCTGTCGGCGCGTTTCTTGGCGGGATTTTGACCGGGGCGTTCAACTGGCACTGGATCTTCCTGGTCAATTTACCGATCGGTATCGCTGTTTTGATCCTCTCGCTCTACCTGCTTCCATCGGAACATGTCCGATCAAAACACTTGCACCTTGATCTTTGGGGAGCGCTCACGGTTACCGCATCGCTCATGCTCGCGGTATACGCGATCGTCGGCGGCAATGCCGCCGGCTGGTTCTCGATCCAAACGATAGGGGAGCTCGCGATGGCAGTCGTGCTCATGATCGCCTTCCTTTGGATCGAAAGCAGGGTGCGCGCGCCCTTGATGCCGCTTTCACTGTGGCGGATACGAAGCGTCGCAATTTCGAATATCGTTGCGATACTTTGGTCGGCGTCGATGTTCTCATGGTTCTTCCTCTCGGCGCTCTATATGCAATTGGTTTTGCAGTACACACCACTGCAGGTCGGTCTCGCCTTCATCCCCGCGAATCTCATCATGGCCATCTTTTCGATCTGGCTCTCCGCGAAAGTGGTTCACCGATTCGGTATCAAACACTCGCTTGCGGTAGGGCTTTCGTTTTGCGCCGCCGGATTATTGCTCTTCGCCCGCGTCCCTTCTGTCGGGAGTTTTCTCTTTGACGTGCTGCCGCCGATGATTCTTATGGGATTCGGCGCCGGCATTTCATTCAACCCGATGCTGCTCGCTGCAATGAACGACGTACCGGAGAACGAATCCGGTCTCGCCTCCGGCATCGTCAATACATCCTTTATGATGGGTGGCTCTCTGGGGCTCGCGATTTTGGCGAGTATCGCTTCAGCCGAAACAGCTCATTTGGTTTCGGTAGGCGCGACTCAGGTAATCGCACTCACTGGCGGCTATGATCTTGCGTTTCTGGCGGGAGGATTGAGCGCCGCCTGCGCCGCTGCGCTCTCGGGATTTGGATTGTATATTCGCAAGCACGCCGCTCACTAACCTGGTATCATCTTCAGTATGGAAGCGGGGCAAAAGAGGAGCGTGCTCTTGCTCGACGACGAGAAGTTCCTGCTCGATTTGTACCGCATCGTATTCGAGCGCAACGGCTTTGAGGTAACCTCCTTCACTTCGGCCGACGACGCTTTGCAGCTTTTGCGAGCCGACTATCACCCGGATGTCATTTTGTTCGATATCACGATGCCGCAAGGCAAAAGTGGTTATGAATTTATCGAGACGATTGTGCGAGAGGGGCTCGCCAAAGGCAGCATGAAAGTTGCGCTCACCAACGAAGCCCAAGAAGGAGAAATACAGCGCATACGCGAACTCGGCGCAGACGCACATATGGTGAAGGCGCTCTACGTTCCATCGCAACTCGCGAGTGTTGTCGGCGATATGTTGGCGAAGTGGAAATCGAACGCTCCGGCGTGAGTTCGGTGAATCGCGATAGGAACATCTTCACACGAACGTAATCCGGTCGTGCTTATGCTATAGCGTAATGCTTTGTATGTGAACGCGTCTCTAAGGTATGAAAACGGGAATCACATTCACTATCGCAGCAATCAGTGCGCTCGGCGGTTCGAGCGTTCTCTCGGGTGCACATCTCACATTCTCTCCCTTTGGCTACCAGCCGCCCGAGCAATGCGTAGAGTGGTACGACGGTTGCAATATGTGCGACAAAGCCGAAAATGGGAAAGCGATTTGCACCGAGCGCAGCTGCACTGCTCACGGCAAGGGCTTTTGCCGCGACTACGCGACAAGCACCTCGCAGACGCAATAGGCAGGTGCGTTTGAACTTGCCGTTCATCGCGACTGCACGCATACTGGTACATACTCTTTTCGGTGTATGCAGCGTCGAACGACGATACTTCTTGGCCTTTTACTCGCGGCGATCGTAATCCTCGGGTACGTTTGGTACGTGCAGCCGCAAGCGGCATCGGTACCCGTTTTTCAAACGCTTTCCGTTGCCGATGCTACAACGACGAGCACTGTGGTTGCGACGACGTCTGCGCAGACAGGGGAAGTCGGATCGACGAGAAATACTTCGCTGTATCCCGCGCCGTCCCTCGGTGAACATACTGGTAGTGTGCAATTGAAGGGACAGACGATTTATGTCGATCTTGCACAAAATCCTGAGCAGCAAGAACTCGGGCTTGGTAATCGCACGAGCCTCGGGGCCGATCAAGGCATGCTCTTTATATTTCCCGACGATGCGGACCATCTCTTCTGGATGAAAGATATGTCGTTTTCGATCGATATGATCTGGTTGTCGGCCGACGGCACAGTCATATATATCCAGCCGGACGTCGCACCGAATACGTATCCGCAGGCATTCGGACCCGATCAGGCATCGCGGTACGTACTCGAAGTACCTGCGCGCTACGCGCAAACGCATGGCATCAAAGTGGGCGACCAGGCGATATTGCCATAGGCACTGATTCGTTCTATTATATTGTTCTGCACAAGGCAGCCGCCCGCCTTTACGGCGGGAGGAAAGTCCGGACACGCGCGCATTCTTAGAATGTGCAGCAAGGTAGTGGGTAACGCCCGCCGTCCGCGAGGATAGGGATGCGAACAGAGACGCCCGACTCGAGAGAGGAGGGGATCCATGCCTCTGCCGTCAGGCAGGCCGCAAGGATCAGCTCGTGCGGAAACGCATGAGGTGCAACGGCTAAAATCCTACCCGCGTGCAAGGCCGTGCTTGTTTCAACCACGCGTGGAAACAAGAGTGCTGCTCGAGGTGATCGGCAACGATCATCCCAGATACATGGTTGCCAGCCTCGCATCGCGAGGTGACAGAATCCGGCTTATTCGTGCAGTAGAAATGGCCCTTCAGGGCCATTTCTATTTGGTATACTCGGCGCATCCTATGAGCCCCTTTCAGAGAGTCCGTACCGGCAGTCTCTATATCACCACGCGGGCTCGAAAGTTCTTCGCTTCAGAAACTCGAGGCATGCACGAAGCGGCATATTTACTAGCCGCGTTCGCGTTCGCATCTCAATTCTTAGGTTTGGTGCGAGACAGGACGCTCGCTGCGTCCTTCGGCGCAAACCACACGCTCGACCTTTATTACGCGGCGTTTCTTGTTCCGAATTTTATTTTCAGTACGGTTGCTTCACTCCTCTCGCTCTACGCGCTCATGCCCGTTCTCTCGCGCCTCGAAGAAGAGCGCAAGGGTCTGATGATTTCATTCCTGCGGGATCTTGCACTGGTATTTATCCTCGGCATGACGTTTGTTTCGCTGATTGCCTACGCGCTCGCGCCGTTTCTCGCCAAGCTCGTGAGTCCCGGGCTCGCCGCGGATCCCGCAATGCGCGGGCAGCTCATCTTGCTCATGCGTATCCTGCTTCTGCAGCCCATTTTGCTCGGTATTTCCAATACGATTTCTTCGCTTACGCAGCTGCGTCACCGATTCGTCCTTTATTCGATCTCACCACTTCTCTACAATCTCGGCATCATCTTCGGTGCGCTCGTGCTATATCCGCGTTTTGGGATAGCGGGACTGGGCATGGGTGTGGTATTGGGCGCCTTGCTACACGTCGCTGTCCAGGTGCCGTTTTTCCTCGTGGAGCGTGCCGAAGGGAAGGTCGAACTCTCTCGTCTCTCGAAGCTCACCAAAGAAATCCTCGCACTCTCGATTCCGCGCACGCTTGCGCTTGCTTCCAATCAAATCTCGCTGCTCGTCATTACCGCGATTGCATCGCTCTTGGTGCCCGGTTCAATCGCGGTGTTCAACTTCGCGTACAATCTGCAGTCGGTACCACTCACTATTATCGGGATTTCGTACTCGGTCGCGGCATTCCCGACTTTCGTGCGTCTCTATGCGCAAGGGGCGAAGGATGAATTTTCCCGTTACGCCGAAGCGGCACTGCGCCACATTATTTTTTGGTCCGTGCCGTGCACCGTCTTCATCATTGTGCTTCGCGCGCAGCTCGTGCGCACCGTGCTCGGGGCGGGCGAGTTCAACTGGGACGCGACGCGCCTCACCGCTGCCGCGCTCGCGCTTTTCATTCTCTCGCTCCTCGCGCAATCCGGCACCTTCCTTATTTCGAGGGCGTACTACGCAATCGGCAATACAAAAAAACCGTTCTATATCGGCATAGCCGATATCGCTATTTCGATTGTTTCATCGTTGGCGTTCCTGAGTTTTTTCAATGAGTACCCGTTCTTTAGGGATTTCATCGAAGCGCTCCTGCGCGTGGATGACATCGCGGGCACGAGCGTGCTGATGCTCTCCTTGGGGTATGCGTTTGGCTCTATCGCTGAGTTTTGCATAGGCTATTTCTATTTCGTACGCGATTTCAAAGTCTCGCATGAGAACTTCAATCGACTTTTCTTTGAGAGCTTCGCCGCATCACTCATCGGTGGTGCCGCTTCGTATGGCGTTCTCAACGCGACGGGCCAGACAGGCACGATCAATACGACCGTCGGCATCTTCGTGCAGGGATTGGTCGCGGGACTTGTCGGCATTGGTATATCGATCGTGATTTTGTTGATTTTGAAGAACAAAGAATTGAAAGAGGTTTTTGGCGCGTTCAAGCGTAAATTTGCGGACGCACCGCAGATCGTCGCGGTCGAACCTTCGGACGTTGCGTAGTTTACGGGAACCCCCGAAGCCTTGCCGTTTTTGCGAGCGAGGACTAGCGACTTCTCGGACTCCAACTTAAAACCACAAAACGTCACACTCGCCCCGCAGCCGCAAAAACAGCAAGGCTTCGGGGGTTCCCTCTGAGGTAGTATTTACGCCCCGAAAATGCTAGATTTTCAAGGTGAATATACGTAATTTCTCCATTATCGCGCACATCGACCACGGCAAATCGACGCTGGCCGATCGCATGCTGGAATTAACCGGCACGATCGAGAAGCGCCGTATGCAAGATCAGGTCCTCGACAAAATGGATCTCGAGCGTGAGCGCGGCATCACCATCAAAATGGCACCGGTGCGCATGCACTGGAAATCGAAAGGGCAGGAGTACATCCTCAACCTCATCGATACGCCGGGCCACGTGGACTTCTCCTACGAAGTTTCCCGCGCGCTCACGGCCGTCGAAGGCGTCATCTTACTTGTCGATGCGACGCAGGGGGTCGAGGCACAGACGCTCTCAGTGCTCGGCGTTGCCAAGGAGCTCGGTCGTGTGATCATTCCGGTTGTTTCCAAAATCGATGCACCGACCGCGCGCTTAGCCGATATCAAAAGCGAAGTCGCGCTCTTATTGGGCGTCGACGAATCGACCGTGCTCGGCGTTTCCGGCAAAACGGGCGAGGGCGTCGAGGCGCTTCTCGATACGATCGTCGAGCTCGTACCGCCGCCGCAGCACACGACGCAAACCCAAGGGCTGATTTTCGATTTCGGATACTCTGATCACCGCGGCATTATCGTCTACCTGCGCGTCTTCGGCGGAAGTATCGCGAAGGGCGACACGCTACGCTTTGTCGCCGCCAATGCGGACTTTATCGCGCTAGAGGTCGGTACACTGAGTCCGGACGAAAGGCCAAGTCCCGAGCTCGTCGAGGGTGAAATCGGCTACATTGTGACCGGTATCAAGAAACCCGGTATCGCGTCCGTTGGCGATACAGTAACGAGCGCAAAACGCCCGGCGCCAGCGCTCGCGGGTTATATGGCGCCGACCCCAGTTATTTGGGCCAGTGTGTACCCCGAGAGCCAGGACGATTTGCCGATTTTGCGTCAGTCGCTGGAGAAATTGCGACTTTCCGATTCCTCGCTTTCTTATGAAGAAGAATCTTCCGGCATCATGGGCCGCGGTTTTCGCTGCGGCTTCTTGGGCATGCTTCACCTCGAGATTATTATCGAGCGTTTGCGCCGCGAGTTTAATCTCGAGCTCGTCGTCACGCAGCCGACGACGGTCTACGAGATCACCTATATGAATGGAACTGTCGAAGAAATTTATTCGCCCGCAAAATTTCCTGATGACGGCACCGCCAAGCAGATCCGTGAAATGTGGGCCGATATCACTGTCATTACGCCGACTGATTACATCGGCGGCATTTCCCAGTTGCTCTACGATCATGAAGCAAAAGTCGGGGACACACAGACGCTCCCGGACGGCAAAATCGAGCTGCGAGCCGAGATTCCGCTGCGCGAACTCATGCGCGGATTTTTCGACCGCCTCAAGAGCGTTTCTTCGGGCTTTGCCTCGCTCGGGTACAAGCTCACGGGCATGCGCGATGCTGATGTAACCAGACTCGATATTCTCGTTGCAGACGAGCCGGTGCCGGCGTTTGCACGCATCGTTTCGGCGCGCCGCGTTAATTTCGAAGCCGATCAGATGGTGGAGAAGCTGGAAGAACTCCTCCCGAAGCAACTTTTTGAACTCAAAATCCAGGCCAAAGTAAACGGCCGCATTATCGCCTCGCGCCGCAAATCGGCGATGCGCAAAGACGTTACAGGGTACCTCTACGGCGGCGACATCACGCGCAAAATGAAACTGTTGGATAAGCAAAAGCGCGGTAAAAAGCGCATGCTCGCACGCGGCAAGGTGGATATTCCGCACGACGTATTTCTCAAAGTCGTTCGAGAAAGTTGACCAAATGCCCTTCTGTGCCTATAGTTTTCGCGGCACTGAACAAAGGAGCACTTCATGCACGACATCGTCTCCCCTGAGTACGCGAGTCAGCGTATTTTGCACATCGGAGCACTTGTCGCTGATCTGCAGACCAAGCGGGCGGAGTTCGCCGGAAAAGCTTTGCAACTTACCGATAAAGAGTATCTGGTCCTGGAACTTTTACTCCTGCGAAAGGGCCAAATCGTGACTCGGGAGATGCTCATGAATCATCTCTACGAAGAGCCCGAGGCGAAGGATTCGATCATCGATGTGTTCCTTTCCAGGCTGCGAAAGAAGATCGGCACCGCTTCCGGCGGAACAGTCAGTATCGAGACGCTCTTCAAGCAGGGGTATGTACTACAAGAAAAAACTTCGGCTAAGCCGACTCGAAAATAGCACCGCGACAGGCTACCGCAAGGTAGCCTGCTTTGTTATCGAAGCAGCAGGTTCGTAATACCCGGGGCAAAGAAGATAATCATGCCGAGGGTCACGAGGACCGCGATAAAGCCCCAAACGATGTTGACGACTTTTTTCGTGCGTTTGTGAAAAAGGAAACTCATAGCTAGGTAAGGTATTATACCCATATGGCACCGGTGAGGCAACGAAACGACCCAGCGCGGCTGTTGTGGCGCCGTTTTGCCTTGTTTGGGCTGTTTGTACTCCTTTGTTTCGCTTCCTGGAGTGTCTGGGGAGCCTGGCAAAAAGATCTTGCCTCCGCCGCGCTCAACCGACAGTCCGAAGCTGCCTTGGCCGACCTTACGGCGCAGCAAGCTACGCTGCAAGAGAATATCAGCGAGCTCCAAACCGATCGGGGAAAGGAGGCAGAGCTTCGAGAAGAGTACTCGGTAGGTGAGAAAGGAGAACAAATGATCGTTATTGTCAATGCCAGTTCGACGCCGCCGCCCCCTCCACCGACCTTCCTGGATAAGCTTAAAAAGGCTTTCTCTTGGTGGTAAAATAATCCCGCATGACTCAAAAGGAGGCGAAATCGCTCGTGTACTCCTATTTACACGACGTACGGCACAATATTCGGACGTTTCCGTGGGCGCTTTGGCGTCCGCACGTGGTCCACGGGTATTTCCCGAACAAGAAGTCGGGCCGCTACCAGAAGATTTTCTTCAAGCTCCTGCTCAAGGACGGTTTTCGTCGCACTCGCTGGCAGCTCGTCTTGCCAGGGCAAACAGCCGGGCTCATTAAGCGCGTTTCCAAGCGCTCCGACGGCACCGATCAATTCCATATTCGATTCTACGCAAACGGTTCAATCGATTGCGAGGTCGAGCACCACAATTTTGATCTGCGACATTGGTCGGGGGCAAGGTATGCGAGCGTCGACGAATTGCACGAGATTTTGCGATCCCATGAGGAGCACTTGGGAGAGACTCTTGCCGGGGAAATAAAGAAACTATTCGTGATGAAACCGGATTATCTTGAGGCTATAAAGAAGCTGAAAGACTTGGTATAGTTGTCTCGCTTAGCGGGATTCGTTTAATGGCAGGACGGCTGCTTCCCAAGCAGTAAGCACGAGTTCGATTCTCGTATCCCGCACCAGAGGCGCTTTCGTTTTTTGAATATCGCAAAAAGAAAACGCCGACCTTTTGGACGGCGTATTCTTCGGCATAGTGCCTCCCAAGACCAGAAATCTGTGAGATTTCATCCATAACGATACCGTCTCAGTATCTATTGTCAAAACGATTTTGCGAACGTCTTGGGAGAAGGACTTGCACCTCCAAAGGTATCGAAGGTCAATTCGACCTCCGCACTTTGCTCCCAAGACCTCGGTAGTATGTCTCTCTAACGTTCACGCTTCTTTAAAAAATACATCAAGAAATTATGATGTTTTGCGTACGATGCAAAACGGCGTCATCTCGTCGGATTGACCCATAGGGTTGCCCTTGAAGAGTTTGTTGATGAAGCTTTCGGAAATCGCGCTGGTGGATTTGCCGAGGCTGAAGGCGCCTCGGTAATTGGCGTCGAGAATGACGACCTCGCAGCCGAGTTTTGCCTTAAAGCGCTTCGCTTCCGCGCTCGGATTTTTCGGCGCCAATTTGGCAGCGTGCGCGTACTCGAGGATGAGAAACGACATCGGCAAGTCGACCGATTTGGCGCTCTTGCCGCAGAGGTAATAGAACGCGCCACGGATGCCGAAAGGGCGTGTGATCGCCGAAACAAAAGCCGCAAAGATCACGCGTGGGTAGCCGGCTTCTTCGATTAAGAGCTGCATCGCGAGCGGCGTACCGTGGCCGAAGCCGCGGAACTCAGCTGTGCCGTAGTAGTTGCTGACATTGCGTGCGAAAAGGTAGGCGAGCCAAGATGGTGTGATCAGCGATGTGTCGATAACGCGTCCTTGCGATATGGTGAGCGCTTTTTCGCTCACATAGAGCGTGTCGCCCGGCAGAATGTGTGGACCTGCGTATTGCTCGATGATCGGGAGCAGGTCTTTGTCGTCCAGGGTAATAAGACGAGTCTTTACGAGGAGGCGATCATAGCGAGTGCCGTCGACGTCGATCGGTTTATTGACCGGCGCTCCGACAGGGGAATCGACGCGCGGTGCTGAGACAGAAGCGATTGTCTCGGCAGAGACCTTCTCGCCTCGGAACATCGCAAAGAGCACTTCTTCCGCTCGCCGAATCTCTTCGGGTGTTTGGCGGATCTTTGCGCGCGAACGCAGTAGCTCGGTGGATTCCATATATAAAATATGCGCCTCGTCGATGCGTCGGCTGGAAAATGTCGCGGAGATGTTTTGCTGCCCCTCCTGGGAAGCGCGGACCTCGAATTGCTCTGCGGAAAGGGGAGTGAATGTGATGGTAAAACCGGTAGAATTCTTCGTCTCGTCGTATACGAGCGGATCGTTGGTAGCCATGTCGCGTAAGAATACTACGCGTTCGAACGGCCTTCAAACGCGAGGGCGCGTTGCATCACTAGCGTAAGTATTTAGCGCCGAAAACTCGCATTGCGTCGATGGTCGGCTTGAGCGCGGAGCCCTTCTTGGTGAGCGTATATTTGACGCAGGCGGGTGAATCCTTGCCGGCGGCAGCGGGCGCCTCTTTGCGAGCGATGATCTTTTCGTGCTCGAGCACCTTGAGTTTCTTGGCGAGCGTGCGGGTGGAGCTTCCGAGAGAGTTTTCAAGTTCGCCGAATCGTCGAGGACCCTCGAGAAGGTCTCGAACGATAAGCAGGGAACAAGGGTCTCCCACAAGGGTCGCCACCTTCCCGACAGGACATGATTTGTCGGTGTGCTGCATAGATATCCCCACCCTACCACAACGCTGTTTACTTTACAAAGTAAAGTAGTGCGCGTACAATGGACTCCTATTCGGTCACCAATACTCATATGGATAAGCTCAAAGTAAAGGTCATTATCGGTTCGACGCGTGAAGGCCGTTTTGGCGACAAGCCGGCAGCCTGGATTGCGGAGCTCGCAAAAGAGCGTGCAGACATGGATATCGAAATTCTTGATCTTCGTGACTACCCGATCCCGTTCTTCGATCAGCAGGAGACACCGAGTTATAAGACGAAGCCGTACAACGAGCCCAATGTGGTGAAGTTGACCGCGAAGATCGCCGAAGCGGACGCCTATATCATTACCGTCGCGGAATACAACCATGGCTACACGGCTGTGCTTAAGAACGCCATGGATTGGGTGTACCAGGAATGGAACAATAAGCCCGTTGCGTTCGTCGCCTACGGAAGTGCAGGCGGAGCTCGAGCCATTGAACAGCTGCGTGAGGTTGCTATCGAGCTGCAGTTGGCGCCGATTCGCAACGCGGTTCATATGACGTATGACGCCGTGATAGCTATCGGCCAGGGTACGGCCCCGGCGCAGGCGTTTGCCCCGTATGTGGATCGTGCGAAGGCGCTGCTTGAACAGCTTGCCTGGTGGGGCAATGCGCTCAAGGCCGCGCGAATCAAGGCGTGATATAATCGTCTCATCTTACTAAGATCAATCCTTAGCGTATGGAGGACCAAAAACAAGTAACTATTTATTCGACCCCCACGTGCCACTTCTGTCACGCGGCGAAGGATTTCTTCACGGAGAATCACATTCAATTCACCGACTACAACGTTGCAAGCGATCTCACAAAGCGCCAGGAAATGATCCAAAAGAGTGGCCAGATGGGCGTCCCGGTTATCGACGTCGGCGGCGAATTGGTCATCGGCTTCGATGAAGACCGTTTGCGCGAGCTTCTCCACGTCGTCGCGTAATTCCTAAAGCTGATTACAGCGAAACTCAAGTAGCCCGCCGCTCCTGAAGAGGCGGGCTTCTTGTATAACCAGGATGAGTTGTGTTGGATCGCTCATTTGCGAGCACAACGATGCGCCGATCGTTTTGAAGACTCGGGTTTCCGGATATTCGATCGCGTTCATGTCGCCGAGCGCCCAGCTCTTGATCGGTAGGACGTAGTCGTTGGTGCCGTCAGAAATCGCGTACTGCTGGACGCTTGCGGGTAGTTCGGCTTTTCCGATGGTGCTCACGTGAACGTAGCCCTGCGTGAGATTACCGGTGTAGAGCGCTGCGGAGAGATCCGAATCCCAGAGATTGAAAAAACTCGCAATCGGCATGATTCCGAAGAGCAGCAGGACGATCCAGTGTAGTGCCGAATTACCTGGTGAAAGAATGTCACGGTAGGAGAAATCGTCGACGCCGCCGAAAAGAATGAGGTCGAAGCACACCATTGCTATTGTCCAAGGCCAGACGACGGTGTTCCAGTCGAGTGCCCACGGGCCGATCATTGCAAGAATAAATACGTGCATGAGTACCGCGAGTATGAGCGCCTGCTTACGGAAGCGCTTGCTGAGAAGACCAATACCGAATCCGACCTGCACGAGCGGTGCGACGTATGCGAGCATAAGCACGGGAGCGGCAAAGGAGGGATAGGCGTGCGTGAGCGGCGACAAAAGCCAGGGCCAAACCTCGTGCACAAAACCCGGGTTCATTTTCTGCACTCCCGAATAGAGATAGGTGCTCGCGACGATGAATCTTGCGGTATTCAGCGCGCGGGACTTTCCCGCAGCATCATTGCTTTTCCAGGAATACGCGCCGAGCGCAGCAAAGAGGAACGCATACATGAAGATGTACGGTTGCCATCGGTTTTGGTCGTATAGGCAAAGGAGGGCGAGTATCGCGAGAAACGCCCAAATATAGGGCCGTGGTCGTGCCGCGACGAAGACGCATCCGAGCAGCAGTAGGAGTGTGGCGAACAAGAGGATGTCGAACGGGTGGCCGATCAAGGGAAGTCCTTGGATTGCGGGCGCAAGTGGATACGATCGGACGTTCAGCCAGAGGTTGATCGTCATGAGGAACGCGAAAGCAAATCCAATCGCGACGATCGCTTTGAGCCAGAATATTTCGTCGCTCGCAGAGAAAAAGGGAAGCCACGTGTATTTCGAACGGACTTTGACCGCCATTGGGATATTCTCGCATATTTTATAGGTGGCAGTTTATGCTTAGTGTCATGTGGTCACAGATAATCTCTTCGCCAGCGAAGAGATTTCTGCGACCCCGGCTCGCTAGTTTCGCCTGCTGGCGAAACAGCGCTCCGCCCGGCACAGGTACAGAACTATGCGAAGCAGTTCGCATAGTTCAGCCATGTGCCCCCAGCAAGAATCGAACTCACATCTTTCCCTTAGGACGGGACTGCTCTATCCATTGAGCTATGGGGGCGATTCGCGCATGATACTATAGCCTCATGGAACCGCAGACAAATGAGCAATTGTTGCGCGAAATCTACCGTCTCACCAAAGAAAACAACGAAATGGCGCATCGCGCCCGCCGGAGCGCCTTCTTCTGGGGGTTTGTTAAATTCATCATTTACGCAGCGCTTTTGATCGCACCGATCTGGTTTTATATGACCTACCTCAATGGCGCCGTCGAGGAGATGCTCAAGACCATGCAACAGTTCGAAGCCGTCAATCCGCAGGCACAAGGCCAGTTCCAGGGCATTCAAAACGCATTGAATCAGCTCCAGCAGCTTGAAGCGAGGTTCGGAGCCGCCTCGTCGACGCCGACACACTAGGAGGATGAAGATCGGGTAAGTTTGTGATAGAGTATTTTTTCCTGCCTGGGTAGCTCAGTTAGTTAGAGCATTCGCCTGAAGAGCGAAGGGTCGCCAGTGCGAATCTGGCCCCAGGCACCAAAGAGATTCGCAAAAGTTCGATTGCCTAAAAACCCATTGAAAACGTCATTGCGGCGCTTTTCGGCTGCATCCATTTGGAAACGTCCAGCTTTATTTCACGGATCGTTCCGAGTTCCTTGTATTTGACCGAGCCGTTTTTGAGGGCGTAATCGAATATCTTTCGCGTAAGTTCGACATCCTTCAAACAGTACGACTTTACCTTTTCGACTTCGCCGGCGCGCCACCATACGAGCGATTTCGAGCCGTCGCCTGATTTGCCCTGACCAAGCGTTCCTTCGGCGATAGTATCGAGTCTAAGTCGTTTGCCGAGTGTGTTGTAAACCTCAACCATAAGATCGAGTGACTTAATACGGGAAAGATCACCCGGATAGTATTTGTTCAAAAGGGGAATATCGAAATGGTCTGAGTTGTAGCCGACGAGCATGTCTGAACGCTCGATGATTGGCCAGAGTTGTGGCAACTCCGGCTCAAGGTAGCAGCGGTACGAATCGGTTTCGGAATCATGAACCCCGACGACGGCAATCTGCAGCCCGGTGATGTCGTCAACGCCGTTTTCTCCGAGCCAATTGGCGGTCTCGATGTCGAAGGTGATCACTCGCATGCACGCGAGTATAGCAAATTATTCAAGCGCGGAGAAAAGATGTTCCGCGATTCTATCGGCAGACAGCACTGTTTCGTTGCCGCTTTCGAGATTCTTGAGTGAGTAGCGGCCGGAGTCGCGCTCCTTTTCACCGACGACGATCACGAAGGGGATTTTCATTTTGTCGGCATCACGAATTTGGTCGCCGACGCGCTTCCCGGAAAAGTTTACGGCGACGGCAATATCCTGACGCCGCAAATCCTGCGCGAGCGCGATCGCATGCTGAGAAGCTGTTTTTTCGACGACGCAGATCATGAGTTCCGTTGCGGGCGCGTAGTTCGGCAAGAGGTTGTGTGTTTCGAGGAAATCGCGAGCGGTAACATCGCCCATGCCGAAACCGACCGCCGGGATCGGATCCGAGCCGAACATCGAAAGTAGGTTGTCGTACCGACCGCCGCCCATCAAAGCGCGTGGGTTTTTCGAATTGGTATCGAAGATTTCGAAGATCATACCGGTGTAATAGTCGAAACCACGCGTGATCGAAGTGTCGACAACCATATTGCTCACACCCATGTGCTGCAGCTGCACCCGGAGGTCTTCGAGATATTTCGTCGAGGTGATGCGCTCGAGCTCGGCGATGAGTTCGGCCGCTTTCTCTTCGTGCTTGATCATTTCAGTGAGCTGCTTTTCGAAGTCGTCGATTTTGGCGCGACGATCGAGCAGGCGGGTGACTCGGGCGGCGTACTCTTTGGCGATACCGACGGATTCGTATACCGAATCGAGAATACGGCGATCGGAAACTCGGATTTCAAAATCGCGCTCGTCGGCACCGAGGGATCGCAAAATGCCGTGCGCGACGGCGATAATTTCGGCATCCGCTTCCACACCCTCAGCACCAACAAGATCGACGTTGAGCTGCCAGTGTTCGCGCAAACGGCCGCGCTGGGATCGTTCATAGCGAAAGAGGTTCGGTACCGAATACCAACGTGCCGGCATCGGAATTTCGCGCGAGCGCGCGGCGATCATACGCGCGAGGGTAGGGGTCATTTCGGGGCGCAGCGTGACTTCGCGTTCACCCCGATCTTGGAAAGTGTAGGTTTGTTCGTTTAAAATTTCCTCACTTGTTTTGCTGCGATATAATTCCGCAGGTTCGAGAACGCTTGCATTGTATTCTTCGTACCCGTAGAGCTCGCAAACGCGCTCCATATGTTCGAACAGGTAGCGTTGGAAGAACTGGTCCTGCGGATAGAAATCGCGGACGCCCTTGTAAGGTTCGGTAGAGACCCTCGGCTTGTTCATTCGACTAGTATGCCCCGTAATAAAAAATCGGCAAACGATACGCCGGCGGTCACTCGTTTGTGTTTTACACAGCGAGTGAGGTTGTTTTTCTACATCATATGCATTAAAACTATCAGCACAAAAGACATGAAAGAAATGGATCCACGATTTGAAATACGCGAATCTCCTGGCATGGGGTGGGGACTTTTTGCGCGCGAACCGATCAAGCAAGGCGGTTTTATCGTCGAATACACCGGCACGAAGATACCGGCGAAGGTTGCCGACGAATCAGACAGCCGTTACCTCTTCGAGATCGATGAGAAGTGGACGATCGACGGCGAGACGCAGGAGAACCAGGGCCGCTGGGTCAATCATGCGTGCGTACCCAACGTGGAAGCGCTCGGGGAAGGCGATAGAATTATGTTTTACGCACTGCGCGATATCTTTCCCGGCGAAGAAATAACGATCGATTACGGCGAGGAATACTTCGACGAATTCATCAAGCCGCACGGGTGCAAGTGCGGAGCCGAAAAGCACCTAAAATAGGTGATCAGGAATTGCCGATCAAAAGGCCGGCGCCAAGGACGAGCGCGCCGCCGATAACCACTTGCAGCACGGACATCCAAAAACGCATATTGAAATAGTGGTAGCGGATATAGGCGATCGCGACGAGTTCAATCCCGACGACCGCGAATGCGAGGGAGGTCGCGAGATAGAAATCTGAAATTAAGAACGGGAGTGTGTGGAAGATGCCACCGACGAAGGTCATGCCGCCGACGATCGCGCCGCGCATTACCGGATGGCCGCGACCAGTCTGCTCGCCGGTATCAGAGAGTGCCTCTGCAAACGCCATCGAAATACCCGCGCCGACCGCCGCGGAAAGACCGATAAGAAACGCGGTGTGCGTGTCTTTGGTAGCGAACGCCGCCGCGAAGATCGGGGCGAGCGTCGAAACTGAACCATCCATGAGCCCTGCGAGCGCAGGTTGAACAACTTTCAATAGAAAGGAAGCGTCGTGTTCTTTTGCCATACGCGCCGAAGTATACCAAAGGACACGCTTCTCGCGAACCAAAGACTACATCTTCTTGATCATGCTTCGCTCTATGTCTTGCATCGTGCCGCCGACTTTTTTGCCCGGATTCAAAATCCCGAGCGGGTCAAAAATGGCTTTAACTTGAGAAAATAGCGCGGTCATTTTTTCACCGAAGATAAGCGGCACGTACGGTGTTCTGATTATGCCGTCGTTATGCTCGCCGGTTGAGGATCCATGGAATTTGGCAACCAGTGCGTAGACTTTCGGCTGAAGCTCCAGGATTTCTTTGCGCATCTGCGGATCGCCCAGGTTCATCAGCGGGATGATGTGAAAGTTGCCATCGCCGATGTGGCCGGCGATCGTATAGAGCAGGTGGTGTTGCGCAAGGAGCGCATTGAGCTCGGGGATGAATTTCGGATAGTCGTCCGGATGCACGACGATGTCGTCGATGAACGGGGAAGCATACAATCCGCGCAAGTTCTTGCGCAAAAGCGAGAAACTCTCGCGCCTGATGGTCCAGTACTTTTTCGACTGCGCTTCGCTCGCAGCGAGTTTGGTGCGCACCGGGAGTCCGTGCAAGGCCGCACGCGCTTGGACCGCCGCCTCTTTCGCATCCTCGGGCTCATCCGCGGCGAATTCCGCCATAAGCACCAGCTTCGGAACGCCACCCGTTATGACAGCCCAGAGTTCGGGGATAAACGCGAATCCGAGCGAGATCATTTGTGCGATACCGAGCTGCGAAATGATTTGCGGAATGAATCGTACCGCGAGCTTGAAGGTCTGGTCGTCGTAACTCTCGAAGCTCTCGGGAGAAAACGCGAGCACGCGGTGTACGATTTCGGGTAGGATTTCAATATCGGAAAGGAAAATGACGAGCATCGAGCGGTGCTTTTTTGTTTCTACCAATCCTAGTTTTGCCTGCGTAACGAGCGCGAGCGTGCCTTGCGAACCGCACACGAGCTGCGTGAGATCGAAAGTCTTTTTGTCTTCATCGATAACATTCCAGAGCGCGTAGCCTGCGGAGTTTTTTGTGACCGTCGGCCGTGCAGCCTCGATCTCGACAGTGTTTTCGTCGATAAGTTTGTGGATTTCACGATAGATCTTGCCTTCGAGTGTTTGCTCGCGTTCTTTCGCGGGTAGTTCGTAGATCGAGATCGGCTTGAGCGACGTTTTTGAACCGTCCGAGAGCACGACGTCGAGTTCTCGAATGTAGCGATTCGTCTTGCCGTAGCCGAGTGTGAGCTCTCCGCCCGAGTTATTCGAAACGATACCACCGATCGCGCAGAGCTCGCGCGAGGCAGGGTAGGAGGGAAGAAGCTTGCCGTTCTTCGCGAGCGTCGCTTTTTCGAAATCGCGGTAGTAAACGCCCGGCTCGGCAACGGCGAAATCCTCGCCGATTTCACCCATGTGATTCATGTATTTTGTAAAGACGAGTGAGACCGAATCGGTGAGCGAGCCCCCGGTCATGTCGGTGCCTGCGCTTCTTGCCGCGAGTGAGACGTGTTCGCCCGCTTCTTTCGCTTCGTGCACAAACTTCACGACCGTCGCGACGTCATCGGCGTCTTTTGGAAAAACGACGAGCGCGGGCCTTCGTTCGAAGATGCTTGTGTCGCGGCTGTACTTTTCGAGCGTCGCGGCATCATCGACGCAGTCGCCCTTGATGAGATGCTGCAAACGATCGCGCAGTGCCATGCGAAAAGTATACCGTGAAAAAGAAAGAGGCCGTCGTGTGACGGCCTCGATCGAGGATATTCAGATGGTGTACAGAGCCATGGTCGACTCGAATGTCTGCTGCAGTTCGATGCAGACGTTCATCGGGCTCGTCTTGCGCTCGTAGTTGTCGGCCAAAACGAGCGTGCCTTGCTCGACAAGGGCGTCGTGCAGGGCTTCGTCGAAACCGCCGCCTTTCGAACGGGCCAGGGAAAGAATCCAGCTCCCGAGGGCTTCATTGACCTTGTGCCGCTCTCTCGGATCAGCTGCTTCGTCCGGTTTGAAGTGAGCCGAGATCCTCATCTGGAAGTCGTTGAGTCCCGGAGCCTTGTAGCCAAGATTCTCTCGCTCGCAAGCTTGCAAATTCAAAGTCATCGGATTCTCCTGTGCCAGGGTAGCCGTGTGGATTATGCAGATAAAATAAGAAATCCGCAACTGTGCGCCTTCGTGCGTTACAATGGAGTACCATGAAGTATCAGCATCACGGGCACGCGCACCATTTTATGGCGCTTACGTATCCCGTTTCGTTTCGCGAACGCATCTACTCCATCGTAGTAGGGCCGCTCGCCGTCGTCGCGCTCCTTGCGCTCCTTTTCTACTTCTACCCGATTCTCGAGCCGACAGGCTCCGGCATGCCCTTGAGTGAAGTATTCGTGGCGGCGCTCTACACGCTCTTTCGGCTCGTCGTTGCGTATTTCTGTGCCGTCGTTGTCGCGGTGCCGCTTGCAATACTCGTGACGCACAACTCGATCATGGAAAAGATTCTTCTTCCGGTTTTCGACATCATGCAGTCAATTCCTATTCTCGCGATTTTCCCGGTCATCATCATGCTGTTCGTTCGCTTCGGGAATCTCAATGGAGCGGCGATATTTATCCTCTTCCTTTCGATGTTATGGAATATGGTCTTCACCCTGGTGGGGGGCTTAAAACTTATTCCGCGCGATATTGTCGACGCAGCGCATATCTTCGGCTTGCGAGGGTGGTCGTACCTGCAGCGGCTGGTCCTGCCCGCGCTCGTACCCCAGTTCGTTACTGGATCGATTCTCGCGGTTGCGCAGGGATGGAACATTACGATCGTCGCGGAAGTCTTGCATACCTACATCCCAGGCGGCACGAGCGCACAGGATCTCTTCGGCGTAGGATCGATTCTGGTCTCTGCCGCAGCGAACGCGCAAAACACCACGTTCCTGAGCGCCGTATTCGTAATGGTCGTGATTATCGCGTTCTTTAATTTTTTTGTCTGGCAAAAGCTGCTGCACCTAGCGCAGCGATTCCGCTTTGAATAACCGTATGCCGCTTATCGAATTTGACCATATTGCGAAGCTTTATCCGGGCGAAACGAAGCCCGCGCTGAAAGATATTTCTTTTTCAATTGCGCAAGGAGAGTTCGTCTGTTTGATCGGCGCTTCGGGATGTGGCAAGACGACCGTGCTCAAGCTGATCGCCGGTTTGGAAAAGGAAACGAGCGGTACGTTGCGAAAACCGCAACACGTCGCAATGGCGTTCCAGCTCGGAGCGCTTTTCCCGTGGCTGACTGTTTTTGAAAACGTTGCGCTTGGTTTGCGCCAAAAAGGCGTCGGCGAGAGCGAGCTACAGCGCACCGTCGAGAAGAATCTTCGCGCGATGAACATGCACGCGTTCGAGCAAAAATATCCGGCTGATCTCTCCGGTGGCCAGCGCCAGCGCGTCGGTATTGCACGAGCACTCGCTGTCGACCCTGAAGTCCTCTTGCTGGACGAGCCGTTCTCGGCGCTTGATCCAAAAACAACGGCGGAGCTCCATGACGACATCATCGCGATTTGGCACGAAACGAAAAAGACCATCGTGATGGTTTCGCATGTTATCGAAGAGGCTGTTTCCCTCGCGGATCGCGTGATTCTGATGAAAGACGGCGAAGTCGGATCGATTTTTCCCGTCGATCTTCCATATCCGCGACGAGAAAGCGACAATTTCCACCGCGAAGTCATGCGCATCCGCCGCGAATTCTTCAAATAAAACAAGGCCGCTTGAAGGCGGCCTTGGTAGAAGTTGAACGTACGCTACAAACCGTCAGTCGTTAGGGTAGTGGATCGGAATGGTCGTGTTAATCGGGAATCTCGCCCGAGCGGTTGCGCGCAACGACCCTCGTTGCCTGCGCAGTGCCACGATCTCGATGCGATCGTTCCCGTTTATTGATCTGTCGGAGTCGTTTGATCGGCGGCTTTCTTGCGGGAACGATTTTGAAAATCCAGCCGCGTTTTCGCAAGTTTTCAAGGCCGATCCCGGTGAGTGCTGACGAGCAAAGGTATTTCGTCGAGTGAAGGGGCATCGAATTCTCCCGTGCTATTCCCGCACAGTTCTAGCACTTTCCGTACCTGAGTACAATGAACGACCACTCGTTTGACTTAGTGCATCGCTGTGGCACCATCTCGATATCCATGCAGGAATATGTCGTCAACAAAGTGCAATCGCTCCGCATCGGCCTGGGACTCACGCAAGAGGAGCTTGCCGGAAAGATTGGCGTCAGCCGGCAGACCGTCGTTGCGATCGAGGGCGCAAGCTATACGCCTTCGGTCCTTCTTGCACTCAAATTATCTCGTTTCTTTAAGAAGCCGGTAGGAGATATTTTCCAAATCGCCCATGAAAAATAATTCCATCGCACAACTCGTCATTGCGGCAGTTCTTATTGTTGTCGCATTTCTGCTCGTTAATCCAACTGGCATGTCCATGCCCGATTCCGCACATATGCTGGTGCTCGCCATTGCTATCGTCGCCTGCGGCGCGTATGCAGTGTTCGTCGTTGCCGAACGCTCGGGCGATGAACGCGACGAAACACACAAAATGATGGCGGGTAGAACGGCCTTTCTCGTTGGCGGCGGCATCTTGCTCATCGCCATAGTTTCGCAAAGTCTCGCGCATTCTCTGGATCCGTGGCTCGTCGCGGCGCTCATTGGGATGGTGCTCGCAAAGGCGAGTGCTCGGCTTTTCGGCTCATACTACCGATAAAAGTTGTGCACTATGAATGTCAAGTCTACTTGACATTCATAAAGTGCTTTCTATACTTACTTCATTAGAAGTTTCATACAAAAAAGTATATGCCCATGATCATTGGATTTTTAGTCGCGCTCGTCATTGTCGGTGGAGGTTCGTATTGGGTGGGGGAGCAACAAGGTCAAACAGCCGGGATGATGCACGAACAAATGATGACCAACGACGCTTCATCCACTGACGCGATGGCGAGTTCATCCAGCCACGATATGATGGAAGGGTCTTCGACCGACGACATGATGGCCTCTTCTTCGCACGACATGATGGGTAGTTCGACCGGAAGCGACATGCACGGATCGATGGGTGCGCACTAACATGATTCTCTTCTTAATCTCCTTCGTCGCGGGAATTCTCACGGTTCTCGCGCCGTGCGTGTTACCGCTGTTACCGGTCATTGTCGGCGGTTCGATAGCTCAGGGGAATACCTGGCGAACCTATACGATCTGTCTCTCACTGGGCGTTTCGGTGATTGCGTTCACCTTGCTTCTCAAGGCCTCGACGGCATTCATCAATGTTCCGCAAACATTCTGGGAATGGTTCTCCGGCGGCATTCTGATCCTCTTTGGAATCGTATTGGTTTTCCCGCAACTATGGGACCGACTCGGATTCGTCAACGTGATGAACCGCAGCTCCAATAAATTGCTCGGCGAGGGCTATCGACGTAATTCGCGCATCGGCGACATGCTTATGGGTGCGGCACTCGGGCCGGTCTTCTCGAGTTGTTCGCCTACGTACTTTGTTATTCTCGCGACCGTTTTGCCACAAAGCTTCGCAATGGGTTTCCTTGATCTGCTCGCGTATGCCGTCGGACTTTCCGGATTTCTGCTGGTTATCTCGATTGCCGGGCAAAGGCTTGTCGACAAGCTCGGCGTTACGATTAACCCGCAGGGATGGTTCCGTCGGACTATCGGTGTGTTGTTTGTCTTGGTAGGACTCGCCGTCGCGACCGGCGTGGAGGCAAGCACGGAGGCTTGGCTTTTGAATCATGGCTTCGACCTATCCGGCATCGAGGAATATTTGCTCGGTGCGCGAAACGGTCCATCCGGCGCGCAAGCGCACCAGGCGATTTCGTCATTGCATACCGGCAACGCAACGTCGACTTCGCCGATGGTCCTTTCGGCGAGCGAGGAAGCGATGATATACCCCAAAGCGCCCGAACTCGCGAAGATCGATGGCTACATAAATACACCCAACAACCAACCCGTCACGATCTCCTCGTATGTTGCACAGCACGATGTTGTGCTCGTCGATTTCTGGACCTACTCGTGCATCAACTGCCAACGCTCAATTCCATACGTCGAAGCCTGGTATAAAAAATACGCAGCGTACGGTCTTGTAGTGATTGGAGTTTCAACGCCCGAATTCTCGTTCGAGCACGTGTATTCCAATGTCGCCAACGCGACACAATCGCTGGGAATTACGTATCCTGTCGTACTCGATAATAATTACGGCACTTGGAATGCCTTCGGCAGCGAATACTGGCCGAATGATTACCTGATCGACGATAACGGCTATGTTGTTTACAACTATGCTGGGGAAGGGGATTACGACGGCACCGAAGCACAAATCCAGAAGGCGTTGACGATTCGAGCAAAGCGTCTTGGTTTGCCGGCGCCAGATTTTACCTCCACTTCAAGCACACCGAGCAATGTCATTCCAATCGATTTCAGCCAGGTGGGTAGCCCGGAAACGTATTTCGGCTCAAACCGCAACGAATATCTTGGTAATGGCGCGCAGGGTGCGGCCGGCGTACAAACACTAACAATCCCGAGTCAATCTGGAATTTCAGCTGACACACTCTATCTCGGCGGCGCGTGGGACTTCGAGCCGCAGTACGCTCAGAACAGCGCCTCCGGCGCGCAGATTGAATACGAATTCCATGCCAAAAACATGTACTTAGTTGGCGCGTCCGGTACGGGAGAGCCCGTCAAGCTTAAAATTACCCTCGATGGTGCGCCGATCCCGGCATCAATGCGTGGGCCGGATGTCGATCAGAATTCGGAGATGACCGTGCAAGCGGACAAGCTCTACCAGATAGTTCAAGGGGAGGATTACAGTACCCACATGTTGCAAATCACGGTTGAAAGTCCCGGGTTGCAGGCGTATACGTTTACGTTCGGATGAAAAAAGGCGGCGCAAAGCGCCGCCTTTTTCTTTTAGGAAAACTGTTTTGGTTTCCCAAAATGTGAATCTCGCAAATAGGGGACGAAACGGAGCGTACCTGCCATGACGATTAGGAAGTACGCGAAGACCAGTGAGTTTACCGCCCAGGTGAGGCGACCAATACCGAAGAGAACTACCACGTCCAGGAGTGCAAGTCCTGCGAGAGTCTCGATAATGCGGGTATTCCACTTATACATGAGGAACAAAAGGAAGAGCCACCAGATGAGGGCGACCTCTATATTGAATACAAGGAGGGCTGCCACCGCGGATACGCTGGCAATGAGTAGTTTGCTCGGTTGGGTACGAACATCCCTGCTTATGCGATCAATCGCCACGCGAACAAAGCGGGGAAGTCTGTTTTGCACTGCTTGGGCAAACGTTTTCATAGAGAGCAGTAAAATACATTACTTAAACTTGTTTGTCAAGTAGCGGGAGCAGACTCAGGGTATATATACCGCATCGACCTTAATTTTATTTTCTTTGCATGCAACCGTTGCAAAGCGGAAAATTTTGCGTTGAAACGAAAAATGGAGTGCTTCGCGATATAAAAGTTGCTCTCTGATTTACAGCTTGAAATCTGCATTTCCTCAAGGACAGCGCGATTTGTCCTTTAGGGGCTAAAAACCTCGCACAATTTCACTTGACTCTCATCTTCTATAGCGTAACTTTTACTTCTCATCTTCACCGATGAGGGTTACTTTTATTTTTCATCTTTATCGGGGTCTATGGGCGTCGGTATAGATAAATTTTAATAATGTCGGTTCATACATAATTAGCATCATGAAGACTCCTCATGTGCTTGCGGGCCTCGCAGCGGGAATTGTTGCGGCTTTCAGCATGTTCGTACCTGCGTTTGCATTAGCAGCAACTAACACGACCCTCACGGTTGCTCCCGAAACGGCGACCTACGGCGGTTCGGTCACACTCCAGGCGACCCTTACGACCAATCCGGGCGGAGTACCAGTCGCGAACAAGACTGTATTCTTCACGTTCAACGGGTTTCCTCTCGGAGCTGCGAATACTGACTCACACGGTGTCGCCACGCTTCAGAATGTTCAGCTGACGTCACTCACTAAGGTTGGTGTGCACGTCAACTATATTGGAGGCGCATTTTTCGGTAGCTTTGGCAGCCCTGCATATGTGGGCGACACCGGTTCTGCCAACCTCACTGTCACGCAAAAAACACTGAGCGTGACAGGTATCACCGCGAGCGATAAACCGTATGACGGTACCGCAGTAGCGACGATCGACGTAACTCATGCACAACTGCATGGCGTACTTCTTTTCGATCACGTAACCCTCTCCACGGGCAGTGCGGTCGGCAATTTTACGGATTCTAATGCTGGCACCGGCAAGACTGTCGACGTTAGCGGCCTTACGCTCGGCGGATCCGCTGCTTCCAACTACACTCTCGGCACCCCTCAGGCGACCGCAACAGCCTCCATCAATAAGGTGAATCAGACGTTCTCGTTCGGTACGCTTCCTGACCGAACCCTCGGCATACCTGACTTTAGTGTCGATTCCTATGTAACCAAGAGCGCCACGACTTCGAACATCTTTACTGCTTCGGGGGCGTGCTCAGTCACGGGTAGCACCATCCACCTCTTCACGGTCGGCACATGCACGGTGAACGCGAGTAATCCAGGCGACCAGAACTACAATGCCGCTAGCCCGATAGCTCAAGCTTTCGGCGTCACCTTCCAAGCAGTCACCAACACCTCAGTCGCCATCATTCACTTTAGTGATCTCGACAATTCTTCTTCGAATCCTGCGACTGTCGCAGCGGACGGTGCAAATAAGTGGTTTATGTACAACGATACGAATGACACGGTCGACAACACGCTCGGTTCGTTTGTTTCCGGACCTGCAACCTCTCCGAACGGCAGCGGCAGTATTGAGTTCTCGCTCGGTTCTTCGAACGACCGTAAGAATATTGCTACGTACCAATTCGCTGGCACACCACTCAATACGATTACCGCACTTTCCTTCAGTGAATACTCGCACAGTGGTGCCGGTATCAGCGCGACGGAGGTACCGTTCCTCAACTTCAATGTCGATTTTGATGGTTCGAATACGTGGCAGAGACGCTTGGTGTACGAGCCGAACGACAACGGCACGGTTACGCAGAACACGTGGCAAACTTGGGACGCCCTCAACAACGGCAATGCGAAGTGGGAATACTCGGGCGGCACTTGGCCGGTCACGGATGTCGGTCCTGACGCCGGCAAGACAGGCGTCTCAGGAACTACAGCTCGCGCGTGGTCCTCAATTCTTGCTGATTACCCGAATGCACGTGTTCTTCCTGCCGACGGCTGGCTGGGTATTCGTGTTGGCGAACCAGGCCCAAACGGTTACACGGCGGATATCAGTGATTTCACGATCGGCACGGGATCAACGGCGACGAAGTATGAATTCGAACCGTATCAAATCCCGAGCTGCTCCGGAGCGGGTTCCTTCAACACCTTTACCGACGGCTCAGTGAATGGTCAGCAAGGTTGGAGTGCTACCGGTCCGTACGACCAGGCGATCGTTGACAACACGTACGGATTCACCACGCTTGGCTGCAAAGTACTTCGCGTCTCAAATGCGGTAACTTCCGGCGGCTTTGGCGACCAGACCTTCTCTCCGGCTCTTACAAATCAGGCGGGAGAAAGCACGGCGGTCAGCAATGGCTCTTCGAGCGGCACTCGTCAGAATCACTTCGAGGCCCAATTCGATTTGGCGTCGGTGATGCCGAGTGTCCAAAGCGGACTCGCGCTTTCGGTTTCGCCTGACAATGGTTCTGGTTCGCGCATGAGTTATCTTCGTTTCGAAGACCAGACGGATGGCATCCACGTCTTCTTCGATGACGTTCCGGGCGGTCAGGCTTCTATCGGCACACCGAATGAATTTGTCGAAACCGACATCGCGACTCTGACACGCACGCAGCCTCACACTATTAAGTTTTCGATCGACTTCGTGGACGGCGCAGGAAATGACATCGTAAAGATCTACATTGACGGCAATCTCGTTCACACTGGCACGACTTGGGAGGACTACTACCGCTTCGATCCCGAGCAGGCCGGAAATGGCAACAAGGTTCCAACAGTCGATTCTCTGATCTTCCGCCAAGGTGGCAGTGTTTCCGCTGCTCCCTCAACTGCAGGAAAAGGTTTCATCATCTCAAACGTCGATCTCACGTCTTCAACAATCAATGGCAACATCGACGTTACTGCATATACGTGCCCCGCTACTACGGTTGTAACGCGCGCGCAAAGTGGCATCGGCGGCACAGTTCCGGTAGGTTGTACTCCAGAACAAGGTGTACACATCGGTTATGTTCACGGAACTCAGATTGATGCGAATAGTCCGTATCCTGAACTCGGACAACCGTTCACGCTCGGCGGCGCTACAGATGCAAACGGTGTTCTCACACTTTCCGTTCCGGCAAGCGGCCGCTACCTCATCGCGGAAACGGATGCGAGCGGCAATCAGCTTCCCGCAAACGCGCCTCTTGGTTTGTATTGCAAGGGCGATGGAGACACCTCGGGAACAAACGACAATCAAGAACTTACCTTCGTTCCGCAAAATGGCGACACACAGTGCGTCGTATTTGATCCGAACAACGCAAAGGTAATCACTGACCCCGCAAATCCGGTAAACACAGTCGACGCGACCCTTAACGGCACTGACGGCGCGACGGCCGCGGACAACACCTCATTCTGGTGGGGAACCACGCCGATTACAATGTCACTCGTGGCAGGAACTGATCCGGGTTCAACAGAATTTCCGGCTTCCGGCTGGCAGCACGACAGCGGACTCAGCAATGCTTCAGCGAACGCAAACTTCAGCGAATCGATAAAGCCACTCTCACCGAACACCCAGTATTACTTCGTTGCATGGGTTCAGATCGGCGGTACATGGTACCCGGGCAGTGTTGAAACATTCACAACCTCGAACGGTTCGGTTCCCACCGTCACTACTGACGCTGCAACAAGTGTTGGCAGCAGCAGTGCGATAGCAAACGGAACCGTCGGATCGATGAACGCCGACAACACCTCCTTCTGGTGGGGTACAACGCCGATCAGCGGCACGCTTAGTGCCGGCACGGACCCGGGCTCCAGTGAGTTCCCGGCTTCCGGTTGGACGCACGACAGTGGTCTTGGGGCAACAAGCGCTGGCGGTCAGTTCAGTAAGGCGCTTTCTGGTCTTGTATCGAACACGAAGTACTACTTTGTCGCCTGGATTCAATCCAACGGCATCTGGTACCCGGGCAGTGTCGACACCTTCATGACGACGTCGGACGCAACCGTTACGACCGATCTTGCCAGCAATGTCACGCCGTACGATGCGCAGCTCAACGGCACGGTAGGTCAAAGTGATGCGAGTCAGGTTTCGTTCTGGATCTCCACCACTTCGCCCATCGACACCTCCAATCCGACTAACATTCCTTCCGGCGTTGTTTCGACTCCGGTTACCAATACGGTCTCTGCCAACACGCCGTTCTCCGATCAACTCTCGATCGCGACAACCCACGGAATCCCGAGCAATCTTCCGACAATCCAACCTAACACCACGTACTACTACGTCGCATGGGCGAATGTCGGTGGCACCTGGTACCCGGGCGCAGAACAAAGCTTTACGACCGGTAACGGCCCGGCGGTAGGAATTCCGGGTGTGACGACAAATGCGGCAACGAATCTCTCGAGCGTCGACGCGACATTGAACGCAACCAACGGTGGGGTCACGGCGGATGCAGAATCGTTCTGGGTCTCCACCTCTTCGATCGACTTCTCGAACCCCAACAACATTCCCACAGGCGTCTATTCGACCCCGGTTCTCTCGGCGGTCGGTACCAGCTCGCCGTTCTCCGATCAGCTTTCGCTCGTGACCACCAATGGCATTACGACCGGCGGCGTCAACGCCAACATGGCGACGATTACGCCCAGCACAACCTACTACTACGTCGCATGGTCCCACGTGAACGGTCAGTGGTACAACGGCGGTCAGCAAACGGCAGTCACCTCGTCAGCTCCGCCGACAGTCCCGACAGCCGTTAACGACAGCGCGACCATTACTATGAACCAATCAGCGACGATCGACGTGCTTGCGAACGACACAGGTGCGACCAGCATCGACGCAACAAAAGTGAGTGCACCAAGTAACGGCAGCGCGACGGTTGTCGGCAATGAAATCAAGTACACCCCGAATGCAAACTATGCGGGAACCGACACGTTCACGTATGAAGCGCACAACGCAGTAGGGGACTCCGCGCCAGCAACCGTTACGGTCACAATTAAAGACACGACGACGCCGGTCCTCACGATTGTCGGCAACAACCCGACCTACATCGGATTCAGCGCGAGCTACTTAGATCAGGGAGTGACCGTGACTGACACACCGACCAACGGTATCAGCTACAGCCTTTCGTTTGACGGGGAGGCGACCACGTCGGAAACAGCCTTCAATACGGCGAACCTTCTGAGCACCACGACTCCGGGCACGCACACGATCCTCTATGCCGCAACAGACGGTGGCAATAACACGGGATACGCGACTCGCACCGTCATCGTCGAGGGTCCTGAGACGGTCAATCTCACTTCGACCTCTGCGACGACAACTACGATTAGTGACAATCCGATTCATATCACGGCAACATTCTCGCAGCCGATTCGAGGCTTCGACACGAGTGATCTGACAGTAGGTAATGGTATTGTCGGCAACATTCAAATCAGCGCGGCTAGCACGACAGTTACGTTCGATGTGACGCCGGCCGCAAACGGCGCGGTCACGGTGACCATCCCTTCCGGTTCGGTCAAAGACATGGCGGGTGAAACGATCGCGAGTGATGCAAAGATTACCTTCACGTACGCGGCTCAGAGCAACTCGAATTCGAACTCGAATTCCAATTCCAACTCCAATTCAAATTCAGGAGGAAGCGGCGGCGGCAACGGCCCGATCGGGCAGAGCTACTCGCCGTACGACCTCAACCACGACGGCAAGGTAGATATCTTCGACCTCAACATCCTGTTCGCCAACTGGGGCAAGAGTGGTTCGAATATCCCCGGAGACTTCAACAACGACGGCACCGTAAACTTATTGGACCTTAACAACTTCCTTACCCACTGGATTATCTAGTATGAACAAACTCGTAACAAATCTCGTCATCGGCACGCTCTTCCTGGTCCCGTCGCTCGCGCTTGCGGCTTCGATCCAGCTGACACCTTCGACGGTCACTGTTGTCGCAGGACAGACATTCACGGTCACTGTCACGGCGACCCCGAGCGGAACGCCGCTCTACACTTCGAGCGCGAACATTCAGTTCAACTCGAATATCCTCTCGGCGACCGCCTTCTCGCTTGCGCCGACGTGGATCGCCGTTACCCAGAGCGGGTACGATCTTATGGACAACACAAACGGCACCGTCATTAAAACAGGCGGCTATCCGGCGGGATTCAGTTCCCCAACCGTTTTGGGAACGCTCACGTTCCGCGCGAAGCAGGCGGGAAAGGCAACTATCACGGTCGACGGCAATTCGATCCTTTTGGATGGCGGTAGCAACAACGAGCTTTCCGGATCGCAAGGTTCGGTCACGGTAACGGTCGCGAACGCATCAGCACCGACCACTCCTGCAACGCAGGGAACGGCGCAGGTGCCAGTACCGAATAACGCTATTGTCCCTACGTCGGGTTCGACGACGAGCGCGACAACGGCGACCGGCACAAATCAGGAAGCGGCCGCCGCATTGGTAGCTACGAGCTCGCAGACTGCGGCAGTTGCCGAGGCGTTCAACGGCGTTCCCGCGTGGGTATGGTGGACACTGCTTGCCGTGATTGTGCTTGGGGCAATCTACTGGGCGTGGCGCAGGTACCGCGCAGCCTAGGTCAAACGACAACAAACAACAGGCGGCCGAATAGCCGCCTGTTTTGCGATGTATTCAAAATTGCTACTGCGCGATGGCGAGCAGTTCGTCGAGGATAGAAAGTGTTTCTTCGGGGCCGCTCGTTTGTCGGGCTTGTATGCCGGTTGAGATAACTACCTGGTCGTTACCGCCCTCATAGAGCGCGTCGCCGACGTAGAACATCTCCTGCGCAGGAATGTGCAAGTACTCAGAGAACCAGCGAACGCCGTAGGCTTTGTCGACCCCTTTGCGGGTGATATCGATGGTCGTTCGTCCGCCGATCAAAACCTCGCATTCCGGCAACTTTTGGTCGAGAAGCGTCTTGAGTGCACGTCGCTTCACCTGATCGGGATCCCAGGTGTTCTTGTCCGCTTCCGTCGCATTGAGGCCGAGCGCTGCGTAGCGCACCTGAGTCTTTTCCAGCAGGATTTGAGGTTCGTACGGCATGCCGGATGCTATGTCGTGCTGAGAAACACACTCCTCAATGATCGAGCGAATACGCTCAAGCTGCTCCGGTGTAAACGCGAGCGAATAGGCCTCCTGCCAAGCGTCGTCCACGAGTGTGTAGGCAATAGATGCACTGTCGGGGAAGGCATACAGCCGTACCGTTTTTCCCAAGCCAAGGATGGGATCCAAAATCTCCTCCTTCATGCGCTCGTAACTCGCGCCCGAAAGGATGGCAACGGGCATGAGCTCGGCAAGGCGAGCGACTCGGGCAACCATAGCCTCTGACGGGGCTTTAAAGCTCTCGGCTAAGGTATCGTCGAGGTCAAAAAGCGCCGCTTTGGGGCAATCCATCTACAAAAGGTACCACGAAACGGGCTAGGGTAAGAAAAATGGCCGTTTTCCACATGTTTTTCCACAATCTTATCCACAGGCGGGTGTAAGATTGACGCGGGGCCACTTTTCTAGTCTCAATTCGGATGAAAACGCGCGTGCTTATGTTTGGTTGGGAATTTCCACCGCACAACAGCGGCGGTTTAGGCGTTGCTTGTCAGGGTCTTACGCGTGCGCTTGCGGCTCGGGGTATTGAAATAACATTCGTCATGCCAAAAAAGATTCAGGTCGGCGCGCCATGGGCGCGTTTTGTTTTTGCCGAGACTGGAATCCAGGGCCGCGCGGTAAACTCGCCGCTTAGGCCCTACATCGGTAGCGGCAACTATTCGCGCGCAGTTCACGACATCGGTATTTACGGCAGCGATCTTTTTAGCGAAGTGCAGCGCTACGCGCTGCTCGGCGGCCAAATCGCACAGGAAGAAGAAAATCAGTTTGATATTATTTATGCCCACGATTGGCTCTCGTTTGGCGCCGGCATTGAGGCGAAGCGTCTTTCCGGCAAACCGCTTATCGTACACGTGCATGCGACGGATTTCGACCGCTGCGGCGGTCCTATGGGAGTGAACCAGGACGTCTACGCGATTGAAAAAGAGGGGATGGAGGTCGCTGATCGCGTGATTGCCGTGTCGCAGTACACCAAAGATCTCATCGTTCGTTTTTACGGAATACCGGAATCGAAAATAAAAGTGGTGCACAACGGCATCGACGACTCTACCGAGCCGGGTGTCGCGAACGATACGCTGCGCCTCAAGCACCTAAAGGCCGCCGGATACTCCATCGTTCTTTTCCTTGGCCGCATCACGATGCAAAAGGGTCCCGATTACTTTTTGCGCGCCGCAAAGAGCGTCTTGTCCCGCGATCCGAAAGTTGTTTTCTTCCTCTCCGGCTCGGGCGACATGGAACGGCAGATTATGGATATGGCCGCAAAGCTGGGAATTTCCGACCGGGTGCTGTTCACCGGCTTTTTGCGCGGTAATGAGCGCACGGAGGTGTATCGAGCTGCAGATCTCTTCGTTATGCCGTCCGTTTCCGAACCGTTTGGCATCACTGCCCTTGAAGCTATGAAAAACGGCACGCCGGTTTTGCTTTCGAAACAATCCGGTGCTGCGGAAAAGGTTCGCCACGCGCTCAAGGTCGATTTTTGGGATGTCGACGAAATGACCAACAAGATTCTCGGCGTTGTCCACCACAAGGGATTGAAACAAACGCTTTCCGAAAACGGCCAACAAGAAGTTCAGGCTATTACCTGGGAAGACGCCGCCGGAAAGGTGGAAAACGTCCTGCAAGAAACGCTCTTTGCGGGTGTACAATGAGCTACGAAACCGTATGAAGTCGGTCTGCTTTTATTTTCAGGTGCACCAGCCGTATCGCGTGAAGAATTATCGCGTGTTTGATATTGGTAATGACCCGGAATATTTCAACGACCGCAGCGATAGTAAGTTGAACAATCGCCAAATACTCGAGAAAGTAGCTCGCAAGTCGTACATTCCGACGACGAAGCTCTTGATCGAGCTGCTGCATCGACATCCAGAAATGAAAGTCTCGTTCTCGTTCTCGGGCGTTGCGCTTGAGCAGATGCAGCACTACACGCCGGAAGTGATCGCGCTCTTCAAAGAATTGATCGACACCGGCCGCGTCGAGGTTCTTGGCGAAACATACTATCACTCACTCGCGTTTTTCTACTCGCCCTCGGAGTTTGAGCGACAGGTCGCGAAGCACCGGGAAACGGTCCGCAAGCTGTTCGGCGTTTGGCCTCGCGTATTTCGCAACACTGAGCTTTCATACCGCAACGATCTCGGAGAATGGGCGGATCGCAACGGCTATGCAGGTATTCTTACCGAAGGTTGGGATCCGGTACTCGGCTGGCGATCACCCAACTACGTGTACCGACCGAAGGGTTCGCAAAACGCACGGCTCCTTTTGAAAAATTACCGTCTCTCCGACGACGTTGCATTTCGTTTCTCTTCTCGCGACTGGAGCGAGTTCCCGCTTTCGGCGGAAAAGTACGCGCAGTGGCTTGGCGTTGCAGAAGGGGATGTGGTGAATCTTTTTATGGACTACGAAACGTTCGGCGAACACCAGTGGGAAGATAGCGGCATCTTTCAATTTCTCGAAAAGCTGCCAGAAGAGCTGGCAAAGAATCCCGGAATGGATTTCAAAACACCTTCAGAAGTCATCGCCGCATATGACGTGCGGGACGAAGTCGATATGCCGCATACGGTCACCTGGGCCGACACCGACCGCGACCTCACTGCATGGACGGGGAATCCTATGCAGCGCTCCGCGCTCGATGCCATCTATGCGCTCGAGGAAAAGATTCTTCTTTCGAACGATCTAAAGCTTCTTGAGGATTGGCGTCGCCTCCAAACCTCCGATCACTTCTACTACATGTGCACCAAGTGGTTTAGCGACGGCGACGTGCACGCGTACTTTTCGCCGTACGAATCGCCCTATGACGCGCATATCGCGTACATGAATGCGCTCCAGGATCTGAAATTGCGTTTGGAAAAGCGAGGCGTCTAATACGTTCTCCTGTTTATCGAGCTTCGGTCTCGTGAAGGTCGCGGATTATGCGATATACTTTTTGTATGTCCCGTTCCATTGTTCTTTCCAATGGACAGCTCGCCGTTGCGCTCGATAACCGCGGCGCTGTTCGCGATATCTACTTTCCCCATGTCGGGCAAGAAGATCATGTGCGTGGCCATTATGTGCACCGTGTCGGTATTTGGGTCGATGGTCGTTTGAGCTGGCTCTCTGACGATCCGGCATGGCAAATCACGGTGGGTTGCGAAGACGAGGCGCTTCAGAGCGCAATTACTGCGAAGCACGAACAGCTCGGTATCGAGCTTACGTTCACCGACATGGTGTATAGCGATAGGCCGGTGTTTATACGAAGAATTACAGTACGCAACCTCGGTCAAAAGCGCGCCATCAAGTTGTACTTTGCGCATCAATACGAGATATATAAATCCCACGGCAGCGACACTGCCTACTTCGATCCGATTTCACATTCGATTATTCATTACAAAGGTCGTCGCGTATTTTTGATGAACGCGACGCTCGACGATGAGCCGTTTCAAGACTTCGCGACCGGCCGCATGAATTTCCAAGGCAAGGAGGGATCGCACAAAGATGCCGAGGACGGCCAACTTAGTAAGAATCCGATCGAGCATGGGCCGGCGGATTCGGTGCTTGGCGTCTATGGTGAGTACGATTCTCAACAGGTGCGCGTCGCGCACTATTGGATCGCGGCGGCACAGTTCATCCAGGAGGCGCAGGAATTGAACACCTACATTATAAAGAAAAGTGCCGAGTATTTGGTGCGCAACGCGGACGACCTTTGGAAGGAATGGCTCGGGACGCGCGAGTTCGCAGATTTACCCGATCAGCATGCAGCGCTGTTCAAAAAATCGCTTATGTATATGCGCGCGCACGTCGATCAAGATGGCGGCATCATCGCCTCGCTCGATTCCGATATTTTGCAATTCGCGCTCGATACGTACTCCTACATCTGGCCGCGAGACGCCTCGATGATCGCCCAAGTATTGATCGAGGCAGGTGACACCGTCATCGCCAAACGATTCCTGGAATTTTGCAGACACACGATTACGAAAAACGGGTATTTCCTCCACAAATATTTGCCCGACATGTCGCTCGGAAGCTCCTGGCATCCGTGGTGGAAAGATGGCGAAATGCAGCTGCCGATTCAGGAGGACGAAACGGCGCTCGTCGTGCTTACGGCGGCGCGCGAATTCGAGTCGGCGAAAGATATCGAATGGCTTGAAATGAATTACGAACCGATCGTCGAGCGAGCCGCGAATTTCATGCTCGACTATCGCGACCCGGCGACCGGCTTGCCGCAGCCATCGTACGATCTTTGGGAGCGAAAGCGGGGCGTACTGACGTTCACCTGCGCCGCAACGAGCGCGGCGCTCAGCGCGGCAGCGGATCTCTCTGCGGCAGTCGGAAAAAAGGAGAATGAAAAAAAGTATCGAACGGCGGCCAGCGAGATTCGCGAGGCGATCATTAAGAATCTTTGGGATGAAAAGAACGGTTATTTCGTGAACATGCTTGAGAATACCAAAAACGGCATCGTGTACGATCGCACGCTGGATGCCTCGAGCGCCTACGGCATATTTGCGTTCGGTATGTTGCCGGTGGACGATCCACGCCTTGAACGTGCCTGGCAAACGACCGTCATACGGTTGAGTGAGGGTATTTCCGCCGGCGGCATTGCTCGCTTTGAGGACGACGACTACTACCGCATTCCAGGACCGTCTCAAGGCAACCCATGGATTGTGACGACGCTCTGGTACGCGGAATACCTCATTGCGCGTGCAAAGAAGCGCTCGGACCTCGCGCGCGTGCGCGAAACGTTTGATTGGGTAGTGCGGCACGCCCAGCCCTCGGGTGTCCTATCCGAGCAGCAACATCCGCAAACAGGCGAACAGGTTTCCGTCGCGCCGCTTGCCTGGTCGCATGCCGCCTACGTCAATGCGGTGCTCTTGTACCTCAAAAAGATGAAGGAATTGCCTGCTTTGTAGGAATATAGAGGCCTTTCAGCGGCACTTTTTCTTCATTTTTAAGTGGTAAGATGGTTCCATGACATTCGAACCCTACGCAGCCCGAACACAGGAAAAGATGGCCGATGTATTGTTGGACCCGAGCGCTTCGGGCCCGTCGATTCATTACTATATGATTCGAGGAGGGAAGAATAAACGCAATATCACAGTGCTTGAAACGGGTACCGTCGGCGGCGAATACATCAAAACGTATGGGCACTACCACATCGGCAATTTAGACGAGACCTACTGGTTCGTCTCTGGGGAAGGTGTGGTGCTCCAACAAAAGCTAGTCGATTCGAGCGACCCGTCGGTCGTGGAAGAATTCAAGGCAATCAATGTGAAAGCGGGCGATTCCGTGTATATGCCGCCAGGATATGGACACTTGATGACCAATACCGGTGCTACCTGGCTGGTGCTTGTCGACGATTCTCCCGTCGAAGGTCCGGACGACTCCGCCTCGATGCCCGGCCACGCCGATTACGAAGCGGTCAAAAAGATGCACGGCTTCGCGTACTATGTCGTCGAGCGAAACGGCGCTCCCGCGCTTCTTCCCAACAAGAACTACAAGGAGGTGCGGAAAACGGATTTCGGAGGTCTTCTCGTTGTCGAATAAACCATGTACATCGTAGCGGACATCGGAGGCACGAAAACGCGCATCGCGAAGAGCGGCGATCTTGAGAAATTGGGCGACCCGCTCATCATGGAGACACCGAAGAATTACGCAGACGGCATCGCCGATATTATTCGCGCGTGCCGCCAAATGGCGGGAAATGAAAAGATCGACGCAATGGCTATCGATATTACCGGCGTTGTTTCCGACGATGGCAAGACGCCCCTCACGTCGCCGCACTTGCCAGATTGGCGTGGAAAACCATTTGCTCGAGAGCTTGAAGCCGCGCTTTCGACGACGGTGCATCTTTTGAACGACACGGCGCAAGTCGGCCTGGGAGAGGCGTTTTATGGAGCGGGCAAGGGCGCACATATTCTCGTGTACGCGACGGTTTCGACCGGCGTAAATGGCGTCCGCATCGTCGACGGGGTCATCGATCCTGCGGCATACGGCTTCGAGATCGGCGGGCAATATCTTTTCATCGGCGGGAATCCTCGCACGCTCGAGGAGCTTGTTTCGGGCAAGGCCGTCCAGGAAAAATATGAAATCAATCCGAAACATATCGAAAAAGATTCGCCGGTATGGGAAGAGCTCGCGCAAACATTCGCGTACGGTCTCCACAACACGATCCTGCATTGGTCGCCGGATCGAGTAGTGCTCGGCGGCTCGATGTTCAACGAAATTGGCATACCCGTCGAACGCGTCAAATTCCACCTCGCCGAAATCATGCGCAAGTTCCCGAGTCTTCCCGAGATCGTGCACTCCGAGCTCGGCGATATCGGCGGCCTTTGGGGCGGTATTGCTCGTCTCAAACAGCTTCGCTAGGCACGCCGTCTATTTTTCAGATGAGCGAAATTCCCACAAAAGGGGAAGCGAGGTGACGACGATGATCGCGAGCACAATCGGCGTCAGGTAGGTTTGTACGAACGGAAGCTTCTCGCCGAGGTAGTAGCCGAGAAAGGTGACGCCTGCGGCCCAAGCGAGCGCGCCGATGAGGTTGTAGACCAAAAACGCGCCATAGCGCATTTTGACTACGCCCGCGACAATGGGAACGAAGGTGCGGACGATCGGAACGAATCGGGCAAGCACGATCGTGCGCGCGCCGTGCCGGTCGTAGAAATCCTTTGCTCGCTCGAGATACTCGTGCTTGAAGAATCTCGAATCCGGTCGCAAAAACAGCCTGATCCCTACCTTATTGCCGAACCAATACCCGACATTATCGCCGAGCACGGCAGCGAGCCACATCAGGAAGATGAGCAGCCAAGGATCGAAGAAGCCTTTTGTCGCGAGTAGCCCCGCCGTGAAAAGCATCGAGGACCCCGGGAGAAAGAAGCCGAAGAATACGCCGCTTTCGAGAAAGACGACGGCGAACAGACCGGGATAGCCGATCGCTTGTACGAGCGGTATGAGTTGCAGGTGGAACACAACTTAGACGAAGGATTCAGGAACGGGAAATCGTTTGCAGAGCTCGCGAATTTCTTCGCGGATCGCGTCGAGCTTCGTTTCGTCCGCCTTGCTCTTCATTGCCTCGACCATAAGCTCGGCCACGCGAGCGGACTCCTTTTCGGTGAAGTTGCGCGTGGTAATCGCCGGCGTGCCGAAGCGAATGCCGGAAGGATCCATCGGCTTTCGCGTGTCGTCCGCGATGGAATTTTTGTTGAGTGTGATACCGACTCGATCGAGCAGTGTTTCTGCTTCCTGGCCGCTTATGCCGAGCGAACCGAATACATCGGCAAGCAACAGGTGATTGCTCGTGCCGCCGGTAAGGAGACGGATGTTGTTGTCGAGGAATACCTTCTCCATCGCTTTTGCATTCTTAAGAATTTGCGCCGCATACGTCTTGAACGAAGGAGAAAGTGCTTCGCCAAAGGCAACGGCTTTGGCCGCTATGTTGTTCATGTGCGGGCCGCCTTGGAGTCCCGGGAAGACGGTTTTGTCGATCTTCTTCGCGATTTCCTCGTTTTCGCGAGTGAGGATAAGACCGCCGCGCGGGCCGCGAAGCGTCTTGTGCGTGGTCGAGGTCATGACATCGAAGCCAAACTCGAACGGGCTTTTCACTGCTTTGCCTGCAATAAGGCCCGCGATGTGTGCAATGTCCATAATGGCGTAGGCACCCACTTCGTGGGCGATATCGGCGAACTTCGCGTATTCGAGCTCTCGAGGATATGCCGAAAAACCCGCTAGAACGATCTTCGGTTTCTCGCGTCTCGCTACCTCGCGCATTTCGTCGTAATCGATTTCTCCCGTGTTCGGATCTTTCATCTTGTAGCGAACGAATCTGAAAATTTTTGTGAGGTAGGTGACGGGGTGGCCGTGCGTGAGGTGACCACCGTGGGAGAGATCCATGCCAAGCACGGTGTCGCCCGGCTCAAGCAGGGCGAAGTACATAGCGATGTTCGCATTCGCGCCCCCGAGCGTTTGCACGTTGGCAAACTTTGCGTCAAAGAGCTTTTTCGCGCGTTCGATCGCGATTGTTTCAACAATGTCGGTGTATGTCTGGCCGCCGTAGTAGCGCTTGCCGGGATAGCCTTCGGAATACTTATTGGTAAAAACGGAGCCGTTGGCTTCGCGCACCGCCCTCGAAACATAATTTTCGGACGGGATCAATTCGAGGCCTTCCATTTCGCGCAACTCTTCGCCTTCGATTGCGTCGAAAACTTCTTTGTCTTGATTTTGAATGTGTTCGTAGTCCATATCTTTGGAATAAGGTCGGATAAAGATATGTGCGGCGTTAAATCATACACTATGCGTTTTTCTCGTGCAGGTCTTTGTTGTAGCCGCCGGCGACGGTGAGCTCGGCCTTGATGGTCGCTTCAGGATTGTAATCTTTGAGTACTACATACTCGGGTCTGAATTCATCGAGAGAATCGAAATCATGATTGAACTCGACGGTCGGGAACGGATGTGGTTCGCGCGAGAGTTGTTCTTTCACCTGGTCCCGATGGTTTTCGTAGACGTGAAAATCTCCGAGCGTATGAATATACTCACCGGGCTCCCGCTTCAAGATTTTCGCGATAATCGCGGTCAAAAGCGCATAACTCGCGATATTGAACGGCACTCCGAGGAACATGTCGGCGCTGCGCTGATACAGCTGCAAACAGACTTTGTCGTTTTTAATATTGACCTGGTACAGATTGTGACAAATAGGGAAACGCGCCGCTTGGCCCGGCGCTGCCATGGCATACATATATTCAGGATTCCAGGAAGTTACGAGCGTGTTGTGCGCGTCCGGGTCTTTGCGCAATTCGTCGACGACCCAGCCGAGCTGATCCACTTTGCGACCGTCGCGAGCGATCCAGCGCCGCCAGTGTTCGCCGTAAATGTGCGGAAGTTCTCCGTGGTCCTTCGCAAAGGTTTCGTCCTCTTTTATCTTCGCGACAAATTCTTCTTTGGTGAGCGCAGCCACTTCCTTGCGCCCGACCTTTTCGTTGTAGATTTTGTACGGATAGTCGTCCCAAATATGTACGTCGTTGTCGACGAGATACTTGATGTTGGATTGTCCCGACATGAACCAATACAGTTCGTGTAAAACACCTTTCCAGTAGACGCGCTTGGTCGTTAGGAGGGGGAATCCTTGCGAAAGATCAAAGCGCATTTGTGCACCGAAGATGCTGTAGGTTTTTACATTCGTGCCTTTATCGACTTGCTCGTCGCCGTGCTCAAGGCAGCGCTGCATTAAATCGAGATATTGGTATTCGGGATGTCGTTCCATATTATTTTTTCGCTTTCGCGACCGAGCGGCGCTTTGTAATTTTCTTCGGCGCAGGCACGAAGTGATTCCAATTGTCTTTTGCAAAACGCCCGACGCGGCGATAGTTGCGCTCAGGCTCCGACGTGAGCTTCGAGAACGTGATCTGCGCGATTTCCATGGCAGGGCGCAGGATGATCGGGATATTGCTCTGGTTGGTGATTTCAAACGTGATGTGCAAGAAATGGCCCGGGTTGATAATACCCGCGGTGTTGTGGATCATGAGGCCGACTCGGGCAAGAGAAGATTTGCCGCCGACCTGGATAAGGTAGTGATCCGAGCCGAAGTATTCTTTAGAGAGTCCGAGCACTGAAACGCCCGGATGCAGCACGAACTCATTACCGTCGGCCACGGTCTTTTCGGTCGTCTTCGCGAAGATTTTGCGGGCCGGGTCGACGAAGTGCGTCGAGCTCGCGTCGTTCTCGATGAATTTGTTGCCGAGCAGGATGTCGTAGCTCGCGGGCTGTAAGCGGGACTCGGAAAAGGGCTCGAGCGTTATTTCTCCGTTTTTGATCGCTTTCTTGATGTCGACGTCGGAGAGAAACATAGGGTTATTCTACAGTGAAGATTGTGTCGGTGCCATAGTACTCCTGCCAGTGGGCGTTGTAGAAGGAAAACATGCGTTCCAAGCGGGCTTGCGGAAGCTCGTCGATGCCAAGTTCCTGCATTAGAGCGATAACTTCGGCGCGGGCTGCCTCGACCTTGGATTGATCGTCGACGACACGCTCGAACTCGGCAAGCCAGCCGTAACCCGCGTTCTTATCGAGCGTGACGTTCACGTTCTTGCAGAGATATTCTTCGCGCTCGCGCGACCACTTTGCCTGGTACGTAAAGCCCGCCGAGAGCATGAGTTGATCGAGCTCTTCAAGCGACATGTCCATCTTTTCTTCGAATTCGATGCGAGCGACGCCGTTTTCGCTTGAGTCTTCGCCGACAGACGCCTTCACTACGAGGTATACCGTGCCGTTTTTGTCGCGGCTGCGGATCGAGAATTCGCTCATGCGCCCGATCATTTCGTTGAGTTTTACGTCCGCGAGGGCGGAGAGGTGCGGCGAGACGACCTCTGCCAGCTTTTCGAGCGTGCCGCCTTCGAAGTAATGATTGAGTTGTTTGTTCTTTGAAATGAGCTCGCATGCGGGGTCGATTTTTTGGAGTGCGTCGCGCAACTCATTGGCTCGCTCCTCGCTGCCGAGCAAAGACTTCACTTCGACTTCGTACGATTGCATCGGGGCATTTTAGCACCGTCGCAGGATATCGCCGTTGCGCGGACGGGGGAAATAAGGTGTGGTATATTTCGCCCATGAAAAAGCCCTTGGTATATGCGGTGGTCGCTATCGGTGCGGGGCACGCCTATAACGGGGGGCTTGGCAAAGACGGCAAGCTCCTGTGGCATATTCCCGATGATTTGAAGCGGTTCAGACAGCTGACGAAAGGGCACCCAATTATTTTCGGTCGTAAAACATTCGAATCTATTTTGCAGTATACGAACGGCAAACCGCTTCCGGATCGCGTCAATATCGTTGTGACGCGCGATCAATCGTGGAGCTTTCCCGATGTGGTTGTGGCATCCTCGGTCGAAGAGGCACTTGCGAAAGCGGCGGCCATCGACCCGGAAGCTGTTTCGATCGGAGGCGGCGGACAAATCTACAAGGAAGCGCTGCCGTATATTCAAAAATTATATTTGACTCTCATCGATGATGAAAAAGAAGCGGACTCTTTCTTTCCTCCCTACGAAGATCAGTTCACCAAGAAAACCTCTGAGGAAGAGCACGAATGGAACGGACTGAAATACAAATGGGTAGATCTTGAGCGAGAAAATGTATGACACCTCCTTGGTACGTGCTTACGGGGGGTCCCTGTTCCGGCAAAACAACCCTCATCAACGAGCTTAAAGGGCGCAGCTATTCGGTTTTCCCAGAATCGGCGCGCACGGTTATTGCAGCGCAGCTCGCGACGGGGAAAAACATCGAAGCTATCGTTGCCGACCCGCTTGCGCTCGAAAAGCTTATCGTTGCTCACCAGCAAGAACTGGTCGCCGAAGCCCCGAAAGACCAGATAGTCTTTTTCGATCGCGGTATACCCGATAATGTCGCGTACTTGCGGAAATTCGGCATACCGGTAGAAGAATTCTTTACGAATGCGATTCAATCCGTTACATATCGAAAAGTCTTTTTGCTCGATATGATCGAGTTTGCGAACGATGCGGAGCGCTACGAAACACCGCAGGAAGCAGCATGGTTGCATACGGAAATTACGCGAGCCTATGAAGAGCTCGGCTATGAAATCGTTCAAGTACCGATTATTCCGGTCTCCGAACGTGCGGATTTTGTGTTGGCGAGACTGTAAGCGATTACTGCTTCAGTCCGAGACCGGACTTGATGAGGTACCAATTGATCGCGATCAACGCAAGGATGAGGCCGGCGAGCACACCGACGCACGTCCAGATCGAAACGTCCGCAAAGCCCAGGAAACCGTAGCGGAAGCCGTTGATAAGGTAGAAGAGGGGATTTACGTAGGTGACGTAGCGCGCGAATTCTGGCAATGAATTCACCGAGTAGAAGATGCCGCCGAGATAGGTGAGCGGCTGCAAAACAAAGGTCGGCACGATGTTGATCGCGTCGATCGATTTCGCATACACGCCGTTGACGAGTCCCGCGAGCGAGAAGACGAGCGAGGTGAGAATCGCGAAGAGCAGGATTATGGCGAGGTTGGTGATCGTGAGATGCAAGCCGGTGAAGAAGAGACCGACGATCAAAACAAGCGCGCCGATCAAGACACCCCGGATGACGCCGCCTGAAACGAACCCTGCGATCATAAGCCACGGCGGCATCGGAGAGACGAGGAGCTCGTCGATCGAGCGCGCGAAGAATTTCGACTGGAAGAAGGTGAACGATGAGTTCGCGTACGCGTTGGTGACGATCGCCATCATGACGAGACCCGGCACGACGAACTGCATGTACGGCACGCCCTGCATCGTTCCGATTCTGCTCCCGAGCACAGTGCCGAAGATGAGGAAATAGAGTGTCGAGGTGATGACACTCGGCAAAAAGGTCTGCACCCAGATACGGAAAATGCGGACGACGTCCTTGCGCATCATCGTGTAAAAGGCGATCCACTTGTGATAGGTATCCATATTAGTTGTTGTTTTCGCGAATGAGATCCAGGAATACTTCTTCGAGTCGCGACCCGCGGAAGCCCTCCTTGGTGGTGCCGGTGTCGGTGTGCATCGCGAGCACCTTGTCGATGGTGTCGTTCACGATGATCTGGCCTTTGTTGATGATTGCGACTTGTTTTGCGAGCTGCTCCGCTTCTTCGAGATAGTGCGTCGTGAGAAGTACGGTGAGGCCCTCTGACGTGAGCTTGCGCAGGTAATCCCACATGCCGCGGCGCAATTCGACGTCGACGCCGGCCGTCGGCTCGTCGAGGATCAGGAATTTCGGCTTATGAATAAGCGCTCGCGCGATCATGAGGCGTCGCTTCATGCCGCCCGAGAGCTGCATTCCATTACTCTCCATTTTATCGCCGAGACCGAGATCGGTGAGCAGTTGCTTGGCTCGTGGAATGGCTTCGGAGCGCGGTATACCGTAGTAGCCACCTTGGTTTACAACGGTGTCGAGGATGCGTTCGAACGGGTTGAAGTTGATCTCCTGCCCAACGAGGCCGATGTATGTTTTCGCGAGCTCGGGTTCTTTGTCGATATCATGGCCGAAGACCTCTACGGTGCCGGCAGTTTTATTTACGAGCCCCGTTGAAATGCCGATAATCGTTGTTTTGCCCGCGCCGTTGGGGCCGAGCAAGGCAAAAAAGTCGCCCTCGGGAATATCGAGCGAGACGCCCTTGAGCGCTTGTACGCCGTTGCCGTAGGTTTTTGTGAGTCCCTTGATTGAGAGTGCGTTCATATGAGTGGCTAGGATACCAGATTTTCCTTAATGAAGCGAAACGTGTCGAAATGGTCCTTGACCGCATGCGTTGCAATGACACCGATGACGCTTTCGTCGTTGCGACCCGGCTCGAGCGCGTCGCCTACATACAGCGACTCATCTTTTTTCCACCCCTCGTGCTCGATGAGCCGCGCGACATTGAATCCTTTATTGCGACCGAGCAAGATAATGTCGAAGCAGGTCGTTCCGCCTGCCGAAATCTCGACGCCGAGTTGCTTCAGTGCATCGACTTCGGCCGCATGCTCCCGCAGAATCTGAATTCTTTTTTCTGCCTTGGGATCAAACGCCTTTTTCTTCGCGACCTCTTCGTGGTGGCCGATGAGACTGTAGCTGATCTGAGAGCCGCGATCTTCGACGAGATCGTTTTCGTCTTTCACTTGGAGCGCGAGCTCGTCGTGAACGGTTTTGATAAACGCCATGATGGCCTCTTTTTGTTGCGCCGAGAACTCCTCGTACCACATGACCGTGCCATTTTTGTCGATCGCGTGATTGCCGTTTTGAGTGAGCAGGTAGTAACGACCGTCGGCTTCACTCGGGATTTGACGGCGAATATTTTGCTCGTCTTGCCCAGAGACCACGATTACGTCATGCGAGGCGCACAGCTCAAGGAAGAGTGGAACGTGTGCAACGTCCATCGCTGATTTGCTCAGCGTGAGCGTGTCGTCCATGTCGAAGAAAATGTGTTTGTGCATTTAGTCGGTAAAGGGCATTTCGCCCATGTAGTCACCTTTACCGATCTGCACGCCGTTGGAGCGCAAAATCGAGTACGCAGTGGTTACGTGGAAGTAAAAATTCGGAATCAGGTAGGAAGTGACATAATCGAAGGCGGTCATCTCCTTGCCTTCCCAGAAGGCAAGGGAGACTTTACGTGCATCTTGGCCGATTACTTGCTCCGGCTTGATCGTTTTGAGGAATTCGACAGTTTTATCGATGCGCGCTTTCAGCTCCGCAATACTTTTTTCCGTGTCCTCGTGCTTGGGCGCCTCGATGCCGGCTATTCGTGCGACGCCATTTTTGGCATTGTCGCAGGCGACTTGCACCTGTCGTATGAACGGGAACTGGTCTGAGATGAGTCGTGAATTCAAAAGAGCCTCCTCTTGCATGCCTTCGGGGTGCCACTCGAGCTGCTTGCTTTGCGCGTGCGCCGCGGTTTTGTCGAGGATACCGGAGAGGGCGGTCAGTGCCTTCATCATCGGCGGAACGGTAACGGTGTACAGGTTTGTTTCTTGCATAGGAGCTTTACAAATGAAAGTAATGCGCGGAGTATAGCATGTGTACCATTCACGCTAGCGTGAAGACCCGTGAGTATCAGCTTATGCCGTTCGACCGGAAGAAAAATCCACAGCAACTTCATTGAGTCCCTCGTGCAGCTCGGAACCGCCGACCTGCGCTCCCTTGCGTGCTGCAGGGAAGAGGATGACGACCGATGTCCCGCGGCCAACCGCAGAGCGAATCGTTATCTTTCCGTTGTGCAGCTTCAAAAGCTCCGAAACGATCGTGAGCCCTAGGCCCGAACTGGATCCGCCTTGCGTGCGGTTGCGGGACTGTTCGGCGCGATAGAACGGCTCAAAGATGCGAAAGAGGTCTTTCCGCGCGATGCCGACGCCGGAGTCTTGGATGGTGACTTCGACCTGGTCGCCAAGTCCAGGTGCCGTCGTGACCATGATTTGTCCGTTGCGTGGTGTGTATTGAATGGCGTTTTTGAGCAGGTTTCCCAGGATTTGCTCGAGCGCCGTTTCGTTGCCCCATACGCATGCCTGCGGACTTTTTCGAACGGTTATTTGCAGATTGTTGTGCCTCGCGAGTTGGGTGAATCTCGAAACGACCCGGGAGGCTAATTCCGAAAGATCTACGGTGGTGAATTCCATTCGCTCCGGCTTCACGAGGGCAGAGAGCGAGAGCAGGTTGTTGATGATCTCAGAGATACGATCGAGTTCTTCAACGTTGGATCGCATGATTTGTTTGAGTTCTGCGGACATATTATTTTCGAATAGGGCGACTTCCGTATTCGTTTTAATAACAGAAAGGGGAGTGCGCAGTTCGTGCGCGATATTGCCGATGAATTGCTTTTGCGCCGCGAGCGCATTGCGCGCAGGCTGGAGCGTGACGCGCGCGATTACATAACCAAAGACCACCGTCGTGCCGACGATGATCGTGACGATGGTTGCGAGATTTTGTGTTCGGATCAATTCGATCTGAGCGACGATCGAGGGGGCGAGCGCCTGCGGGGATCCGGTTGCGAGCCCCTGCTTGATGCCGTCGACGATCGCTGCGGAAATGTCGCGATACAGAACGCTGAAAGACGCTCCGACGACGCCGAGCAATATGAGCGCGAACGCTACTTGGAGAATGATGACGTTGGTCTCGGTGTGGAAGAACGGATCGTACCGATACTTATTCAGCAAGTCGGTAACCGATGCCGCGAACCGTTTCCAAGATAGCCGTACCCTCTCCTTCCAATTTTCGTCGAAGATTTTTGACATGTACGTCGACCACATTGCTAAATCCCACATAATTGAAGTCCCACAAGTGGCTTAAGAGATCCTCTCGATTAACGACCTGGTTGGGGTGACGCATGAAGTACTCAAGCAACCCGAACTCTTTGAGGGTGAGCGGCACTTCTTTGCCGCCACGCGAAACCTTTCGTTCGCCGGGGTTGAGTTCGATGTCGCCCACACGAAGTGTTTCCGGCAACTTTTCGTTGGGTCTGCGCATCAGCGCTTTGAGGCGAGCTGAGAGTTCGGCGAACGAGAATGGCTTTACGAGATAATCGTCTGCTCCCGCAAGCAAGAGCTGCACTTTCGTGTCCGTTTCCGCGCGAGCGGTGAGAACGAGGATCGGCGTCGTGATATTGGCAGCACGAACCTCTTTGCAAATCTCATAGCCGTCCATCGTCGGGAGCATGAGGTCAAGAATAATGACATCGTAGTCGGAACGGTGGAGCTGAATGCGAGTCAACGCTTTTTTACCGTCGTCGATCGTATCGACCGTGTACCCCTCGTGGGTAAGCCCTTTGGAGAGCGCCTGGGCGAGCTTCTGTTCATCTTCTACTAAGAGTATCTTCATACGCAAATGTTAGGCTTATAAGTCCTAGCCTCCAGTGTACGGCTTGTAAATGAAGAATTCATGAGCTGTCTTCATAATCCTAAAAAACGGCTTAAAATAAGCAAATCTAGCTTGTGCCCGGGATTGGTAGTTCTAAAGATCAAAGATCATTGATGGGAAGTAAGTACGGCCAGCAACTCGCGATCGGGGCCGATGTGCTCGTTGGTCTCGATCGGCACCTCAATCGAGAATGCGCTTGTATGCACACTATCGATTGAGTGTGAGGGTTTTCGGTAGGGTATAGTGGAGAGCCATGAAAGCGTATCGCTCGATCGCCGCATTCGCCGCTATTATTTTTGTCGCCGCCGGCTCTGGATTCTACTGGTGGCACGGCAAGAGTGCCGCCGCCGCTTCTGTCGCAACGGCCACTGAATACAAAACTTCGCAGGAGGCGAGCAATGTCTATGTTCGTTTTGATATGGAAGCCTATGACGATATCGAAGGGCAGTACTGGCAGCAAGTCCAAGATGCCGACATGGCCAAGCTTTTTTTGGCGTCAGTCCAGAAAGCAGGACAAAACCTGAACGCTCCCGCTGCGTCAAACGCGACGCTTGCGAGTTCCACCCGCGAAGGTGTCGCGCAAATGCTCTCGGCGGCATTCGCCGGTAGTTCGACCACGACCCAAGAGCAGCTCGCGCTCGGCACGTTGCAGGTCGCGCTCTATAATCTCGCGCCGACCGGCCGCAATAACTTGCTTTCGAGTCAGGCGAAGCAACAGCTCGAAAATACGGTCAATAATGTGAATCCCAACAACAATTTGTACGACGATCTCGGTATTCCGCAGGGCTCGAGCGAGGCTGCAGTCGCTCAAGCTGCTGCCGAGAAAAGTGCGCAGCTCGCTGCCACGACCTCTGCGCAAGGTAAACAAGAGCTCGCGCAAGTGCAAAAGGCGGCCGCAACTCTAACTAATCCGACGGCGAAGGCCATTTACGATCAAACGGGTGCTGAGGCGACTGTCTTTACGCATGTACTGAATTCGCACACGCTCTACATCGATATTAGCTCCGTCGCGCCATCCACGATCGCAGAAGTTGCGGCTGCGATCGATTCCGCCTCGACAACTCCTGCGCTCGACAATCTCATCATCGATGTTCGCGGAAATATCGGCGGAGATCTTTCGTTCGCGCAAAATTTCCTCGCACTTTTCTTCGGTCCCAACGAATATGCGTTCGATTTGTACCACCAGGGCAATCTGCAGGTGCAGCGCACCGCCAATATCGCGAAAGATCCGACGACGTTGCAATTCAAGCAGATCGCGGTCTTGACGGACTCAATGACACAGTCCACCGCAGAACTTTCTGCCTCGGCGCTCAAACATGATCACTTGGCGTATACGGTCGGAACGACGACGCGCGGATGGGGAAGCGTCGAGGCTATTGTGCCGATGCAAACAGTACTCGATCCGAGCGACACCTACGCGCTTGAGCTCGTCGAGTATCTGACGGTGCGTTACGACAATCTCCCGATCGAGGGCAACGGCGTCGCGCCGGACGTAGACGTCAATAGCTCGCTCTGGCGCTCGCAGCTTCCAAACTATTTCAATTCACAATACATGATTAACGCCATCGAGAACGAGGTCACCAAAGCACCGTTGCACTAGAGTTCAAGTCCTTTCAAAAAGTTCTTGAAATCTCCGTTGAGATCCGGGTGTTTCAAACCGAATTCAACAACCGTCTTGAGATATTCGAGCTTGTTGCCGGTATCGTAGTACTTGCCGTTTTGAATCTCAACCGCGTATACGTCACGTTCTTTGGCGAGCGCGGTAATCGCATCGACGAGCCACAGCTCGCCGTCTTTGCCCGGCGGTGTCGCTTCCAGTAGTTCAAAAAGCCGAGGCGGCATTATGTAGGCGCCGTGAGTCGCCAAGTTTGAAGGCGCGTTGCCCGGTTTTGGTTTCTCGATGATCTTGTCGATCTTGAATACGTTTCCCTCGACCGGCGAAACATCAGCGATGCCATATTTGCCGACCTGGCTTTCCGGGACGCGCACCGCTGAAATATTCGGCGCTTCGTACTTTTCCCAGACATCGATCATTTGCTTGAGTCGCGGAGGGTCCGAGTGGATGAATTCGTCGCCCCACAAAATCGCAAACGGTTCGTCGCCGATTGCATCGCGTGCGTTCAAGACGGGGGTACCATTGCCGTAGGGGCCCTTTTGTCGGATGTAGATAAAATTCGCCATATCGGCGATGGCGAGCACTTCGTCGGCCTGCTTGTCTTTCCCGGCTTCACGCAGACGTTTCTCAAGTTCGAAGGGATAGTCGAAATGGTCTTCGATGGAGCGCTTGTGGGCACCAGTAATAATGATGATGTCTTGAATACCCGAGGCGACGGCTTCCTCGACGACGTACTGAATGATCGGTTTGTCGACGATCGGGAGCATTTCCTTGGGCATTGCCTTCGTTTGAGGGAGAAATCGAGTGCCGAAGCCTGCAGCCGGAATGACTGCTTTTCGGATCTTTTGGGCCATGACCGCAATACTACCAGCTTTTTTGGAACGTGGAATGAGGATTATCCGCGGCCGATACCTCGATAGATGACCGAGCTCTCGGCAAATGCGTCTTTGTCGAGACAGTTTTTAGCGTCGAGAACGACCTGTATGCCGAGCTCCTCGAATTGACGCGGCGTAAGGTTGCGAAAGACGGGGGAGTCGCTTGCGATGACCGCCGCCTGTGCCTGCTCGAGGGTCGATTTGAGATCGGTGCCCGCGCCGGCGAGGTATGGATCGTATGCCTGCACCTGTGCTCCTCTTTTTTCGAGCGCTTCTCTGATTCGTGAACCGACGCTCTCTTGAGCCGAATCGTTTTCGTCAACGAGCCCAAGCAGTGCGACGGTCACATCTTTGATCGCGATTCTTTTTTCTCGTAAAAGATCCGCGAGGACTGTAGCTGCGTATTTCGGCATGTAATCGATCATACGCCGAGCGGTAGATAAAAACTGCTGATCGATCTGATGTTCGTGCCCTGATCGTGCCAGGTAGTAAGCGGATGGGGAAGTTCGGGCCACGTGTATCCCTGAAAGGGATCGTGAATCTACCGTAGTGATACGAGCCGCAGTGAGCACGTTGCTGATATCAATCCCAATTCGATCGAAAAACAGCGAAAACTCCGCGGCGAGCGCGAGCGTCGTGTCGTGAAGCGAGTCTTCAAGCATGGGTACAGCCTCGGTTTCTTTGATCGAGCGCATGGATACCGTTTCGTTACCAAGCGTACGATAAAATGCGATAGTGCGGGAAAGGCTCTCGGCATTCGCGGCTCCGATTACTCGGCGCGGTGCCGATGTCGCGGGCGCATGTGCAAAATAAAACCCTTCGCGTGAGCGATCGGGGCCGGGGCGTCCGAGCCCTGAATTTTTTTCGAGGAGCGGAAGAAGGACATGTTCACAGACGCCGGGATAAACGATCGATTCAACGATCACCAGATCGCCCTCTTTCAAATGGCTGCCGACGATAGCGACCTCGCGTTCCAGCTCGGCAAGGACAGATTGTGCTTCGCCCTGTCTTGTATGCATACTGACCACAAAAATAGTGGCATCGCTCAACCTCGAAGCGTCCGCTGTCAATAAGAGCCGGCGACTTTTTTCAGAATCACTCGCTTCCAGCTGAGCGATCTTTACCTCGTCGACATCGAAGCCGACTGTTTCGAATCCGTGCGCCGCTGCTAGTTTCCCAAGCGAAAAGCCGTCGGGATCGAGCCCGATGACGGCAACGGTTGCACCGGAAATATCAAACATTGGTTTTTGACGGATACCATCAACGGAAACAGTTTTTATCCTGCTCTGGTGCAGAGGTGACATGACGGTGTGGGGGCCGGTGCGGAGTGCGCCTCTCCGCATCGACTTATATAAGGAGACGGGCGACGTGGGCCGAAATTACTTCGGGTAAGTTCGGGTAAAGTTGCTAGCCCATCCCGCCTGCCTCCCCAAAAGGGGGCAGGCGGCATGTGCTCATCAAGGTACTGTTCTACGCTCGATTGTAAGAGTCCTCCGGTGAAGCGAAGGTGAACATACGAACCTCTGGAAGCGCGGGATATTTTTTGCGGGAGAGAATTGACAAGGTGTCTGATTTTGATGCGTTATAAGTAATGCACATGCTGCTATTGGCATAGCTAGCCAACTTCATGAGGGGTGCCATACTTTTTAGGTGAGGGTCGAGCATTACTCGCGATCATTTCAAAACGCGCATGAAAGGATTACACATGACAGCCTGGATCTTGGTTATCATCGGAGGCCTCAACTGGCTTTTGGTGGGTTTGGGCGGATTTTTCGGAAGTAACTGGGATCTTGTGGCGCTGATCTTCGGCGCTTGGCCGGTAGTTCAGTGGCTCATCTATATCGTCATCGGCCTCGCAGCCGTCTACGAACTCGTGATGCACAGAAAGAATTGCAAGACTTGTTCCTCGGGCTCTGCCCCGATGATGTAACGTCGGTGCGGTAAGTAAAAATACTACGGCAAAGCCGCCTTGGATTTCCAGGGCGGCTTTGCTTCATGCAGACATAATCGCGCCGCTCATAGAGTAGGTTTATGAACCTCTCATCGGTATTCCGATTTCTATCGCTTTGTGTGCTCGTTCTATCCATTGGGGCTCTTGTATTCGGCGACGGCGCGCTTGCCCAGAACGACGCCCATGTGGCACAAGAGGCACGCTCGCAAACAGAGGCGCCGCAGCCGATTCCCAATTTGCCGCTCGCACCCGCCGGTTCAAATACCGATGCACTAAATTGGGCTGGCTATACGGCGACGGGAGGCACGTACACCTCGGTGTCGGGTTCTTGGACAGTACCGCACATTCGGAATGGCAGGGGATCGAATGTCGCAGATGCGACGTGGATCGGTATTGGTGGCGTCACAAGCAACGACCTTATTCAGGCGGGAACCGAAGCAATCCCGGATTCAAACGGAACGATCATCTATCGCGCATGGATGGAATTACTCCCGTCGGATTCTAAAATCGTGCCACTTTCGATCTCGCCGGGAGATTCCGTTTCTGTTTCGATCTCGGAGGAATCATCCGGTGTTTGGGACGTCGCGTTTGAGAATTCGACCACAGGGAAATCCTACGAAACCACGGTGCACTACAACTCTTCACTTTCTTCCGCCGATTGGGTGGAAGAAATGCCAGTCGAGGTTGGCGGCGCCGTCGGGCTCGATTACTTCGGCACGATTCATTTTAGCGGCGGCTATGCGATCAAGGATGGCGAGACGGTTACGATCCTAGCTTCTGGCGCGAGTCCGTTGCGTATGGACAATAGCGACGGCGATGCTGTCGCCGAGCCTTCCGAGCTCGGCGCAGACGGCGCGAGTTTCAATGTCTCGCGAACCGATGCTCCTTCGAGCCCGCTCGCGCTTTCGAGCGATGGCACTTCGGCACTACCGAGTGACCGTTCGCTCTATTCCTTTGCGACGGCAGGGGCGGATGCGCCCGGTTCCGGATATACGATCACGATGTATCGGGACAAAGGTGGGTATCGCATTATCATCCGATACTAACGAACGAGTTCATGCAGTCTTCACCCTGGTTGTTGTTATGATCTCTCGATGATCAACTCGTCCCGCAACTGGCTCGTTTGGGCGCTTCTTATTGTATTGGTTGTCGCGCTCGCCTTTTACTTTGGGCTAACAACCGGCCAATCTACTTCGACGACAAGTGCAGCTGCTACTTCGACACAAAGCACTACGACAGCGGCGTCTACTTTAAGCACAACGACCAGTGCGCAAACTACGACCTATACCAACCCCTCCGCCGGATATTCGATCACGTATCCGACGGCCTTTGCCGTCACCACGTCAAACTCGCCGGCACCATCAACGGATTGGCGCGTGAATAACGTTGCACAAGCGCCAGGAATCAAAACCTTTACGTTGACGGTTCCTAGTTCGTTCGAGCCTCAGACCAATTTCGTCGGAGCGACACTGACGGTGGGCTATAGCCAAAGCAATCTCGCGCTCGCGGATTGTTTGATCGCAAAGAACGGCGAGGCGACTTCGACAACACAATCGATCAACAACGCGACGTTCGCCGTTTTCACCATGCGAAATCCGGGAGCTGGGCAACTCTACGATACGACGAGTTATCGAACGACTCATGCAGGTGCGTGCTATGCCGTCGAGTACACCATCCATTCGGCTCAATTGGGTAATTACCCGCAGTCTTCCGGTATGCAGCAATTCGACGAAACACGCGTTAGTGCGCTTCTTGCCGCTATCGTCGGCACGTTCAAATTCCAGTAAGACCTGTGCGTGAATGGGCATTATCGGCCGTGAGGCAGATTTTATTTGAAGTGCCGCACTTGTTCCTACATTGACTCAGATTCGAAATATATGCGTAATATGGCATTTTTTGCTTTACACACTCGACCTCGATAAGGCCTAGCGCTCTAGGGAGGCCCTGCTACAATGAGCCCGCAGTTGATTTAGTAATATTCATTAATTAAAACTATGGTCCGAAAAGCCAATCCGGCGCTCCTCAAGCCCTTGGAACTCGACGAAGCCCTCGAAGCGGTCGTCGGCAAAGGCCCGATGGCACGCGGCGAGGTCGTGAAGAAGATCTGGGAGTACATCAAGAAGCACGATCTCCAGAACCCCCAGAACAAGCGCAACATCCTTGCGGACGACAAGCTCAAAGTCTTGTTCAACGGCAAGGGAGAAGTCACGATGTTTGAGATGACGAAACTCGTCTCGGGTCACATGAAATAAGGGTCACCCTTTTTGATTGAGAAAACGCCGCTTTCCGCGGCGTTTTTTCATGGGCGAGATATGCGACCAAGAATAGCTTCGATATCCGCAATTCCGACTGGTTTGGTAAGGTGGTAGTCGAATCCCGCCTTTTTGGCATCTTCCTTGTCCTCCTCTTGGCCAAAACCGGTTAGGGCTATCAATACGGCGTCGGAACCTCGTCTGCGGAGCTCTTTGGCCACGTCGTAGCCGCTCATGTCTGGAAGTCCGATATCAAGCAGTATTACTTTGGGCCCAAAATCCCTGGCAGTCGCGATGCCGGACTTGCCATCGTGAGCCATGCGGACATCGTTGCCTTTGAGACGGAGCAATTTTTGCAGTGCCCGGGCTGCCGCTTCATTGTCGTCGACCACTAATATCTTGAAGGGCGGTAGCACGGCCGTCGAAACACGCGAGGTACCGCTCTGGACGATAGGACCCTCCTCAAGCGGAAGGTAGATAGAAAAACTGCTCCCACGCTCGCGGCCCTCACTTTTGGCTTCGATGCGGCCGCCATGCATTTCGACTAAGCGCTTGGTGAGCCATAGGCCGATGCCGAGGCCTGAGCCGATCTGTGCGGTAGGACGAATTTGTCGGAAAGGTTCGAACACTTCTTCAAGCGATTCCATGGGAATACCGACACCGTTATCTCGGACGGTTATGCACGCAAACGAACCATCCTTTTTGCATTCAAGCTCGATGCGGCCACTCGGCGCCGTATATTTGCCAGCGTTGTTGAGCAGGTTGACGACGATTTGTTCGAATCGAATCGGATCGACCCGTACGATCACCGAATCTTCTGGCAACGAAACAATGAGCGTGTGTCTTCGGTTGCGCAGGAAATTTTTGGTACTTTCGATGCAACGCTCGAGGAGTGCTCGTGCATCAGTCGTTTCCACTTGCAGCTTGAATCGCGGTTGGGAGACGCGCGCGACGTCGAGAATATCGTCGAGGAGCCGGCGCATCACATTGAGCTCTCGCTGGGCGCCCTCAATAGTTTGGGCGGCGTCGGGCGAAGGGTCCTGGAGCGAAAGTAGATCGAGTGCGGAGACGACCGGCGCAAGCGGATTACGAAGCTCGTGCGCGAGTGTCGCGATGAACTGGTTTTTTGCAATATCTTCGCTCTCGATCTTTTCGAGGGCGAGTCGGAGCTGCTCCACGTTGCGCTCAAGGGCGTACCTTGCGCGACGACGCTCTTCGGCAAGAGCGGAAACCACCAGGTAGATGATCGCGATAAATTCGATAAACAATTCCTGGGTGAAGAGCGTTTGGTTTAGCGGCGTCGAAGTCGGATTTGCGAAGAACGCTCCTCCCATCCCAATGATCGCGAGCATAAGGAGTGCAAGGGTAAGAATGCGCGGCTCCATGCGCAGAGCGATCCAGACCAATATCGCGAGCAGTGCATAAATACCGGTGAGACCGTATTCTTGGACGAACGGGCTCCAAGCAAGAATCCAGACGTCTGCACACAAAAGCGCGAGCGCAATACCCATTTCGAATAATTGAAACGGTGAAAGTTTAAGTTCGCGAGGCGGAAGCCAGACCGTGATAAGGGGAGTTATAAGGAGAATACTGAACATGCTACCTGCCCAAGTTCGCACCCAGGTGATATCCAGCTGGGAGGTGAGCCCATGCTCGAGCACGCCCGCAAAAAGAAGGAATGTGGGCGCTATCGTCGATACAGCGACGGCTGTCGCGATCAAAATGAACGCGTCGAATATTCGCGAAAGGTTTCCATCGAACTTGAATCGCTGCATTACCCAAACGGCAACAAACGCCTGGACAGTTTGTCCCAAGGTGGCGGTCAGTACCGCAGAAAGCGGACTCCCGATGGAATATGACGCGAATAGCTGGGCAAGCGCGATTGGCAGCCACATGCGGTAGCCGCCGATCAGGATGGCGGCGATTGCAATGCCAAACGGTGGCCAGATGAGCGCTGGAGAAGTGTGCTGGTAGTAGAACAGGTATTCGCCGAACGTCGCGGTACCAAAATAGGAGAGGAATGTTATTGCGTACAAAAGGAGACTACGCAGTCGCAGTTCGTTTTTTAGAAAATACAGAACGTTTGCACGTGGTCTAGCCATCGTCGAGGTTCGGTGGTGGCTGCTAAATATAAATTATACATCTTCATGATGAACACTACATGAAGCATGAAGAAGCGAGTATTTTGCCTACTTCTCTCGATTTCGCAAGGGGAACCGTGTAGGTGATGGTTTTGCCGATTTCTAGCGACTTTCTAGTCGTGTTCCATGTGTCTGAGTACTTCCAGGTACATGTCTTCGACGATCTTGCGTTGTGTATTGCCCGTTTTTACGTAGTGGTCGAGTCCTGGAGCTGCATTAATCTCTAAAATCCAATAATTATTCGATTTACTTGGTGGTTTCGTGCAATCGCCGTCGATCATAAAGTCGACGCCGCACAGTCGAAGACCCATGTCGCGAGTCAGCTTGATCGCGAGGTTTTTAAATGCAGGGTGCAATATAGACGTAACATCAATCGCGTCGCCACCGCCAGAGAGATTTGCGTTGTCGAGGAGAGGAATTTTTTGATTTTTTGTTGGAATCGAATTGAAGGAAAGTCCCTGTCGTTTTAGTTTTGCTTTGATTCGCGGATCGTCGATTCGCAACAAAGTATCTCTGCCGCTGTTTAAAAAATCCCGCTGTTTTATTTTCAATAGTCGTTTAATGTTCGATTTTCCGTCGCCAATAACCTTTAGCGGAGAACGCTGGTACGCGGAGATCATCTTGTCGTCGAGGACGACGAGGCGATAATCTCGTCCAAGAACCTGTTGTTGCACGAGCGCAATGCGATCGCCTTTGAAGATGCGGCGCAATGCGGTATAAAATTCTCTTTTTGTGTGGACGAGCTCGACACCGACTCCTTGGCTCCCGCTGTTTGGCTTGACGATAACGGGAAATCCGATTGTTTGCGCATATCGATAGGCAGCATCGATATCTCGATGAGACCCGATCGCTTTCGCCCAACGCGAAGAGTAAAACGCCTTGCCGACGATCGTTCGATAGCCCATACGCTTCATAAAGAAATTCGCGTAATCCTTATCTTTGGCGATCTCCGAAGCGCCGAGGGTATTGAGATCGAGGCTTGAGTATCTGAAATATCGTTTGCGACCGCTTTGATAAACGATTTGTCCGACTGTATTCCAGGTCGGCTCAATAAGTACCCTCGCGCCGACTTTTCGCGCAAGCTTGCGGAACATGGTGCCCATGAGAGAGCCTGAGTACGTTGTTTTTTTCACAGTAACTGTTCCTCCCGGCAGGAATCGAACCCACATTACGAGCTCCGGAAGCTCGCGTCCTATCCGTTGAACGACGGGAGGTCGGCTGCGACACTATAACGCTTGGCCGATTTTTCTGGTAGGATACTTCCGTTAGAGAGGGCCCATAGTATAGCGGTAGAACGGTTCCATGGCATGGAACAGGTCGGGGTTCGACTCCCCGTGGGTCCACAAAGTGCTCTTTAGTCTTTCGGTTCGATTCGATATGTCTCTTGCGCGTAGCAAAGATCTTCGCGCAGCTCGTCGAGTGTTTTTATGGAACGAGTCGGGTCCGATCCTTTATTCGACAGCGAATCCGCCATGAGACCCATGATGGTCGCGAGCGTGCCGAAATAATCGCCTGATTTGATATGAAAATCGACGTTCTGTTTGCGCTCGCGCGGCAATGCATCTCTGACAAAGGAGATGCCATACGAAGTATTCGTAAGAAAGATAGGGGATCGGACGGCGTACGTACTATTCATACGACACCGGGATGCTGGCGTAGTCATCTTTGGTGACGATGATGTGATCGAGAAGCTGGATACCCATGATTTTGCCGCTTTGGACGAGCTGTTTGGTTATCTCGATATCCGCGTTGCTGGGCTCGAGGGAGCCGGAAGGGTGATTGTGCGCGAGGATCACGGCGACGGCCGAGTATTCGAGCGCCGGTTTGAAGACTTCTCGTGGATGCACGATATTGGTATCGATGGTGCCGATCGAAATCACTTCGTCGTGGATGACTTTGTGTTGGTTGTTGAGATAGAGTCCGCGCAGGTGCTCTTTTGAGAGATCGCGCATGTCTTTGAGGTATTCATAGGCGTCTTGCGACGTGCGTACCGTCGCTATTCCAAGTTCGTTCTTTTGGAAAAATCGGCGGCCGAGCTCCGCGCTCGCGGCGATCTGCAGCGCTTTACCCAGCGGAATGTCGAGGTCCTTGCTGAGAGTTTCGGCGTTGACGTTGCCGACGAGGCTACGCTCACCATACTCTCGCAAAATCCGCTCGGACATTGCACGTACATCTTCCTTCTTGGTACCGGTCCCGATGATAACGGCAATCAATTCTGATACCGAAAGAGCGGAAGACCCAAGTGCGAGCATCTTCTCGCGCGGTTTTTGATCCGGCGGGAGATCACGGAATTTGAGTATGTACGTCCGGCCTTTTTCGGAAAGGTCGAGGAACAAATCCGCCGATTTGATAGCGTACATTTGCATGAAAAAAGTATAGCACGCTCGCTTTTGTATAAAGTCGCCGGCACGTAGGTGCCGGCGACCAATCTCCCCGCTGCAGCCGTGCTTAGCGGTGCTGTAATTGAAGTTCGTGCAGCTCTTCTTCCAGACTCTGCTCTTGCTGAGCGCCCCACACGCCGAGGACCGCGATGACGACACCTGTAATGGCGAGTGTCCAGACCATCGCTGAGCCGGTGATGCCGATGAATGGTACCGCAATGACCCAGAGCCCGAGAATAGCGTTTACCCATTGTTGCCACATATAGTTTCGGAAGGTTACTTATGTTAGTAAGCTCGACCCGCCGCGAGGTAAATTGCCGGTTCTCGAGGCGGTTTGAGCGCCAGTATCGCATTTCGAGATGGAAACGGTATGAACCCCGCCGTGATACAATTTTGCGTACGCGTCGCTCAAGTCGCATTGAAGTCGCGGGGTCACTATGCGAATCCTTATCGTTGAAGATGAGGCAGCTATAAGCACGTATCTCAAAGAATCGCTCGAAGCGGAGTATTTTGCCGTTGACGTCGCGATGGATGGGGAACGAGGCTCCTATCTCGCACAAATAAATGAGTACGACCTCGTTATTCTCGACAACCAACTCCCGAAAAAGGACGGAATCACGATATGCAGGGAACTGCGAGCCGAAGGCAAGTCGATGCCAATCCTGGTTGTCTCGGTCAAAAACGAAACGGTTAAGAAAGTTGATCTTTTGGATGCCGGCGCCGACGACTACCTAACCAAACCATTCGCGCTCTCCGAGCTGCTCGCGCGTGTTCGCGCCCTGCTGCGGCGCAAACCCTCTCTTGAAAACGATGTGCTTTGCGTTGGCGATCTAACCCTCGATCCCAAACGACTCATGGTGAAGCGCAGTAATCGCGAAATCACGCTCACAAAGAAGGAGTTCATGCTTTTGGAATATCTTATGCGCAACGAGGGAATCGTGCTTTCGCGAGGCATGATCCTCGAACATGTGTGGGACATGTCGGTAGACATATTTTCCAACACGATCGAGTCCCATATCCTCTCTATCCGCAAGAAAATCGACGACGCCGGCGCCGGGAAAGAGAAGTTAATAAAGACGATCTCCGGGCGTGGATACAAGATCGAGGCGTAGTAGATCAAGAGGTCACAGGAAACGCGCAGGAGGTGCGATCCATGATATTCTCATGTCCATGGAATACGACATACGAGATGCTGGTCTTGCGCCGGCTGGCAAAAAGCGAATTGAATGGGCGGAACGCGATATGCCCGTTTTACGAGCGGTTCGCGAGCGATTCGAAAAAGAAAAGCCTCTGGCTGGCAAAACGCTAGCCGCCGTACTACACGTGACCGCCGAAACGGCAAACTTGGTGCGTGCACTGAAGGCGGGGGGCGCTAACGTATTTCTCGCAGCTTCCAATCCGCTTTCGACGCAAGACGACGTTGCTGCCGCACTCGTCAAAGAGTACGAGATTCCGACCTTCGCGATCAAAGGCGAGGACAAAGACACCTTTTTTAAACATATTGAGATTCTCATCGGTCAAAAGCCACAGCTGACGATGGACGACGGGGCGGACCTTGTCTCGACTATCCACAAATCTCATCCAGATCTTTTACCGAAGATAATCGGCGGCACGGAAGAGACGACGACCGGCGTCATCCGTTTGCGGGCGATGGCGAAAGACGGCGCACTCAAGATGCCGATCGTCGCCGTGAACGACGCGAAAACGAAGAATATGTTCGACAACCGCTACGGCACGGGCCAATCGACCCTCGACGGAATTATCCGTGCAACGGACATGCTTATCGCAGGAAAGATGGTTGTTGTTGCCGGATACGGCTGGTGCGGCAAGGGCCTTGCGATGCGGGCAAAGGGAATGGGTGCGGGCGTAGTAGTGACCGAAGTCGACCCTATCAAGGCGCTCGAGGCGGCTATGGACGGCTTTTTCGTGACTACTATGGAGCAAGCGGCCACCATGGGCGACCTTTTCGTTACGGTCACCGGCAACTCGAAGGTGATCACGGGCGAACACTTCAAAAAGATGAAGGACGGTGCCATTGTCTGCAATGCCGGTCACTTCGACGTCGAGATCGACCTTCCAGCGCTCGAAAAGCTCTCAAGTGCGGTCCAAAAAGACGTGCGAACGTTTGTGGATGAGTACATTGTCGCAGGGAAGCGGGTGTATGTGCTTGCCGAAGGTCGATTGGTCAATCTGGCGGCTGCCGAGGGGCACCCGGCCAGTGTTATGGACATGAGTTTTGCGACCCAGGCGCTCTCGGCGGAGTGGATGGCGAAGCAAAAAGCGCTCCAGCCAGGCGTTTATGAGGTTTCAGAGGAGATTGAGCAGACGGTAGCTCGCCTGAAGCTCGCGGCCATGGGTTTGACCATCGATTCCCTGACTCCTGAGCAGCAAAAGTACCTCCAAAGCTGGCAGGAGGGAACGTGAAGATGACCCTAAATTGGCACTTATTTGACAAGTAGTCAAATAATGTATTATAAAAATGGCTCAACAGAGCCATTTTTTTTCATTGACAGCAATTTCTATAAATGCTAGCGTTTCTCAATCGGAGCCATGCAAATGACCCCACCCAGCGTGCGCGTGCTTATCGCGGCCCTTGTGGCCGTTTCTCTTATGCCTATTGTCGCGGACGCTACGGCCGTACCGGCTGATAAGACTCTGAAGGTAGCTATGACCGCCTACAACGCGGTTCCTGATCAAACCGATAGTAATCCACTCGAAACGGCGAGTGGCGCCTACTCAGACCCAAACGTCGTCGCTGCCCGATCCTCCGACCTCGCCGGCAAACTGCCCTTCGGTACCGTTATCGAGATCGATTCAGCGAGTTCATCGCCGTCCTGCGGGTATACCGTTGTCGGAAAAAAGATCGGTCTTCGCGTTATCGCAGACGCCATGAACAGCAAATGGCGTAACAAGATCGATATTCTCCTGCCACAGCAAGTAACGCTCGGCGGTAAGACCATGAATCCCGCGAACGTGCTCGGTATTTGCAATAACGTGACTATTAAAGTCGTCGGGCATGTCAGCATTTCGAACATGCCTCACACACAAGATGAACTCGCTTCGGATCTCAATTCTTCGGCCGAGGTAGCAGTCGCGAAGTAGTTTATACTTCACCCTATGACACCGGCATTCGTCGTGCAAATCACGACGCCGAAGAATTTTCTACTGAACGGACTTTGGTTCGGTCCCAAAAAGCCAAAGCAGGTGCTCATTTGGATACATGGTCTTACCTCCTCGATGTTTTCGATGCACTCGGTCGTGCAGTCTTTGGTCAACAAAAATACTGCAGTTGTAGTTTTCAATAATCGCGGGCACGACTCAGTGAGCAAGCTTAAATCTACCAGGGGAATCTCCTATGAAGCGGGATCCGCGCACGAGCGCTTTACCGATTGTGTCGATGATATTCAAGGAGCAATCGATTTCGTTCGAAAGACAGGTGTGAAGCGCATTTTTCTCGCCGGCCACTCGACCGGTTGTCAAAAGGCAGTTTACTGGGCTTCAAAGAAGGGAGCAGGCGTCAAAGGCATCGTGCTACTCGCTCCCGTTAGTGATTATGCAGGAGCCCTGAAGCGTCATGGCGCCGCAAAGTTGTCTCGAATCGCATCTTACGCGCGAAAGCTTGTAAAGAGCGGTAAACCGAACGAGTTCATTCCGGCTTCTCTGTGGCCGGAAGAATTAAACGACGCCCAAAGATTTCTCTCGCTCTATACGCCCGATTCGTCGGAAGAAATTTTCACGTATATCGATCCCAACAAGAAACCGCGTGCGCTACAGAAGGTGAAACTGCCGATCTTAGTGCTCTGGGCGCAGGAAGACGAGTTTGCCGACCGACCGGCGAGTGAGGCCACAGCCTGGTTTGAGAAGCATTTGAAACCGAGCGACACCGTGCTCACTGTTGCCGGGGTCGGTCACGGTTTCAAGGGAGGGGAGGGACGCGTTGCGAAAGTGGTAGCGGAGTTCATGAAAGAAAGGTAAGCTCCGTACGTCTAAATACCAACAGGCAAAAGCCTGATTTATAGGGGTTTCTAATATCCGCCAATATGAACAATGTAAATGCTAATAAGGGATTCTGGATCGGCATCGTTGCGATCGTCGTGATTGCGGCGCTCGGCTGGTGGTGGATCGCCGCCAATCAGCAGGTGAACGTAGCGACGACGAATACGTCACTCGCAACTTCGACGGCTGCAACAACGACATCGCAAGCGTCTCAAGGACCGACGGTGACTGATAAGAGCAGTGATACGGTTAAGTCGATCCTCACACTTTTGCCGAGCGCATCGGAGTATGAGTCGTTGCTAAGCTCGACCGGCGTCGGCAGCTCGATAAGCGCGACCGGCCAGTACACGATTTTCGTACCGACCGACAGCGCTTTCTCAAGCTTGCCGAAAGGCACGCTCTCGAAGATGACAGCTGCGCAACTTAGGCGCCTCGTCCAGTACTCGATCGTTGCAGGCAAAGCGATCCAGCCGGGTGCCCAATTCTCCGGCGTTGTGCAGGCTTGGTCGGGTGATCCGCTGAATTTCACGGACATCAACAACATCCCGATGGTCAACTCCTCGATCATCATCGCCGAATACAAGGGCTCGAACGGCGTCGTGTATCTCATCAACGAGGTATTGCTTCCGCCCCAGAAATCCAACGTCTAATTCGACTACGCTAGTGCGTCTGTGAATGGGCACCATTCACATCAACGGGGAGTGTGCGGCGGCCTTGGGGCCGCCGCTTCTTTGTGCTACCATTTCGAAAAATATGCAGTCAGGTATTCATATTTCTCTCGCAGCCGAACGGGTCGGATCCCTTTTTGGGATTCCGGTTACCAATACGCTCATTACGAGTTGGATTGTGATGACCGTCCTTATTCTGACCGCTTTTTTTGTAGGAAGGCGCATTTCGATGGTGCCGAGCCGCTTCCAGACATTCCTCGAATGGCTCGTTGAGTACGTATACGACTTCATCACGGAGACGCTCGAAGATCGCACCTGGGCCCGTCGCATGTTTCCGCTCCTCATGACGATTTTCCTTTTTATCGCAACCTCCAATTTGCTCGAGTTCACGCCGGGCGTGGGATCGATCATCATCAAACAGGGTGCCGAGTGGGTCCCGCTCTTACGCAGCGTCAACAGCGACCTCAATACAACGCTCGCGCTCGCCATTATTTCTGTCTTTTCGATTGAGATCGCCGGTATTGTGGCCGTAGGCCTCTTTAGGTACGGCGGTAAGTTCATCAATTTCAGCTCGCCCCTCAATTTCATCGTCGGCCTCATCGAACTCATCAGCGAACTTTCACGCTTTGTTTCGTTCTCTTTCCGTCTTTTCGGTAACGTTTTTGCCGGGGAAGTTTTGCTCGCGGTCGCGGGGTATTTCGTGCCGTACATCTTGCCAGTACCGCTCATGAGCTTCGAGCTCTTCGTGGGAATCGTGCAGGCGGCCGTTTTTGCGCTCCTCACGCTCTTTTTCGTCAAACTTGCGATCATGGAACCGCACGGCGAAGAAGCGCACTAAAGCAGCGCTTACTCCACTCGCTCTGCTAGAAAACGCAGCAAACGCGTGCTACAATAGTGCGGTCGAAATTGAAATTACCAAAAGTTACTTTTAGGTTATGGACGTTGATTCAGCACGAATGATCGGCATGGGTATCGCGGCAGGCCTCGGTGTTTTGGGCCCCGGTATCGGCATCGGACTCATCGGCGGCAGGGCAATGGACGCGATCGGACGCAATCCGGACGCTTCTGGCAAGATCGTTTCCAATATGATCCTCGCGATCGTGTTCACGGAAGCGCTCGGCATCTTGGCGCTCGTCGTTTCGTTCATCATTAAATTCGTCTAAGCACTGACGAATCCAGGGAAGTCGTATGGGACAGTTTTTTGCAGCATTCGGTCTTGATTGGAAACTCCTTCTTATACAAGGGGTGAATTTCGCCGTACTGCTCATCGCACTCTCGTACTTCCTGTATCGCCCCATTCTTCGCGTCATCGACGAACGTCGCGCGAAGATCGCCGAGAGCGTGCGCACCGCGCAGCTCGCGCAACAGCATCTTGAAGATGCAAAAACGCAAGGAGACCAAATGGTAGCTGACGCTGCGCGACAAGCCGAAGGCCTCGTCGCCACCGCGCGCACTCGCGCAAGCGAAGTCGGTGCCGAAACAGTACACGCAGCCGAAGCGAAAGCTGGCGCCATTCTCAAAGATGCGCAAGTCCGCGCGGAAGAAGAGAAGCGTCGGGTGGTTGCAGAGAGCGAGCGCGAGATCGTGAAGGCGGCAATGCTCGCTGCGGAGAAGATTTTGCGAGGTCAAAAAGCGTAATATGGAAAAAGAATACGCGCAGGCACTATGGCAATCGGTAGAAAGGGGCATGGAGCCTCACAAGGCGGTGCAATCGCTGCACGAATCGCTCAAGGCGCATGGACGCGAGCTGTTGATGCCTCGCATCGCGAGTGCGTTCGGGCGCTTGGCGCAACGTGAGCATCGCAACAACATGATCACGCTTACGATCGCGAGCGAAAAAGATTCGCACGGCGCAAAGCGAGACATCGAACCGCTCCTCAAGGAACTCGGCGCAGAAGCGAAAGATGTCGAAACACGCGTCGACCCTGAATTGATCGGAGGATGGCGCTTCGAGGGTAAGGGTAAGCTCGTGGATGCAAGCTATAAACAAGCATTATTGGATATGTATAATCGCGCCGTACGCTAGCTATGAATTCTTCAACCGTCGAAAAGATCATAAAGGAGATCGAACAATTTAAACCGACGCATGAGAGTGCTCATGTAGGCCGTGTGGTGCAAGTCGGCGACGGTGTCGTCGCGATCGACGGCCTCACGAGTGTCGTGATGAGCGAAGTTTTGATATTTGAAGAAACAAAGAGCAAGAAGCTCGCGGAGGCGATGGAGGCGCAGACTGAACTCTACGGCCTCGTTTTGAACCTCGAAGAAGACGGCGTACGAGCGTCTATTCTCGGCGATACCGCACGTGTTTCAGAAGGAATGACGGTCAAATCGACGGGTCACGTACTCAGCGTACCAGCTGGCGAAGAATTGCTCGGCCGTGTTGTGAATGCGCTCGGTGAGCCGCAGGATGCCAAAGGTCCATTCAAGAACATGACGATGGTTCCCGTCGAGCGACAGGCAGCTGGAGTTATCGACCGTAAATCCGTTACTGTCCCGCTTGCAACCGGCATCACCGCGATCGACGCGATGATCCCGATTGGCCGCGGTCAGCGTGAGCTCATCATTGGCGACCGCGCGACAGGCAAAACAACGATTGCGATCGACACCATCATCAACCAGCTGAATGAACCGGAAGACAAGCGCCCGATTTGTATCTATGTTGCTATCGGTCAGAAGGAATCGAAGACCGCTCGTATCGCTCAGCAGCTGCGTGAAGCGGGCGCGATGGAGTACACGATCATCGTCGACGCGCCGGCCTCTGCGCCTGCGGCGTTGCAATATCTTGCCCCGTTTGCGGGTGTTGCGATGGGTGAGTACTTCATGGACAAAGGCAAGGACGTCCTCATTATTTACGATGACCTCTCGAAACAGGCGGTAGCGTACCGCGAACTCTCGCTCCTTCTTCGCCGCCCGCCGGGTCGCGAAGCATATCCGGGCGATATCTTTTATCTCCACTCTCGTTTGCTTGAGCGCGCGTGCCGCATGAGCGAAGAGAAGGGCGGCGGTTCTATCACCGCGCTCCCGATCATCGAAACCCAAGAAGGTGACGTTTCCGCATACATCCCGACCAACGTCATTTCGATCACCGACGGCCAAATCTTCCTCGTCACCGACCTCTTCAACAAAGGAGTTCGTCCGGCGATTGATGTCGGTATCTCTGTGTCCCGCGTCGGTTCTTCCGCACAAACCAAGGCAGTGAAGGCGGTCGCCGGCGGTCTCAAGCTTGAACTCGCGCAATTCCGCGATCTCGAAGCATTCACTCAGTTCGCGCAGGATCTCGACAAAACGACGGCTGACCAGCTCGCCTCCGGTCAGCGCATGATTGAACTCCTCAAGCAGCGCAATGGCGCGCCGATTCCGATGGAGCGCCAGGTCGCGATGCTCTACGCCGCATCACTCAGGATATTCAACGACACTCCGGTCGCGCGTGTACGAGAGGCGGCGACGCTTTTCGTCGAGTACGTTGACGCGCAGCACAAGAATGTGTTCGCCGAGATTAAGAAGTCGGGCCAACTCTCGGACGATTCCAAGAAAGAAATCGCGAAGGCAACCGAAGAATTCCGTCTCGCGCACCCGGAATTGTTCGCGACAAAATAACTATGTTTGAGCGGCCTCCAAAGAAACGGGAGCGCAAGGAAGAAGTCGAGATTGACGATGACTCCGAACTTGAGGAAGCCCGCGAACAAATTACTGAGCACTTCAAGACACTCTCTACGGAAGAAAAGATAGAATACGCGCGCAACGGCCTGCGGGTCATGCCCGAAAAGATTAGATTGAACCAAGAGCGCATTGCACACTTGAACGCACAAATGGAACACTTGACCGAACGTTTGTCATCTCTCGAAGGTGCGGAAAGAAAGTTTCTCGAAGAGGAGCTTGTAGAAAAGGAATCACTGCGCGACGAATATGTGGAGAACCTCCAAGAAATGGAAGACATGCTAAAGCACCAACAAGATTTTCTCGATCGAACCTTGAACTAATATGGCCTCGCTGAAGAACATCAAACTCAAAATACAATCGTATAAAAAAACGGGAACCGTCACGCACGCGATGGAAGCCGTCTCTGCTGTGAAGATGCGCAAGTCGCAAGAGCGAGCGCTCGGCGGTCGCTCGTACGCTGCCGCTGCACTCTCGATACTCGAACGTCTCTCGGGAACCGTGGAGATCGCCCGACACTCGCTTTTGCAAGAGCGGCCTGGCAAAACCTGTTTCTTGATGATTACCAGCGACAAAGGGCTCGCGGGATCGCTCAACAGCGGCATTATTCGCCGCGTCGAACGCGAGATCTCGCAGCGTGGTTTGGATAAAAGCAATGTCGTAATTCTCGCGATCGGACGACGAGGCGGCGACTTCTTCGCCAATAGGGGATTCGACGTGCGTGAAAAATACGAGAACCTTTCCGACGGAATTTCAGAGGCCGACATCCGCAAAGTCACCGAGAAAATTCTCGAATTGCATTCGGCCAAAGAAATCGGTACCTGCCATGTGGTGTATCAAAATTTCATCTCCACATTCGAACAGCAGCCGAGTGTTCGCCAACTTATACCGATCACGAAAAACATGATCGCCGAAATGATCGCGGGCATCCGTCCGGTGCGCGGTAAATACGCGCCGCAAAAAGATGAAAGCGTACACGCCCCGGCCTTCTACACCATCGAGCCGGATGCAGATTCCGTGCTCGCGGTGCTCTTGCCACGCCTTTTGAATATCGCCGTCTTTCATGCACTCCTCGAATCGAAAGCATCCGAGCACTCAGCACGCATGGTCGCGATGAAAAGTGCGACCGACAAGGCAAAGGAAATGGCGCACCTCTACACACGCCAATTCAACAAGGTCCGCCAGGCTGCAATCACCCGCGAGGTGTCGGAAATCACCTCCGGTATCGAGGCGATGAAGTGATTTGAAATTAGTCGAAAATACCAGTAAAATAAGGAAAATATGTCTAAAGGAACTATTACACAGATCATCGGGCCGGTCGTCGACGTTTCGTTCGACGAAAAGCTTCCGCAAATTAGGAATGCTTTGCATGTGAAGAATGGCAAGGAAACGCTGACGCTCGAAGTCGCCCAGCACCTTGGCCTCAATCGTGTCCGCTGCATCGCCATGCAAGACACCGCCGGGCTTGCCCGCGACCTCGAGGTTATCGATACCGGCGCACCGATTTCTGTTCCCGTAGGTGAAGCGGCACTCGGTCGCATGTTCAACGTGATCGGCGAGCCGATCGACGGTCTCGAGGCTTTGGCAAAAGACACCAAGCGTTTGCCGATCCACCAGGACCCTCCGGTTTTCTCGCGCCAATCCACAAAGGCGGAGGTATTTGAAACAGGCATCAAAGCAATCGACCTTCTCGCGCCGTTCGTAAAGGGCGGTAAGGTAGGCCTTTTCGGCGGCGCTGGCGTCGGCAAGACGGTTCTCATTCAAGAATTGATCCACAACGTTGCGTCCGAGCACGGCGGCTATTCCGTGTTCGCTGGTGTGGGCGAGCGCGTGCGCGAAGGCAACGACCTCTACCACGAAATGAAAGACTCCGGCGTGCTCAAACAAACGGCGCTCGTCTTCGGTCAGATGAACGAAGTCCCGGGCGCTCGCGCCCGTGTTGCGCTCTCCGGTCTCACCATGGCCGAAGCGTTCCGCGACGAAGGTGGCAAGGACGTACTCTTTTTCATGGACAATGTATTCCGTTTCGTGCAGGCAGGCTCGGAAGTCTCCTCGCTTCTTGGCCGCGTGCCGTCGGCAGTAGGCTACCAGCCGACGCTCGCCGAAGAAATGGGCCTCCTCCAGGAGCGCATCACCTCGACAACCGAAGGTTCCATTACCTCGGTGCAGGCTATCTATGTTCCGGCCGACGACCTCACCGACCCGGCTCCCGCGACGACCTTCGCGCACCTCGACTCCACCGTTACGCTTTCGCGCGCGCTCGCCTCGCTCGGCATCTATCCGGCGATCGACCCGCTCGAATCCGGTTCGACCGCGTTGCAGCCCAACATCGTCGGCGAAGAGCACTATCGCGTCGCCAATGAAACTAAGCGCGTGCTCCAGCGCTACAAGGATTTGCAGGACATCATTGCGATTCTCGGTATCGAAGAGCTTTCGGAAGACGACAAAAAGCTTGTTTACCGCGCGCGTAAAATCCAGCGCTTCCTCTCGCAGCCGTTCGCAGTTGCCGAAACCTTCACCGGTGCGAAGGGTAAGTACGTTTCGCTCAAAGACACCATTCGCTCGTTCGGCGAGATCCTCGACGGCAAGCACGATGCGTTGCCGGAGAATGCGTTCTATATGAAGGGTTCGATCGACGAAGCGGCGAGCGCATAACAATGGCCGACCAGAACACATTTCACTTGATCATCGCGAGCGTCGGCGAGACGTTCTTCGACGGCGCGGCTTCGTCCGCAACGTTTCCGACCTCAAACGGCGAGATCACCGTTTTGCCACACCACGAAGCGTTCGTGACGACGCTGCAGGCGGGTAAGATTCTCGTGCATGCGCCTTCGCATGAGGCGAAAGTATTCGAAGTCACGAGCGGCGTGCTCGAAATTTCCGCCAATCGCGCGACCGTCCTTTTGTAATGTCGTTCATTCGACGCAAAGAAGATTTTACCTGCGAGCACTGCGGTGCTCGAGTGCAGGGCAGTGGTTACACAAATCACTGCCCGAATTGCCTCTGGAGCAAGCACGTCGATATCGATCCTGGAGATCGCGCCGCAACCTGCGGCGGTATGATGGAGCCTATCGCGCTCGAAGGTTCCACACCGCACTATCGCATCGTGCACCGCTGCATGAGGTGCGGTCTTGTGCGTCGCGTAAACGTTTCCGCGACGGATTCTGTTGAAACACTCCTTGCGCTTTCAACGAAGGGTGGCATCATTGATACATGACTAAAATGGAAGATAATCGAAAAAACATCAGCAACGATCCTGCTGATTTTCTCTCTGGTGTCGATGAAGACGCCGACGTGGAAGAAGAAACCACACCCGCGCTGGAGATGAAGGGGAATCCGCTCGAAGAAGAAGAGAAAATACAAGAAGACGATACCGGTAACGACTAATCCATGACAAAAAAGAAAATATTTTTATTGCTCGGACATCCCGACAGAAGCGGCGTGTGCGGCAAACTCGCCGACGCCTATGAATCCGGCGCGCGAGCGGGAGGTCACGAGGTGCAGCGTCTCAATCTCGGAGAAATGCAGTTCGACCCGATTTTGCATCAAGGCTATCGCGCCATTCAGGAGCTGGAACCGGATTTGAAAAAATTTGAAGAACTAATCGGCTGGTGCGATCATTTTGTCGTCGTGTATCCTGTGTGGTGGGTTGGTATGCCGGCGCTCTTGAAAGGCCTCTTCGACCGCGGCTGGCTACCGGGCTCAGCGTTTCGCTATATAAAAATGAAAAGCGGCAAGCGCACGATTTTTTGGCACCGCCTGTACCGCGGCAAGACAGCTCGCACGATTCTCACGAGCGGTACGCCGCCGTGGCTGGTTCGACTCTTGCCCGGTAACGTCAATGCACAGCTCAAATGGGGGATTTTGTGGTTCGCCGGGTTTTCCGTTCGCTCGCTCTGGCTTGGGCCGGCCGAGAACGTACCGGAACCGAAGTGTAATGCTTGGTGCGATCGCGTACACGAATTGGGTAGAAGGGGTATCTAATATCGAAATGGAACAAAGCCGGCATTTGCTGTAGTATGAAGCGCCATGTCGCTATCAATCGGTATCGTCGGGCTTCCGAACGTCGGCAAATCGACGCTTTTTAATGCGCTTACCCGCAAGGGAGTTTTGATCGCCAACTATCCGTTCGCAACGATCGATCCGTCGGTCGGTGTCGTGGCGGTGCCGGATCATCGTCTTGAATCGCTCGCGAAAATGTCGAACTCCCAAAAGAAAGTTCCTGCCATTGTAGAGTTCGTCGACATCGCGGGCTTGGTCAAAGGTGCCTCCGAAGGTGAGGGGCTCGGCAACCAGTTTTTGCAGCACATTCGCGAAGTCGATGCGATCGCCGAAGTCGTGCGTATTTTTGAAGACGAAGATATTCATCACGTCGCGGGCGAAGTAGATCCGCGCTACGACATAGAAGTAATCGACCTTGAGCTCGTGCAGGCCGACCTGCAAACCGTCGACAAGCGCCTGGAGCGCCTCGTGCGGGACGTGCGCGGGGGAGACAAAGCAGCAATCGCCGAAAACGAAGCTCTTGAGAAAATTCTGCCGGCACTCAAATCTGGCAAAGCAGCAAGAACCGTTTCGTTAACCGAAGAGGAAAAGCTCGCGATCCGCGCACTCCACTTGCTTACGCTGAAGCCGATTTTATACATTCTCAACCGCAAGAGCGGCGCGGTAAATATCGATGCTGAGGGCGGCCAGCGCTGGAAGGAGTTGATGGATTTCTTCGAGCAATCCGGCGCGCACTATGTGTTTGTCGATGCAGGCGTCGAGAACGATCTCTCCGACGTACATTCCGACGAAAAGGCAGATTTCCGCCGTGAACTCGGCGTTGCCGATGACGGTCTCGACGACCTCATCAAGGGCGGGTACAAGCTGCTCGATCTTATTTCATTCTTTACAACCGGGGAGGACGAGACGCGGGCCTGGACCATCAAGCGCGGCTCGAGCGCGCCGGATGCCGGCGCTGCGATCCACACCGACTTCCGCGACAAGTTTATCCGGGCCGATGTCATTCAATGGAGCACGCTCCTTGAATGTGGTTTGTGGGCCAAAGCTCGAGAAAAGGGGCAACTCCGTTCGGAAGGAAAAGAGTATATCGTTCAAGACGGGGACGTCATGGAATTTAAACACAGCTAGCTGTTCCACTCTTCGTCTTGCTGAAGCGTATGAGCCGTGCAACACTTCCTGCATGGACAAGGCACGGGTAACTCCCAAGGATTTCTTTCTCTGGGCAGGCGCGATGATCTCGCTTTATTGGAGCGTTATTTCGTTCATATTGCTGATCTTCAATTACGTGGATTACACGTTCCCAACGCCCCTTTCTCTATCGCCGATTGATCCGTATGAAAGCGGCGTGGGCTATGAAATGGCATCGATCATCGTGATGCTGCCGATCTACATGGTGATCATGTGGTTCATTCGCCGCGACATGATCGCGGATCATACGCGCAAGAACATTTGGATTCGCCGCTGGGCGCTCATTCTTACGCTCTTCATCACCGGCGCGACCGTTGCCATCGATCTTATCACGGTACTCACGACGTTCCTCAACGGGGAGTCGTTCACGGTGTCGTTTCTTTTGAAAGCGCTCATTATCTTGCTCGTCGCGGCGGGAGGCTTCATGCACTTCATTGCGGATTTGTGGGGGTACTGGGATCAGTATCCCGAACGCAGACGCTATGTCGGTATCGGTGTTTGTGTGCTCGCGATCGCGACTATTCTCTCGGGATTCGTTGTCATCGGTACTCCAACGCAAGCTCGCGCGTATCGCTACGACGAACAAAAAGTAAGTGATCTCCAGCAGATTCAGAGCGACGTTGTTAGCTACTGGCAGCAAAACGGAAAGCTTCCGGCAGCTCTCGATCAGATCGGAACGCCGCTTACCGGCGGCACCTTGCCGGTCGACGAGCAAACGGGACAGCCGTACACCTACGCGACCGTGAGTTCTCTCGCGTTCAAAGTTTGTGCGACCTTCAACGCGCCGACGGCGCCCTACGCGATTACGCAGGCGGACATGACGGCGCCGGAGTCGGTAACAAGCGGCTCGGCGTATATACCTGATTCCTGGTACCACGGCGAGGGAGAACAATGCTTCGTCCGTATCATCAATCCGGATCAGTATCCTCGAATCAAACCCGTACAATAACGGGAAGCTGAGGCGGCGCGCGGGGGCAGCGATGG